>CALMZR010000300.1 GCA_937870845.1 uncultured Chloroflexota bacterium
CCAACGCCCCGGAACGGCAGCATGGTAGGTGCATAGATTGGCGCGGCACAGCGAAGGGCTAAACACGGCGGTGGCAAACGTCGGGGTGATGCACTCGACAGTGCCGCATCCATAGACCGCGTGTCCAGGCAGAATAGCTCCGGCGCCTAGGGCGGCGCAACACTGGTCGTGGCCTCCAGCCACGATGCGGCAGCCGGTGGCGACCCCAAGGCGGCCCGCTACAGCTGAGCCGAGCTGGTCGACCACAGAACCGCTCGGTAGAGTCCGAGCCAGCTGCTCAGGGCGGAGACGGGCGAGGGAGCACAGGCCAGCATCCCAGCGGCCACCCTGAACGTCGAATAGGAGGGTGCGGCCTGCAAGAGGGAAGCCCATCGCTGGCTCTAGCCCCCAGTGCCGGTGGATGAGATCCTCGACGCAATGGAAGCGATGCGCACAGGCATGCAACGCTGGCCGCTGCTCCGCCAGCCAACGTAGTTTGAAAAGGGTAAAGAGCATGGCCGGGGTATGGCCCGTGCGTCGATAGATCTCCTCCGCAGACATTTCGGCAATGATCCCAGCCACGACCTTACCAGGGCGGCTATCGCTGGACACCATCAGAGGGGCAAGTGGAAGGCCATGCCGGTCGACCGGAACTATTGCCTCGCCTTGCGTACTGATGCCGATGGCGCCCGCCTCCCCGGGGGCAGCAGCGCCGCCACGCCGGCCAGGAAGAGGAAGAGGGTGACGCCCTCCGCCATGGCGTAGCTCATGCGCGTCTGGGCGCTGAAGCCGCTGGTGCCGAAGGCGTCGCCGTAGATGAGGACGCCGATGACCAGCGTCGCCCCGTCCGGCGCGCCGAGCGGCCCGGACAGGACATAAATCAGGTCGAAAGCACGGAAGATGAGGATGAAGGAGAGGACCGTCACCACCGTGAAGGCGGGCGCCAGCATGGGAAAGGTGATGTCGCGAAAGACCTGCCAGCGCTTCGCCCCGTCCACCAGCGCCGCCTGCCTGAGGTCCTCCGGCACGCTCTGCAAGCCGGCCAGGTAGAGGACCACCGCCATGCCGTTCCACTGCCAGGCCTGCACCAGCATCACCGTCGGCATCGCCCACGCCTGGTCCGATTGCCACTCCCGCTGCCAGCCCGCCAGCCCGATGTCGCGCAGCACCGGGTTGACGATGCCGATGATCGGATCCAGCATCAGGATCCAGATGATCCCCGTCGCCACCGCCGACATGATCACCGGCAGGAAGATGATCGCCCGGTAGACGTGCGTCAGGCGCGAGCGGCGGTTGAGCATCAGCGCCAGCCCCAACGAGACGGTGTTCTGAAAGACGAAGATGAACAGGAAGAGCTGCCCGGAGTGCAGCGCCGCCCGCCAGAAGCGCCCGCTCTGCAGCAGCTCGGCGAAGTTGGCCAGCCCGATCGGCTCCCCGATCGGCCCGTACCCGAGCCACCCGAAGAGACTCAGGTAGAAGGCGCGGATCGTC
This sequence comes from uncultured Chloroflexota bacterium, assembly GCA_937870845.1. Lineage (GTDB taxonomy): Bacteria > Chloroflexota > Chloroflexia > Thermomicrobiales > UBA6265 > JACCXM01. The sequence continues at coordinate 1,471 of CALMZR010000300.1, forward strand.
GGGTAGACGAAGAGAATGCCGTAGCCGAGCAGCGCCGGCAGGATGAACCAGATGTACGGCACGCGGCTTGAGAAGCGCGACTCATTGCGGCCAGCCCTCGTCACCGATCGCTCATGTCATCGCGCGCCATCCCGAACTCGTGTCATTCTGAGGCCGCGGGCCGAAGCATCTCGTTCCCCAACAATGTCGTTCCTCGGCGCCGAGATGCTTCGCTTCGCTCAGCATGACACGCCTTCCGCACGCTTCATCTGCGCGGTTGGCCGCGGCCGGAAAAGCCCCTCTCCCACCGCGGTGGGAGAGGGGTTGGGGTGAGGGCTACGCCTCCGGCGTCGCTACCCCCGCCGCCGGCACGATCGACGCCTGCATCGCCTCGGCGAACTGCTCGGCGGTGAGCCGGCCGGTCCAGAGGCCGCCCTGCTCGTTGGTGGCCACGGTGGTCGTCTGGTTCGTCTCCGGCAGGTCGTACCAGACGATGACGTCCAGGCCGCGCGCCGCCACCGTCTCCTGGCGGATCGGGTCGCTCGATTCGGTGACCTCCACGTGGACCGGCAGCGCGATCAGGTCGGAGACCATCTGCTGCGCCTCGACGGTCGCCAGCCAGTTCACGAGCTGCGCAGCCGCCTCCTGCGCCTCCGGCGACGCGAAGCGGCTGACGGTGTAGAGCAGCTCCATGCCGGTGTTGGTGGCGTACATGCCCGCCTCCGGCCCCGGCCAGGCGATGAAGCCGAGGTCGGCCTCCGGGTTGACTTCGCGGTAGCCGCTGAAGTCGGCCGTGCCCGCCACCTGCATCGCGCCCTGGCCGTTGGCGAAGATCGCCTTGGCGGTGACGTAATCGGTCGCCTGGAACCCGGACTGGTAGAACGGCTGCATGTCGAGCAGAAGCTGCGTGGCCGCGACCAGGTCGGGCTCGGTCAGCATCCGCTCGCCCCGCCGCACCTGCTCGAACCCCTCCGGCCCGAGCACCGAAGAGGTGAGGCCGATGTACATGAAGTAGGGGTGGACCCAGTCCTTGGCCCCGAGCACGAGCGGGGTTGCGCCGGCGTCGAGCAGCGCCTGGGCCACCGTCGTCAGCTCGTCCCAGGTGGCCGGTGGCTCCAGGCCGTTCTCGGCGAAGATCGCCTTCTGGTAGGCGATGCCGACGGTGTAGGAGGCGAGCGGCGTGCCGTAGACGACGCCGTCGACCTCCACCTGCCCCCGCGCCGGGCCGGTCAGCCCGCTGATGTCGATCTGCCCGGTCAGGTCGATGAAGGGCAGCTCCCCGCCGGCGGCGATAGTGGTGATGATGCTCCCCTCCAGCATGCCGAGCGCCTGCGGCGGCGCCCCGCCAGCGATGGCCGTCTGGATGCGGGCCGGGTAGTCGCCGCCGGGGATGCCGGTGAACTCGACGCTGACGCCGGGGTGGGTCTCCTCGAAGGCGGCCAGGATCTCCAGCATCGGATCCCGCCACTCCGGGTGGTTGCCCCACATCGTGATGGTCACCGCGTCCTGGGCCCCGGCCCCGATGGCGAACGCGGAGTGGCCGAGCGCCGCCAGGGCGGCCGCGCCCCCGGTCCCTTGCAGCAGGCGGCGGCGGTCGAAACGGGCGTGGCGCCATGGTGTCGCGCGACTCATGCGAGCTCCTTCGTGCCTATCTGGATGGCCCACGTCGGGCGGGGCATCTTGGAGCAACGGACGGGAGGGTGTCAAGATGGCATTGCGGCGTCTACCCGCGTCCCCAGCCGTTCTCGCCTGCCCCACGGTAGCGGGAGTTCGGGGGCGCGGCCGCCGCCCGCCTCCCCCGTATCTTCGGGATCTTCGGGATCTTCGGGATCTTCGGATAACCACGCCGAATTTCCCGGGGCCGGGGTACGGCCGTCGCCCGTGTCTCACGGACAGGAGCCGAGGCGTGGCCCTGGCTCACTGGGCTGGCGCCCAGAGCGCCGTCAGGAACCCTCGAAAAGCACGATCTCCCCCGGCTCCAGCACCCGCACCTCCGCCGTCCCTCCGAGCTTGGCCAGCGTCTCCCGAAACGTCTCCGGGTCGAGCGTGGCCCCCGGGCCGTACTGCGCGTCCGGCCACATGCCGTAGTGCATCGGCACGGCGACGCGCGGGGCCACGTGCCAGGCCAGTAGCGCCGCCTCGTGGGCGTTCATGTTGCCGCCGCCGCCGTTGATGGGGACGAGCATGACGTCGATGCGCTCGTCGCGCATGGATCGCAGCCGGGCGTCGTACTCGCTGTCGGCCACATCCCAGATACGCACCCCGCCGACGTCGAGCAGAAACCCGACGGCATCGAGCGTCAGCGCGGCGTCCTCGTCGTGGCGGGCGAACGTGGCCGTGACCTCGACATCGCCGAACGTGCGGCGGTCGCCCCGCTCCAGGGTGATCGTCCGCTCCGCCGGCCAGCCCCAGATCCGGGCGCGGATGACGCACGACTCCGGCCCGGCGAAGATCACGTCCGGCTGCCGGGCGTAGTGGCGCACGGTCGGCGCGTCGAGGTGGTCCTCATGCCAGTGGGTGACCAGCAGCACGTCCGGCGCGATCCGCTCCGGGTCGATGACGGGCGGGATGGCGCGGGAGACGCCCCAGAACGCCTCGGCGTAATCCGAGAGGTAGGGGTCGACCATGATGGCGACGCCCCCCGGCGATTTGAACAGGTAGCCGCCCTGCCCCAGCCAGACGCAGGCGGCGGCGCCGGGCGGCACGGCGAGGGCGGCGATCCGGGCTTCGAGTGAGTCGCGTTCAAGCGACTTGGCCGTGGACACGCAGCTGTTCTCCTGGCTATCGACTCAGGTCGTCCCGACTCCAAGCGCCTCGGCGGCGCGGGTGATGGCGGCCAGATGCTGGTCGGGGGAGGTGAAGCCGGCGCCCATGGTGTTGACGCACAGGTGCGTCGCGCCCAGCTCGCGCCAGCGCTCGACGAAGGATCGCCACGCCTCGGGCGTGCCGCGGGCGACGTCGAGGCGCGGCTCCAGCCCGATGGCGGCCGGGTCGCGGCCGGCCTCGCGGGCGTAGTCGTGGATGCGGGCGATGGCGGCGCGCATCGCCTCGTTCGGCTCGCGCCAGGGGAACCAGCCGTCGCCCATCTGGCCGATCCGGCGCAGGGTCGCCTCGGCGTAGCCGCCGATCCAGATCGGGATGGGGCGCTGCACTGGGAGCGGGTTGATCCCGGCCGCCTCGATCCGCTCCCACTCCCCGTCGAAGTCGATGACCGGCGCGGTCCACAGCGCGCGCAGCAGCGCGATCTGCTCCTCGCTGCGGGCGCCGCGGTTGGCGAACTTCTTATCGAGACCCTGGTACTCGGCCTCGTTCCAGCCGACCCCGACCCCGAGCCGCAACCGCCCGCCACTGAGCACATCCACCTCGGCCGCCTGCTTGGCGACCAGCGCCGTCTGCCGCTGCGGCAGGATCAGCACCCCGGTCACGAGTTCCAGCGACTCGGTCACCGCTGCCACGAAGCCGAGCAGCACGAAGACCTCGTGGAACGGGTTCTCCGCCGAGTACGCCCCGCTCCAGCCGGGCCGCACGGAGGCGTCGGCGCCGAGAACGTGGTCGTAGACGAGGAAGTGGGCGTAGCCGAGGTCTTCGATCGCCTGCGCGTAGTCGCGGATGGCGGCCGGGTCGTTGCCGAACTCGATCTGGGGGAACGTCACTCCGATGCGCACGGTCGTCCTCTTGTCGCTCATCGCGTCTGCCGGTCGGCCACGGGGCCGTCACTGGGATGCATTGTCCCGCATCGGGCGGCCCAGTGGCAGCCGGCTACAATGAGGGCGATGCCGCTGCTGGAGATACGACCATGGACGATGCCACGCGCAACGAGAACCCGCAAACCCGGACGCTGCCGATCAGCGAAGTCAAGCGCGCCCTCTCCCGTCTCGTCGATGAGGTGCAGCAGGGAAACACGCGTGTGCTCATCGAGCACTCGGGCTCGCCGGCGGCAGCCTTGGTTTCCGCCAGCGACCTGAAGCGGCTCATGCGGCTGGAACAGGGAAAGGCGGAGCGCCGAAAGGCGCTCGAGGCGATCGGCGCGGCGTTCGCGGATGTGCCGCTCGAAGAGATCGAGGCGCAGCTTGCCAGGATTGCCGCCGAGGGGCCGCAGGTCGCCGAAAACGAACCGGCGCGCAAGTTGGCGTGATCACCGCCGTCCTCGATACCAATGTCCTGGCCTCGGCCATCCTTGGGTTTCCCAGAGCAGCCAGTACGCCAGGCGAGTTGCTGCGGCGTTGGTACGACGGGGCGTTTACGTTGGTCGTCTCCGACCACATCCTGACCGAGCTTGGCCGCACGCTGAGCGATCAGTACTTCACAAGCAGATTGGCTCCCGATCAGATCGCGGCCGCGTTCGAGGCCCTCCGTGTCGACGCCGTGATTCAGCCCATCCTGATACCGGTGCAAGGCGTGGCCACGCAACCCAAGGACGATGTGGTGCTGGCCACGGCGCTGAGCGCTGGCGCCGACTACCTCGTCACGGGAGACAAACCCTTGCAGGCGCTCGGTCACTACCAGGCCGTGAAGCTCCTCTCGCCGCGCCAGTTCCTCGATCTCCTCGAATCCGAGGCGCCGTAAGCTGATCGTGGAGTATCACGGCGCCGTGCCTGATCAATCAGGCTCCGCGTTTGCCAACCCCAACCGGCACAGCGCCGCCCACGTCGCCGGCGCGGCCGCCCCATCCGGCCCCAACGCGGCCCGCAGGTGCGCCAAATCCCCTTCCTCATCGATGTCGAACGTCTCCGGCATCTCGGCCAGCGACAAACCCAGTCCCTCCGCTCGCGCCGCCAGGGCGTCGGCGGCGGAGACGGTGCTCATGGGGACGCCGGTCAGCACGTCGTGGAAGCCGCGCAGGCCGATCAGATAGTAGCCGCCGTCGAGGGTGCGGCCCATCGCCACATCGTGCCTCTCGAGCGCGGCGAAGGCCTCGCAGACGACGGAGCGGGGAAGCTGCGGCGAGTCGGAGCCGACCAGGACCGTTCGCGCGTACCCCTGCTGGCGCCCCCAGCGCAGGATGTTGGCCTGCCGCACGTCCCACCCCTCGCCGTGCTGGGCCACGAAGCGGCAGGATGGTGAGGGAGCGGCGCAGCCGATCCCCGTCAGCACGGAGGTGAAATCGGCCTCCGCCGGGGTGTAGGCCCAGCCGACGTCGAAGCCCCAATCCTCGCCCGCGCAGGGAGTGAACCGCTCGGCCAGATCGACCAGGAAGGCGGTATACAGCGCGGCGGCGCGCTCCATGCCGATCGTCGCGCCCAGCCGCGTCTTGGTGAAGCCAGCCACGGGCGCCTTGGCCGCGATCAGGAAGAGTCCCCGCTCCGCCCAATCACTCATCGTCGCCCGCCGATCCGGCTGCCGGTCGGTCGTCCGGCGTCGGGCTGGGTGGCGTCCCCCAGCGGCCCCAGCCGTTCTCCGCCCCCTGCCCCTCCTGTTCCGCGACCGGAGTCCCGGCCGTCACCAACCCGCCGGGCCCCGGACGGACGACGATCGCCTTGGGCTCGGCGCGCGGCGGCCACGGCTCCCCGAAGCGGCGCAACAGGTAGAGGTTCGTCGGTTTGGTCTGCAGCCAGGAGGAGTAGGGACGGCGGGCGACCACGAAGTGGTTTCGCAGCGGCCGGCCCGAGACGACGTAGGCCGAATCGGTGGCCGGGGCGTAGAAATAGACCCACCACGGCCCCCCCTTCGGCGTGCGCGAGCGAATCGGCGTCTCCAAGCCCCGCTCGTAGAGGTGATACCCGTCCCAGCCGGAGCCGGCGTCGAGCCGGTCGAGCGGAACCCCCCGCGCCACCGCCTCCTCGCCCAGCGACCAGACCGCCCGCATGTAGACCAGGTAATCCCGCGTCCCGGCAACGGCGAAGACCGCCAGCGCCGCCCATCCCCACCCATGCAGGGCGCGCGGCAGCCAGGGCGTCTCTGCTGACAGGAGCCAACGACGCATCAGAACGCGCAGCCAGCCCCCAGGCGGAAAAACTGCCCGCTCACCCAACCCTGCCCATCGCGATAAACGATGCGCACCCAGCCGTTCGTCACACCCGTGACGCGGAAGCGCAGGTCATACGCCAGCGTATCGATCACACTGCTGGTCGTCGTGTTTGGCTCCGTGCGCAGGCGGACGATCTTTGTGGTGCGCCCGGTGCAGCCGCTCTCCGTCAGGTCGATGATCGTGCCAATCGGGATCGACGCCAGCGAACCCGCGCTGCCGACCGATGGCGTCCCCTGCACGGCGGAAGCGCCGGGGACAGGCGTCGAGGCGGCGGTGCTGCCGACGGGTGTGGGTAACGTGCCCGTTAGCACAACGGTGCCGGGACCGCTGATGCTGGCGCAGGTATAGCCATCGCTGCTGCTGCCACCGAGCGTAGCGGGCTGGCGCGGCGATTGACGCGCGTCGAGATAGACCAGGCTGCCGC
>CALMZR010000301.1 GCA_937870845.1 uncultured Chloroflexota bacterium
AGTCACCCGCGCAGCTCCGCAGGCGCACGGCATGGCAACGGGGCGGCTCCGGCCGCCCCGTTCGGCCGTCGGCCGCGCTGCTGGGCGCGGGGGCGGTGGACACGGTGGCAGCCGGACGCCGGCGCCACGGGTTAGCGGACATGCCCTCGCTGCCTCCGGCCAACTGCCCGTCTCCGACGACGCGGAAGCCTGGGCCAAAGGCCCGGCCGGTGATGCGCGCCGCCGACTACTCGACGAACTCGATGAGCTGCATCATCCCCAGCTCCTCGTGGTTCATCATGTGGCAGTGCAGCACCGTCTGGCCGGGGTAATCGAGGAAGCGCGAGCGGAACGTGACGCTCCCGTCGCGCGGGATGATGACCGTATCCCGCCAAACGGGCTCGGACAGGGGTTCGCCGTTGATCCTCGTGACCTGGAACGGGTTAGTGTGGATGTGGAAGACGTGGTCGTCGTGGTGGTCGTTGCCGACGGTCCACTCCTCCACCGCGCCGAGAGGGATTTTCTGGTCCACCCGATTCGGATCGAAGCGCCGGCCGTCAATGAGGAAGACGAACTCCTGATACGTGGCGCCTCCTGGCCCTTCCGGCTCAATCGCGGTGAAGACCAGCTCCCGTTCCCCCGTCAGCTCGTCGTCGCGGATCGACGCGAGCGGTCCCGCGGGCAACGCGGCGGGCAGATCCATCGGCAGCGGTTCCCCCGCGACCACGACGCGGGCCAGAGGCCCGGTGGGTGACGGATAGCCCTGGTCGTTCGGCAGCGCCTGGAGCAGGTACTCGCCCGCATCACCCGCTTGCACCAGCACGTCGATGCGCTGCCCGGACGCAACCACGTGATCCGCGGCCGTTTCGATGCTCGTAAGCGGGATGCCGTCGTAGGCGATGGCGTGCAGCGCATGGCCCTCGAGCCCGAGCCGCAGGTTGTTTTCGTGGAAGGCTTGCACGATGCGCCAGCGCTGCACCTCGCTCGGGCGCATCTGGATGATCGGCTCGCGCTGCCCGTTGACCGAGAGGAAGCGCGGCACGGCTTCCGGCCAGACGGTGTCGTAGGTCTCGATCGTGCCCAGGTAATCGAAGAGCACCTCGTTCAGGATCAGCACGCGCTCCTGCGCCCCGGCGATCTCCGCCACGTCGGCGAAATCGCCCTCGACGATCAACGCGCCCGCCATGCCGCTGGTGAGCTGCACGTCGACGCTGCCGTGATTGTGGGGGTGGTGCCAGTAGGTTCCGCGGGGGTGGTCGTCCGGGATGGCGATCTCGATGTCGTAGCTCCCGCCCGGGTCCATGGGCCGCAGCACGTTGTCGGCGATGCCGCTGGGGCTGACGTGCAAGCCGTGGGTATGGACGTTGGTGGTGTTGAAGTGGTGCGGGTGGTTGATGTCGCGCGGCATCGGGTCGCGGTTCGGTGGCAGCTCGTTGACCAGCGTGATGCGCAGCGTATCGCCCGGTCGCACGCGCAGCGTCGGGCCGGGGATTCCGCCCTCGTAGGTGCGCAGGTGGAGGCGGTAGCCGCCGATGTCTTTGTACGCGTAGCGAACGTCGAGACGGGTGCGCAGCTCGCCGTCGGCGGACTGGCGTGTTTCGGGTTCGATCAGCTCCTCGGATGTCCAGGCGGTCTGACGCCGAGGCATGGACCCGCCGCTTTCATTCCCATGCGTCATACCTTCCGCGGGGGGCGCCGGGGTTCCGGCCGCGGCCGCGTTATGGTCCGCGGGCGGCGTGGCGTCCGCGCCCATGGCCGACCGGCGGCCCGCCTCGGCCACCAGCAGGGCGCCGCCGATCCCGGCGCTGCCGGCCAGCAAGCGCCGGCGCGAAAGGCTCGTCTCCGGTTCGGCGCGCCCCCGTGCTGCTTCGCCAGATTCTTGGGGCGCCAAGGCTTCGACCCCTCCATCCCGGGTCTCTTCGGGCATCACTATTCCTTTTCATGCCGCGTCGGTCGGTTGCGATGATTGTCGCAGAGGGTCGCCGCGCGCGGTGGTCACATGGTCCATGGCCACGACGGCCGGGCTTTCTTCATCCGCGATGGGCTCGGATCGGCCAGCGCGAACGGGGATCGCCCCTCCGAGTGCAGGAAGAGCCCGGCGATGATGCACGCCACCACCAGATCCGGCCAGGCCGTCCCCGTCCAGACGACGAGCACGGCAGCGATCACCACGGCCAGGTTGCCCGGGGCGTCGTTGCGGGAGAAGAGCCAGACGGCGCGCACGTTGGCATCACCCGACCGATGCGGGAGCAACACGAGTGCTGCGGCGACGTTGACCACAAACCCGGCCAATCCCAAGGCGCCCATGAGTTCGGCTTCAGGAATGCCCTGCACCAGCACGCGGTAAAGCGTGCTGCCCAGCACCCCAAGTCCGAGTGCTCCCAGGAATAGCCCTTGGATGAGCGCGGCGCGTGCCCGCCAGATGGGATGCCAGCCAATCGCGAGCAGGCCCAGGAACGAGATCAGCCCATCGCCAACGAAATCGAGCGCGTCGGCCTTGACGGCCTGCGAGTCCGACAAGAAGCCGCCGGCCATCTCGATCACGCCGTACCCCACGTTGAGGATAATGACGATCCAGAGCGCGCGTTTGTACGAGGCCGTGATGTGGGAGCGCGCGGCCGGCGGTTCGTCGCCAGCGCGTTTGCCATCCAGGAGATCGACGCGGAACCCCAGCCCCTCAACGAGTTGCTCAAGCTTTGGTAACGGCGCGAAACCATCAGTCAGACGCACCGTCATGGTCCCAGAGGCCAGGGATACGTGCGCGCCCCCGACGCCGGCGACCGTGCGGGCCGCCTTTTCGATCAGGGCAACGTCGTCCGGGCAGTCCATGCCAAAGACGCCGTAGCGGACCAGCCGCTCATCAGGCGCCACCGCGTTTCCCGTCGCCATCTCAGAGATCCCCCCGGGGACGTTGTAGTTGATGCAGGCGGCGATGCGGTCGGCGTGGCGCGACAAGACGACGTCAGCCGCGCGAAGCACGGCGGCCACCTCGGGATCGGCCAGGCGGTAGTAGACGAAGCGGCCATCCTGGCGGGAGACGACGAGGCCGCAATCCTTGAGGCATGTCAGGTGGCCGGAAACGTTGGACTGCGTGAGCCCGGTGGCGACGACGAGCTCGGAGACGCAGCGCTCCCCCTTCCCGCAGCGCGTCCAGCAGGGCGAGGCGCGACGAATCGGCAAGGCCGCGGAAGAGCTTGGCGCTCAGCTCGCGCTTGGTCTGGAGGTGCTCGGCGGGAGGGGCGGTGGTCGACATGGCTCGATTATGTCACCACATGGCCATACATCGATCTGTTCCTACCCCACTGGGTAGCATGGGAACCACCCACCGTCGTGATTCCGGATCGGGTGGGCAGCGCTACGCTGGGGTTGGGCGCTCCCGAGCGTCGCGAGGAATCCGCGCCCAATCACGTCGAAAGGGCTGGGGGGTGAACAGCCGTTTGTTCCATGCAAGTGCCGTGCTGATCGTCGCGCTCCTGGCGGGTGGTCTCGGCTCCATGCCGCTGGCCGCAACACATGCGGCGGAGGCGAACTGCGTCGGCCGGCACACGAGCGAGATGGCGCGGGAGCACGGCGGCATGCGCGCCGCGACGGAGCACCACAACGACATACATGGCGCCGACCTGGGCGTCGGCGAGCACGCGGCCCACATCCGCGAGGAGTGTGGTCGCTAGCAGAGGAGGTCTCCAATGAACATCCCGTTGCGGCTCATCGCCACCGCCCTCCCCGTCCTGATCCTCGCGCTCCTGCTCCCGGTGGGGCCCGGCGGGGCCCAAGACGCGACGCCTCCCGCCGACGATCCCTGCTTGGCCGCGGCTGGCACGTGGACGCCATGGCCGACGGATCCCGGCATGATGACCCCCGGCGCGATGGGGCCGGGCATGATGACCCCGGGGACAATGGGTCCTGGCATGATGGGCCCGGGGATGATGGGCGACGTCGACCTGATGGTCGCCATCATGCTCCTCGCCCACGACCGCGTCGACGCCGCGCTCGCCCAGGCGGCGCAGTCCCGCGTCGCGGACGCCGAACTTCAGCAGCTGGCCGATGAGGTGGCCCAAGCGCGTGCCGCTGAGGGCGATCGATTGCAGGCGTGGCGCGACCGAGCGTATCCCGGCGCAGTGACGATGCCGGTGGACCAAATGATGGGAATGATGGCCGGGATGATGGGGCCGATGCTGACGGGCGCCCCCTGGCCGGGCATGGATGTGGTGATGATGGTCAGCCCGATCGCGGCGTTGTGCGAGGCATCCGGACCCGCCGATCGCCCCTTCGTCGACGCGCTGATCGTCCGCGACCAGATGGTCGTGGCGATGCTCGGGATGATGGGGCCGACGGTCACGGACCCGGAGCTGCAGCGCGCCATCCAGGACGCCGGCGGCGGCCGGCTGCGGGAGCTGGAGCAACTCCAGGCGTGGCGACAGGGGGCGACCGAGGGGACCTCGGCCAGTACGCCCGCCGCGGTCGCCGGCGGCGACCGCGGCGCCGGCGTGACGGTCGAGTCCTACGACATCTACTTCGAGCCGAGGGGACTGACGATCCCGGCCGGGACCGACGTGACCCTGACACTGCCGAACGAGGGGGGGACCCTGCACAACTTCAGCATCGACGCGCTGGGGATCAGCGTGGACATCGCGGCGGGGGCCGCCGAGACGGTGACGATCAACGCGCCCGCCGGGATGTACGAGTACTACTGCAACGTCCCGGGACACAAGTCGGCGGGAATGGTCGGCGTCCTCACGGCGCAGTAGCGTCGGTTTGGCTGCGCAACCAACGCGGTAAACCCGCCGATTGGTATTGCCCTATGGCGGGAGTCCGCGCCGCAGGCTCCCGCCGCAGAATCGTGTCGCGCATGGACGCGATGGCCCACCCGGAGTACGCCAGGAACGACATACGCTACGTCTGGTGGACGGAAGCGGGAGAGCAGTTCAGGAACAGGGCGATACTGTTCCAAAATAGGATTATCGGCGGCTCGCCGATCTCTTTGCTTTTCGCACGAGGGTCTTCAAGATCAAGCCGAGTCTCGCGATCGGCTTTGTTAGAATCGAGCCGGGAGCCGCGGGTGATTCCGACCGGATGAGGGGCTAATTCATGCTGCTGTCGGCGCACACCCGGGGGTGGTGACGCCTGAGCAACATGGGAGCCGGAACCGGTGGTGGGCGACCGTACTCCCGTGTCGCGAACGGCAGTCACGGTCAGGCAACAGACTCCCCTTCACAACCACGGGACACAGTTCTAGTCCTATGAGCAACGATTCGTACTCTAAAGAACAGCCCCACCTCCACAATGTGTTGAATCGGCCGCTCGATAGCGGCATTCGAATCCCGCGGGACACCGCAGCTGGCTGGGTGTGAGCGGACCATCCGTATCTGTTGCGCGCTGCGGCGCTCAATCTGCTGCACCACGCCGGCATGAGACGGATCCACTCGCGCTTGCGCGCGCACGGCCAGCACCCTGCCCAGGCAGTCGCCCTCGTCGCCGGCCGCTCCCCACTGGCGCATAAGCCCTTCCCGAACGAGGATACTCGCTTGACGCAGC
>CALMZR010000302.1 GCA_937870845.1 uncultured Chloroflexota bacterium
AGCACGTTGCCCCGCAGCATCGCCTCCCCGGCCTCGCGCCCCGCCCGAAACTCGACGCCCGGCGCCACGCCGTGCGTCACGGCAACGTTCCGCCATGTCTGATGCAGCAGCACCGCCGGCGGATCGGGGTTCGTCAACGCACCGTGCGGGATGCCATGAATAAGCAATCCGAATTGCGGCAACTCGATCTCTTCAGTTTCGTATCCCGAGACGAACCGCACAGTCGGCAAGGCCAGCGCGAGCAACCCGAACATCGAGCCGGTCGTGCGGAGTCGCGGCGTATCGTGATTTCCAGCGATCGCGACCGCCTCGATGCCAGCCTGCTCGAGGCGCCGCATCTGGCGCACGAAATGCGCCAACGTCGACCACGAAGGTCGGGTATGGTGAAAAACATCCCCGGCATGGACGACCAGATCGACGTTCCGGCCGAGGATGTCGGTGATCGCGGCGGCGAAGCTCGTCTCGATGTCCACGGCGCGCTGATTGCGGCCCGTATCGGGGTCCGCTTTTCCGTACGCCGAGTACCCGAGGTGCGTGTCGGCCAGGTGCGCGATGCGCAGCGGCCGTGCCGACGCGTCGCCGGGCGCCGCGCTCGTCTCAGGCGCCTCGATCGCGCGCTTCCCATTCTTCGAAGTCGTCATAGGCGGGACCGCGCCTTCGCCATCAGCTCTTGCGCCTTGCGCCAGGGATCGGCGCGGCCGTCGAGGGGACGGCCGCCGTAGATGCCGTTGATCTGACGTACGATGTCCGCCATCGTCTGCGGGTTCAGGTCCATCGTTTCCGTTCGCACCTGCTGCTTGCGCGGCGCGCGGTCGCCCATCAGGTCGTGCAGCGTCTTGAACAGCCCGTCGCCGACGTGGCCGCGCACGATCCCGTCTTGAGCCGGGTTGAATATGCGCTGGCCCATCATGCCGTCGATGGTCGGCTTCAGGGGGAACGTGCCGAACAGCGGCGCCCGGAAGTGCGCGTGCCGCGCCAGGATCGTCCCCTTGCGCAATCCGAGGAGTTCGTGCTTGGTCGTCTCGGAGAGCGAGCGATAGGCGGCGTTGGTCAGCTCCTCGTCGCCGACGCGGCCGTAGAACGAGGTGCCGCAATTGCCGAGAATCTCGCTATCGACCTTGGAGCGGAACTGCTCGGCTCCGAAGAGGACGACGTTAAGGTGCCGCCCGCGCGCCGCGATGTCGACGAGCGTGTCGCGCAGCCCGCCCTGGCCCCCGGCCGGCGCGTACTTGTTCAGTTCGTCGACGAAGATGATGACCGTTTCCACGCCGAGCTTCTGCTCCTCCGCCATCTTCCAGACCCGGTCGACGACCCGCGTTACCAGGATCTCCTGCACGGCGGAGTTGCAATCCGCGATGTCGACGACGCGCAGCTCCTGATCGTGGAACGGCTCGTCAACCTTCGGCAGCCCGCCGTACTCGACCATCGAGCGGGAGACCAGACCACCGAACTTGTCGGGGAGGCTCTTGAATCGGTTCTCCGCCTTGGCGATGGTCATCTTGTGGTGGCCGTTCCAGCTTTCGCCGCTCCCCTCCCCGGCGAAGTAGTCCCGGATTTCGGCGAACTTGGCGTCGAGTTGGTTGAACGACTCGATGCCGGCGTTGCGAAGGTCGTAGATGAAGCCGCTCAGCTTGTCGTCGAGGTCGCCCCACTCGAACACCTTGTGCGGCATCCACAAGAGCGGCTGCAACGGCCAGAGAATCGGGAAAACCACGCCTTCCGCCTCGGCCGGGGTGTCGCGGTCGGTGTTGAGCTTGCCGGAGAATGTGCCAGTCAGCCGTTCGAGCTGGACATCGAGCTGGCCCTGCCTGCCCGGCGCCTCGCCCGGCTTGAACGGCGCGAAGATGCGGACGTTCTCGAACGGTTTCGGCTCCAGCCCAAGCGCGGCGTACGCCTCGAGATCCTGCTCGCTGAGGGTCCGAGCCTTGGCCTCGGCGTACGCCTCCGCCCATTCCGGCTCCGGAATCGCCGGTTTGTCCAACCAGAGCAGGTCCGGCCCTTTGACGTTGAACATCAGCGCGGCGACGCTCTTCCCCTCGGCCCGCAATCGCTGGAAGACCGCGCTCAACAAGAAAACGGCGTGGCTCGTCTTGGTCGCCAGCCCCGATTGCCCGGTCCAGTTGGCGTGCCCCGCCTCGGGGCCGAGCAGGTAGTCGCCGCCGAGGTTGAGCTGGGTAAACTCGCTCCGGCTCCACTGCCGGCTGCCATCGGCGCTGGTGCGCGAGATCGACAGCGTGCCGCTGGCGGGGCCGCGGCGCGCGGTGGTGCGGCTCTGGATCCGGAACAGTCCGAAGGAACCGCCCTGGGCGCGGATCGACTGCGCGAACGGGCCCGGCCCGGCCGGCTCCGTGGTCAGCGACACCACCCCACCGGACGCGTTGCCGTAGAGCGAGCTGGAGGCCCCGCGCAGCACCTCCACCCGGCCGAGATTGGCGTAATCCACGTTGGTGAGCTGGCTCTGTCCATCGGGGAGGGTCTGCGGGATGCCGTCCAGCATGACCTTGATGCCGCGCAGCCCGAAGTTGCTCCGGGTGCCGAAGCCCCGGATCACCAGCCGCTGGTCCAGATTGAAGTTGTAGCGATTGGCGACGTAGACGCCCGGGAGGTTGTTGAGCGACTCATCCAGGCCGAGCGTCGACTGGGCGCCCTTGACGTCCCGCTGGTCCACCACGCTCACGGCGGCGGGGACGCGGCTGACGCGCTCCTGCGCCCGGGTGACCGTGACGGTCAATTCGGGGAGCACGCGGGCGGAATCCCGGGCGGTTGAATCGCGTTGGGTCGGCACCTGGGCCGCGAGGGGCAGGGCGAGGAGAATCGCAAAGCTGACAGACGAGGCAACCCGCATCGGGGCTCCAGGCTGGGGGAAATGGCGCAGATCAGGCCCTTCGCGCGCGCGGGGGGCAGGGAACGTGCCGCGCGGCGGGGGGCAGGCGTTGCGGGGGGAAGGGTGCGGCGAGCCCGGACCGGCCGCCCCCGATTTGGGGCAAATCCACCATGGCTGGGGGATATGACCCACCGGCGCTCGCCTTGAATCGCCCTCTGGCGGGGTCTACATTTCGGCACCCTATGACGCCGCAAGAGTATT
>CALMZR010000303.1 GCA_937870845.1 uncultured Chloroflexota bacterium
CGACCCCGCCTACAAACCCGAGGTCGATGCGCCCGCCGTCATCACCTCGCTGCAATCGTTCATCTTGCCCAGCATCGCCCGACATCAAAGAGAAACCGCCGTCATTCACGACATCGCCTCGCTCCGCCAGAGCTACGCCTGGCTCAAAGGCGCCGTATTCGCCAAGAGCGGCGTCGAAGCCGCCATGTGGGACATCCTTGCCCAACGCGCCGGCGAACCGCTCTGGAAGCTCTGGGGCGGCCAGCCGCGCACATTCCCCGTCGGCGTCAGCATCGGCGGCAAAACCCTGCCCCAGATCCTCCAACTCGCCGAACGCGCCGTCGATCTCGGCTACCGCCGGCTCAAAGTGAAAATCTGGCCCGGCTTCGACGACGAGGTCGCCCGCGCCCTGCGCACCCGCTTCCCCGACATTCTCCTCCAAGTCGACGCCAACTCCGCCTACACCATGGAGGACTGGCAACGCCTGAAAGCCCTCGACGATCTCGACCTCCTCCTCGTCGAGCAGCCCCTCTTCGACGACGACATCGTCCTCCACAGCCAGATCGCCAAAGAACTCAAAACCCCGATCTGCCTCGACGAAAGCATCCATTCCCTGCGCGACGCCCAGGCCGCGGCGATGCTGTGGGAGAACAACGGCGCCCTCGACCGCCTCATCATCAACATCAAGCCACCCCGCGTCTCCGGCTTCGCCGAAGCCATCGACATCGCCCGTTTCTGCGAAAACCGCGGCATCCGAACCTGGATCGGCGGCATGCTCGACTCCGCCTGGGGCAAAGCCATGAATCTCAACTTCAACGGCCTCCCCGAGATCGATCTCCCCGGCGACCACTTCTCCCCCGGCGGCCCCTACTTCGTCGAAGACGTCACCGAGACGCCCCTGGTCTCCGTGGACGGGCAGTTCACGCTGGGCGATGGCGTTTCGGCCGGGATTGCGTTCGACTGGCCGCGCTTCGAGCGGATGAGCACGATCGTCTCCTGCGGATCAACCGCCGCATGAACCACGCATTGAATCGTCGAGGTCACCTCGCCACGGCGATCGTCCACGCCAGCCCGCTGCTCAGCGTGGAGAGCGCGACCAGCGGGAAGCACGCGGCAACCCCCAGCCTGCGCTGCGCCTTGTAGAGGGCTGCGTTCACCACCAGGCAGCCCAACGTGATCCCGGCAGCGATCGCCAATGCGGAAACCGGCTCCGGCACGCCAGTCATCCGGGCCGCCGCCAACGCCAGCAGCGGCCCCGAGCCCGCTCCCAGCCACGCCAGAACGAAGGTCTTATCGCCCCCAAGCTTGCTGCTGACCGTGTCCAGCCCCGCCTCACGATCGGAAACGACATCCGGCAGCGCCTGGGCAAAGTGGACGCCCACGGTCGCAAGCGCGCCCAGCGGATAGAGCAGCAACAACCGCGCCTCGGGCCGACCCAGCGCGGCAAACACCCAGATCGGCAGCAGCGGCAGCGCCAGCAGATACGGCAACCACGACCACGCCGTGCGCTTGAACCAGAGGTCGTAGGCGACGCCGATCCCAGTCCCCAGCGCCAACAGAGCAAACGGCGCCGGCCCAAACGGCAGCCCGAACACCGTCATGATGATGAGCCCGGCCACCACCATGCCGCGTGCGCCTGCCGGGGAAACGTCGCCGCTCGGCAACGGCTTCCGCGGCTTGGCGACGGCGTCGAGCGGAAAATCGACCAGCTCGTTCGTCGCCCCGATCGCCAATTGCCCGCCGAGCATCGCCAATAGCAGCGGCCCAAGCAAATTCACCGGCGGCACGCTTCCCCAGGCGATGACCGCGAAGGCCGCCGTTGCCAGCTCGACTACGATCACCGGCCCCGGATGCGGCAGCAGCAGATACCCGCGAACGGCACGCCTCCAGGCTGGCGCCGTGACCGGTTTCCGGGCGATGAGAACTTCTCCGGGACGTGCTGCGCGTACTCCGCCGACCGCAGATTCGACGGTAGGGGCCTCCCTGTCAATGACAGCCGAGCTTGCGGCGGCGCCAAGCTCTGCGAGGGTCGACCGCCAACCGCCGGGCCAGCCCCAGCATCGACTTTCCGTACGGGACACGGATGACGGCCACGGGCCCGGTCGGAGCAAGCGAGTCCGAGGCGAGATCGGCCGGTTCAATCCCGCCTTGGGGCGTCGACTATGCCGGGACGGAAACTGGCGCCGGTAGTCCGTTCGTAATCGCGCTCATCCGCTCGTCGACTTCGAAGCGCTCGATCCGGATGTCCGTGAACGCCGGGTTCGCGGCCACGTTCGGGGCGAACATCTCGTCGAGGTAGCGGTCGGCGGCGTCCCCGCTCTCGAACACGTGGAACCCACCCACGAGCTCGGCGTTGGCGAGCCAGGTCTTGGCGCAGAAGCCTGGGATCGCGCCATCACGGAGCGCGTTGGCGTACTGCAGGAACGGCTCGGCCAAATCCTCCGCGTTCGCCGACGACCGAAAGCTGATGAAGACGGCGTGCATCGCTCACGTCCTTTCGAACTGCTGATTGCCGAACCGGTGCACCGACGGAGAGAGCGTGCCACGGCACGGGGCGGCGCGCATCCCGACAATTACTGAATCCGTCGTGGCATGCGAGTCGGAGTCGGGTCCGCAGGATTGCGGAGGCGCCCAGTCAGACGAGCCCGTCACGCACCGCCCGGGTGGCTGCCGCGGTCCGCGAGGAGACGCCGAGCTTGTTGAGGATTCCCGCGACGTGCGTGTGGACGGTGCGCACGCCAATCGACAGCCCCGCCGCAATCTCCCGATCCGAACGCCCCTCGACCAGTAGGCGCAGGACGTCACGTTCGCGCCCGCTCAACGACAATTCGGCGCCGGCGGGAACGGCCTGCGGGCCGGCAGGATTGAGGGAAGCCGTCGGGGCGGCGAGCAGCAACGCGGCGCGGACGGCTTCCTCGAGGGCGAGCGACCGCCCCGCCTGCCACGCCGCCGCGAACCCCCGCGGACCCAGGGCCGCCCGTACGGCGTCGATCGTCTGCTCGTAGCCGGCGCGGACCGGCTCGCGGAGCCTCACCCCGGCCCGCTCGTGCTGGGCCTCCGCGCAGCCGAAGAACCGCGCCGCCGTCTCCGCCTCGCCCAGCGCCGCCTGGATCTGCGCCAGCCGCAGGAGGGCGTCGGCGACGCCGAGTGCGTCGCGTTCCTCCCAGTGGTTGGCGAGGCTCTCCTGGTAGACGAGGAGGGCTGCCGCCCACTGGCCGCGCTCCCGGGCGTTGTCGGCGAGATGGTGGAGGGTCACCCCGAGATTCCAGCGGTCGCCGATCTGGCGGAACGTGGCCGCCGCCGCTTCGAGCAGCGGGGTGGCGCGGTCGAAGTCGCGTCGGTGTCCCGCAATCACGTAGGCGATGCAACGCCGGGAAAAAGCGACACCCCAGGCATCCCCGATCGCCGCGAACTGCTCCAGACTGTCCGACAGCAACGCGAGCGCCCGCTCCACGTCGCGATCGAGGTCGGCGGCGATGTGCCCGAGGTGGTGGACGATCATCGCCTTCCCCCAGCTGTCGCCGCAGGTCTCGAAGAGCGCCAGCGCGT
>CALMZR010000304.1 GCA_937870845.1 uncultured Chloroflexota bacterium
GAGATCTTCTTCGCCGACACCCACGACGCCGTCGGCCCCCTCGGCGCCAAAGGCATGGGCGAGTGCCCCATCAACCCCGTCGCCCCCGCCCTGGCCAACGCCATCGAGGACGCTACCGGCGTCCGCGTCCGCGACCTCCCCTTCCGCCCCGACCTGATCTACAAGCCGATCTTCGAGAAGCACGGGGCGGTGACCGCATAGCCGGAAACAGCCAGGCGCCGGAACCGATGAGTTGGGGTCACTACCCGTGGCGAAGCGTGACGAGAGGCAAGAATGGCACTCTGCAGCGCCTGGCGGCGACAATCGATCCCGATCGCGCACGGGCAATGTTCCAGACGCTGCCCGCTCGCACTCGTTGCCGTACTATTCTTCCTGACGATGGTCAGCGCCCCGGTGGCGCGCGCCCAAACTGGCACGCCCAACGCTGGCCTGGATGCCCCAAAAGCGGACGAATGCACCGTGGCGCCACGATCCGAGGACGAGCTGCGGGCGCTCTTCCGCGAGACTGCGGCCACTCCCCTCCCTACCTCACTGGAAGCCAGCCCCACGCCGGCAGCCGCGCCGATGGGCCGACCTGCAGATGAACAGACCGTCGCCGAGATCACCACGACCTGGCGGCAGTACGTCGCCTGTCTCGTCGCCGGCGATCAGGCGCGCATGTTCGCGCTGCTCAGCGATGAGATGGTCCGCCGCCAATTCGTCGTCGACATCGCCTTCGGCGTGACCGAAAACGCGCTCTTCACCTTCCTCGCGGCAACGCCGGTTCCGCTCACCCCGGACCAGTCGCTTCCCATCCAGCCCCTGGAGGATGCGCGGGTGCTTGCCGACGGCCGCGTGGCGGTGGTTGGAACCAGCGACGAAGGGCGGGGCGATGTCCGCATCTTTGCCAGGGAGGGCGAACGCTGGGTGCTCGATGACTGGTTCGATCTGTCGTAAGGCAGCCGTTGCCAACCGCGCGGACTCCGATACCGTTCGTTGACCGAAACAATCGATGCATGCAAGCACAAGCCGGAATCTGCGGACGCGGGTTTCCAGCACCACGAAACGCTCGTCGTCTTTCGCGCCTTGCTCGCCCTCAAGGACCAGATCGCCCAGATTTTTCCGCTGGGGGTCGACACCTTTCTCAAAGGCGGCAGCCTCGACGCCTTCTCCGACCACGTCCTTTCGGCCGCCGGCGGCATGTACGCCGCCCAACGCTGGGTCTACTTCGCCCTGATCCTCAACTGGGACGACGCCGAAGGCGGGACCGTCGCCTCCATTGGCCCAGCCTTCACCGCCGTCACTCACGCGGCCTTCACCATGATCCGCGACCGCTTAGACGCCTGAGCAGCTCGCTGCGGCATCTTAGCGGTACTTTGTTGACAGCGCTGCGAAGACCGAGAATCGGGGCTGCGACGTGCGTGACAGGGGCGCAAAGCGTTCAAGAATCGGCACTGATCCGGGGGGGCCGCCCATCCCTCCCGCCGGTCTCGCCCGCCAATTCGTGGCGTCAACAAAGTACCGCTAGAGGACGGCCCCGTCCCGCCCGTCCGATAGGAGCGCTGCTTGCCGCGCCCGGCCACAGGCCGACAGCAGAGGCCACACAATGCCATGACGTCCTGCCTGGAAACGATCAGGAGTGATCGTACGTTATCTTCTGTCGTTTCCCGCATCCCCGGAAGTTCAGGAAGTTCCCGAAGTTCAGGAAGTTCGCGGCGCCTGCCAGCGGCGCGCCGCCCCGATGCCGCATAATGCGCCCAACAAACAACTCGATGCATTGACGGGCGGCGGGACGAGCCGGGTGGCCGCGCGCTGTCGTTCATGGGAGGGTTCGCATGGCATCTCCTCGTCTCGATCGCCGCGCGCTCATCAAGTCCACCGCGGCCGTCGCGGCGGCGCCGCTGCTTGCGCCAATAGCGCGCGCCGGCGCCGAGGCGGAAGTCGCGCCGCTGCAGGGCATGAACGTCCTGCTCTTCATGACCGACCAGCAGCGTTTCACCCAGCACTTCCCCGACGGTTGGGAAGACGAGCACATGCCCGGCCTGCGCCGCCTCAAGCAGCATGGCGTCAGCTTCGAGCAGGCCACCTGCAACGCCTGCATGTGCTCCCCTAGCCGCGCCACCATGATGACCGGCATGTTTCCCGCCCAGCACGGCGTCAAGTACGTCCTGGAAGCCAACATGCCCGCGCCCCAGTACCCGCAGGTCGAGATGGCGGCCGACCTGATCAACATCGGCACGGTCATGGCCGCCGCCGGCTACTCCACCCCCTACAAAGGCAAGTGGCATTGCAGCAAACCGGCCAACGGCAACACCGCCCCCGCGCAGCAGCCGCCCTGCACCCCCGACGAGGGTTGGGTTCCCGAGGACGTCAACAAGTTCGGCTTCGAGCGATGGAACCCGCAGGACGCCGGGGCCAACCAGTTCATCTGCCAGGCCGGCGGCGGGGTCGTCGACAACGACGCCCGCTACATGACCGACGACGGCGACCCCGCCGCCGGCCAGGAAGGCGCGCTCCCCTACCTCCGCTCGGCAGCCGCCCAGCAGCAGCCCTTCTTCCTCACCGTCTCGCTCGTCAACCCGCACGACGTCCTCGCCTACCCGGCCGGGTTCACCCAGTTCGGCTATGACGACTCCTGGCTGGCCAGCACCGGCATCCAGCTCCCGGTCACGGTCGACGAAGACCTCTCCACCAAGCCAGGCGCGCAGGCGCAGTTGCAGAAGCTCTCCGCCCCGCTGCGCCCGCAGACCCCGGAGCAGCAGCAGAACTACCTCAACTTTTACGGCAACCTCATCAAGGCCTCGGACGCCTACCTCGTGCAAATCCTCGACACGCTGCAAGAGCAGGGTCTGCTCGAGAACACCCTCGTCATCTACACCTCCGATCATGGCGAGATGGGGATGACCCACGGCGGCATGATTCAGAAGAACTTCAACGCCTACGATGAGACGTTGCGCGTGCCCCTCGTCTTCTCCAACCCGACCCTCTTCTCCGGCGAGGCGCGGTCCGACGCCCTCGTCTCCCACGTCGACTTCGCGCCGACGATGGCCAGCCTCTTCGGCTCCCCCACCGTCAACCCCGAGTGGCAAGGCAAGGACTATTCTGCCCTCGTCCTCGACCCCGAACTACCGGGCGTGCAGGACTACCAGGTCTTCACCTACGACGACTGGCAAGCCGGTCAGGCCCAGGGGCCGTACGTCAGCGGGGCAAACCACATCGTCGCCGTCCGCGACGACCGCTACACCCTGGCCCGCTACTACGCCCCGGACGGCAGCGCCCCCGACGAATGGGAGATGTACGACCGAGCCGCCGACCCAGACGAGACGGCCAACCTCGCCTGGTCCGGCTACACCCGCGGCGAGGTGGAGGAAACGGCATATCAGCGGCTTGTGGCCCTCCTCGAAGACGTCGAGCAGACCCGCCTGCAACCGCTGGCGTAGTCGGGCGTCCCCGCGTCGTGTCGGCGCCGGATCGGATCGTTACCGAAGGGGGAGAAACGCGATGACCAGCGCAACCGTCCGGGCAGAGTCGCCGCTCGACCGTTTCATCGGAACCACCCTCACAGGCGCCCTCATCGTCTTCGGCCTCGCCACCTGCCTGCCGATCCTACTCACCATCGACATCGGCCTCGGCAACCGGGTGCTTTTTCGCGGCGCCCTGGATCCAACCCCCTCGGTCGACCTCATCGTGCGCCACTGGGGATTCATGATCTTTGGCATCGGCGTCCTCATGATCGCCGCCGCCTTCCAGCCCTGGCTGCGCTTCGCGACCCTGGTCTTCGCCGCCGCCGAGAAGATCCTGCTGGTGGCCATGGTCATCGCCGGCCTCGGTCAGCCCTGGGGCCGCGCCTACCTCACGCCCGGCATCCTCGACGGCATCATCGTCGTCTACTGCATCCTCTACTTCATCAGCAGCCACGGCCGCCCAAGCCGTTGGGCGCCTGTCCCGACAGGGTAGCGACGGGGCGGAGCAATCGCCTGCTGGATCGTCTGATGGCGGGCAGGGGCATCGCGCGGCCCGGTCGCGAGAATGTGCAAACGCTGGCTAAGCAACGCCAGCATGGCCGGTGGCGGCAGGACATTGGCGCGGGCTGCAGCCAGCTCGAGTGCCAACGGTAGCCCATCCAGGCGTTGACACACCTCCGCCACCGCGCCGGCATTGCGCTCGGTCAAGGCGATGTCGGGATCGGCGGCCCGTGCCCGTTGCATGAACAGCGCGATGGCCGGCGCTGCCCGGCGCCCCCGGGTCCGGTGAGCGTCAGCAGCGGGGCGGCCTCGCCGAGCAGACAGGCCCGCGCCGTGACCTGGTCTCCGTCCCGGCCGATGAGCCGCGCCCGAGGCGTGGGCAAGGATGCGAGCGGATTCGCCCTGGCGCCATCAACCACGCGGCGTTCTCCCTCTGGGCTCGGGTCCACAGCGCCGATTCGTGAGTCCTCTACTTCTACCACGAGCAGAACGTTTCAGAACAAGTCGAGTGAAATCTGGCTGCCAGCCTCCGGGCCAGCCTGGCAGCGGGCGCGATTGAGATCGACGCGATAGCTCTCCTGAGTTCCGATCAGCGGCGTACCCTCATCGATGTAATACGTCCAAGCTTGCTCCTCGTGGAATCTCGGCGGCTGGCCAGTCGCCCGAATCACCCGCCACCAGGCAACGCCCGAACCGTAGCGCGCCATCACCTGACCGACCATGCGCGCGCCGTAGGAGCCGGTCGCTTCGGCGAGGTCGGCGTGGTCGCCAATCTCGTCGGCGACATCGCCGTAGGTCATCACGCGGCCCGGAGGGATCGTCCTCACGACCTCCAGAACGGCCTGCACGAACGCGGGAGACGGATCCTTGACGTCGTCCCAGGTCACGCATGTCGCCTTTCGCTCGTGCTGCTGCCAATCTGCATCATACGAAACACCGGGCCCGCTCGATCCCGTCGAGGATCAAGTCGAGCCCAAACGCAAACTCCTCCCCGAAGTCGTACCCAGGCTGCAACACGTGCCGCACGGTGAATTCGGCCAGGTGCGGATACTCCCCAACGGGAAACTGTTGCAGGAGCACCGGCGCCATCGCCGCAGCCTCTTCCGGCGTGCGAAACGGCAAGTGCGCCTGCTGCAGGGCAAACCCGTAGACGTAGCTGTCCAGAAGCGCGTAGGCGTGCGCCGCCATCGCGACGGAGAATCCCGCTTCCCGCGGGCAGCCGATCACCGCGTCGTGGTGGCGCAGCGTTGCCGGCCCCGGACGTATCCGCGATTCCATCAGGCCGATCGCCCAGGGATGGCGCGCCAGGGCCTCGCGCGCCGACATCGCCACGAATCGGCGACGGTTGGCGCTCTGTTTCAGGAGCCGCCCACCCCGCTTGAAGTCGATTCTCACGACACGCCCCTTTCGCAACGCCGCCCATGCGGAGGCATCACGTAGTCGTTCGGTCGGGGAGCAATTCGACGACAGGTCGGGGCCGAAGGCTTTCGCCCGCATTGACGAGACACGCTCGAAGCTGGTACGGTCGCGCTATCTCGGCGCCACGCGGCGACCGAGCGTCTGTTTTCAGGCTTCCGGAGGCGCTTCCCATGACCGCCACGACGACCTTCCCCGCGCACCGGATGGTTTCCGCCTCCCACTCGTAATCCGTTCGCGGCCATCGCGCCCCTACCGCCTGGCATCGCGCGACCGTCGATCGGCCCGCTTCTCGAAAAACCGGCAAACGCCTCCGCTGTGCGTGGTCATGCGTGACCTCGTGGTTTCGCCCACGGGGCCATTGGCTTGTCGAGCGCACTCAGGAGCCTTGCCGTCGTGTCGTCCGTCGCTTCATCTTCCCGCCTGAACTGGCGGCTGCTCGTTCGCTACCTCCGCCCGTTCCGCCGGCAGATGCTGGTCCTGGCGGCAATTCTCGCCATGTTGATCGGCCTCCAGCTCGCGACGCCGCTGGCGGCGAGCCGCTTCATCGACGTGGCCGTTGCCGACGGCTCGATGGAGACGTTGGTCTTTCTGGCGGTCCTCACCATTGCCCTGGCGCTGCTCGCCCAGGGCGCCGCGGTGCTGGAGACCTGGGTCGCCGAGCGCATCAGTTGGGGCGCCACCAACGCCCTGCGCGAAGAGCTGGCCGCCCATCTCCTCCACCTCGATGCCGCGTTTCACCACGCCCATACGCCCGGCGAGCTGATCGAGCGGATCGACGGCGA
This sequence comes from uncultured Chloroflexota bacterium, assembly GCA_937870845.1. Taxonomy (GTDB): domain Bacteria; phylum Chloroflexota; class Chloroflexia; order Thermomicrobiales; family UBA6265; genus JACCXM01. The sequence continues at coordinate 6,146 of CALMZR010000304.1, forward strand.
CGTCGGCACGCTGGCCCGGCTCTTCTCCCGCTTCACGGTCTACGTCATCGGCAATGCCCTCCTCGTGGCGGGCATCCTGATCCTCCTCTACGCCCTCGACTGGCGGGTCGGGCTGGGGCTCACCCTTTGCGTCGCGGTCGCCGTGGCGACGATGCTGCGGCTGCGCGCCGCGGCCACGCCCTACTCGGCTGCTGAGCGCCAGGCTTCCGCCGACTTCTACGGCTTCCTCGGTGAGCACCTGGCCGGGCTGGAGGATGTCCGCGCCCTCGGCGCCCGCGGCTTCGTCATGCGCCGCTGCGCCGAGCACATGCGCGCCTGGCTCGCCGCCCGCATGCAGGCCCAGATGCGCGGCTACGGCATGGTCGCCGCCAGCCAGGGGCTCTTCGGGCTCGGCATGGCCGTCGCCCTGGCCCTCGGCGCCATGCTTTTCCGCGACGGCGCCCTGACGATCGGGGCCATCTTCCTGATCTTTCGCTACACGGAGATGCTGCGCCACCCGACCGAGCAGATTCGCAACGAGATCCAGGATTTGCAGCAAGCGGGCGCCAGCCTCGGCCGCATCGAAGACCTCCTCGGCCAACGCTCCCGGATCGTCGATGGCCCGGTCTCATCCCTGCCGCCAGGACCGCTCCCGGTCGAGCTCGACCGCGTCCGGTTCGGCTACGAGCCGGGTGCGCCCGTGCTGCACGACGTGTCGCTGCGCCTGGAGCCGCAACGCGTGCTCGGCATCCTCGGCCGCACCGGCAGCGGCAAGACGACGCTCATCCGCCTGCTCCCACGCTTCTACGATCCCGATCGCGGCGTCGTACGGCTTGGCGGCGTCGATCTCCGCTCGGTCTCTTTATCGGCGATTCGCGCCCGCATCGGCCTGGTGACGCAGGAGCCCCAGCTCTTCAATGCCAGCGTGCGGGACAACCTCACCCTGTTTGACGATGGCGTGCCCGACGGCCGACTCATCGAAATCCTCGAATCGCTTGGCATGGGCCAGTGGCTGCGCGATCTGCCGGCGGGACTCGACACCTTGCTCGGGGCTGGCGGCATCGGCCTCTCCGCCGGGCAGACGCAGACCCTGGCCTGCGCCCGCGTCCTGCTGCGCGACCCGGCTCTGGTCATCCTCGACGAGCCCTCGTCGAAGCTCGACCCGGCTACGGAGCGTCAGGTTCATCGCGTCTTTGCCCGGCTGCTCGCCGGGCGCACCGGCGTCATCGTGGCCCATCGGCTGTCGACCCTGGCGCTTGCCGACGCCATCCTCATCCTGGAGCGGGGGCGCGTGGTCGAAGCCGGCCCCCGACTCGAGCTGGCCGCCGATTCGACGACGCGTTACGCCGCCATGCTGCGCCAATCGGTCGCGGAGGTCGGCGCATGACCCCGCAACCGACCTGGCGCTACCTCGTCCAGATGTCGCGGTTCGCCGGCCGCTTCAGCGTGGCGCACGCCGTCCTGTGGGGACTGATGACCCTCTCCGCGCTGGCGCCGGGGCTCCTCGCGCGGTCGCTCTTCGACGCGGTAACCGGCGCGGCGTGGATCCCCGGCGGCACATCGGGGATCGTGCTGCTGCTGGGTGTCCTGGCGCTGGCGCAAGCCGCGCTGTGGCTGATCGCCGGCTACGTCGAGATCGTGTTCCGCTTCCTCGTCAGCGCCCTGCTGCGGCGAAATCTCCTTCACCACATCCTCAGCCGCCCCGGCGCGCTCGCCCTGCCGTACGGCATCGGCGAGACGATCTCCCGCTTTCGGGACGACGTCGACATTGCCGAAGACAGCCTCGACTGGACCGACGAGATCATCAGCTTCGGCGCGATCGCGCTCCTCGCCGTCGCTATCCTGCTCACCGTCGACGTCGGCATCACCCTGGCCGTCTTCGTCCCGTTGCTGCTCGTCATCGTCGTCGCGCAGCGGCTCAGCACGGCCCTCGGCCGGTTTCGCGCCGCCAGCAGTCAGGCCGCAAGTCTGGTGGCTGGCTCGCTGGGCGACATGCTGACCGCCGTCGAAACGGTGCGCGCGGCCCAAGCGGAAGAGCGGGTCATCGCCCACTTTCACCGGCTCAATCAACAGCGCCAGGCGCTCACCGTCAAGGACCGGCTGGCCACGCAGATGCTGGAGGCGATCACCGTCAACCTCACCGGCATCGGCACGGGCCTGATCATGCTCCACGCCGCCAGCCGCCTGCGCGGTGGCGAGTTGACCGTTGGCGATTTCGTCCTCTTCGTCTCCTACCTCGCCTTCGTCGCCGATTTCGCCGCCGACCTAGGGCAATACCTGGCCCGGTTCAAGCAGAGCACCGTCGCCTTCGGGCGCTTGCATCCCTTGCTCGGTGATGCGCCCGCATCCGCGCTTACCGCCTCCGCGCCGCTGCACCTGCGAGGCCCGCTTCCGCCCGGATCGGCTCCCGTCGACGTGTACGCGGAGCCGCTGGACGTCCTCTCAGCCACGGGCCTCACCTATCGCCATCCCGAGACCGGGCAGGGGATCGTCGATGTCGATCTCTGCCTGCCGCGCGGCTCGCTCACCGTCGTCACCGGCCGCGTCGGCTCCGGCAAGACGACCCTGGTGCGGACGCTTCTCGGGCTCCTCCCCCGCGAGTCCGGGGAGATCCGCTGGAACGGCGGGCTCGTCGGGGATGCCGGCGCGTTCTTTACTCCACCCCGCACGACGTACACGGCCCAGACCCCGCGCCTGTTCAGCGACTCACTGCGCCGAAATCTTCTCCTGGGCGCGGCCCAAGACGCCGAAGAGCTGTCCAGGGCAATCGACGACGCCATGCTGGCGCCCGACCTTCACGCCATGCCGCACGGGCTGGAGACGATGGTCGGCACGCGCGGCGTCGCCCTCTCCGGCGGCCAGGTACAGCGCGCCGCGGTTGCCCGCATGCTCGCGCACAACGCTGAGCTGCTCGTCATCGACGACGTCTCCAGCGCGCTCGATCACGAAACCGAGCGCGGCCTGTGGGAACGCCTGCGGCAGCGGCAAGACACCACGCTCCTCGCTGTTTCCCATCGCCGCGCGGCGCTGACGCTGGCGGATCAGATCGTCGTCCTCGCGAAGGGTCGCGTCGTAGCCAGCGGCACGCTGGATGTTCTTCTCGCGACCAGCGACGAGATGCGCGCCCTCTGGCACGAGGCAGGTGAGCCAGAGTCGCCCGCCGTTCCCGAATGCGCTGCCGCCAATCCCGATAACCCGTTGGGGCGCCAGTAGTGCGTAGGCCCCATCACGGTCCCTTCGCGCCTGCCGGGAAGTTCGGGAAGTTCGGGAAGTTCGGGAACTTCTGGGGAGCCGGGCCGCTTCGTCCGCGCTTTGAGCGCCGCGTCGGAGTCGAGTCATTCCGACGAAGGAGCGACACGGCGTCAGGTGACCGCCTCCTGCGGAATCCGGGTGGCGAGTCGCGTCTCGCCGCGCCGGTAAGGTTGCCAAGATTGCCAAGATTGCCAACCCTGGCGGGGTGGGGTGGTTGGCGCCCTTCCACTGCCGAGGGGAGGAGTCGCGGCGCCCCGGCAGCGCCTGTCCGGGCCCCAAGTCACTCATCGCCCCGGCGAGCGACCTCGTCGGCAAAGGCCGCGGCCTCGTCGATGGCCGCCTCACGCGGCAACGCCCGGCCTTCCGCCAGGGCGGCGGCATAGCCCTCCGGTCCCAGCGCCGATCTGGCCCGCTCCTCGGCCGCCTCGAAGACGCCCCGCTCCGGGAAAAGCGGCTCGAGCAGCCGCCCGGTCTCCTCGCGCACCGCCGTGGCTGCCCCGAAAAACCGCGCCGCCTGCTCAGGACGGTCGATCGCCGCGGCCAGCGCGGCCAGATCGGCGAACGACGCCGCGATGTCTTCCCAGGCGCCGGCGTCCCATCGCAGTTGCAGGCTTTCCCGGTGCAGGGCCGCCGCGTCCGCAAAGCCGCCGCGCTCCCCGGCAAGCAAGCCCAGATACCCGAGGGAGACGGAAATGCCCCAGCCTTCATCGAGCTCGCGCTGCAACGCCAATGACGCTTCGTACTGCGCCACGGCGCGCTCGGCGTCGCCCTGCCCCCAGGCGGCGACCCCCAGGTGGTTGAGGGTCAGAGCGATATTGGACCGGTCGCCGATCGCCTCGAAGAGCGGCAGCGCCGCGACGAACCGCTCCTCGGCCAGCCGATAGCTGCCCTGGTCCTCAGCGATGATCCCCAGCAGCACCAGGGCCGAGCCCCGGAACCACGAGTCATCGATCTGCTCCGACTCCGCCAGACTCGCCTCGGCCCGCGCGAGCGCCCGCTCGTCGTCGCCCTGGTAATGGGCCAGAAGCGTCGCCCCGATCATCGCCCGCGCCCGCGGCATCCCCGGGGCCTGCGCGCCCGGCGCCGCGAGCGCCCGCTCCAACCAGAATCGCCCTTCGTCAAGCGGCCCGCGGATGTACCAGAGCCAGGACATCGCCCCGGTCAAGCGCAACAGCGCCGCGACATCGTCACTCTGGTCCATCCAACTCAGCGCCGCCCGCAGGTTGCTCCGCTCCGCCTCCAGCCGGTCCAGCCCGGCCCGCTGCCGAAACGCGGGCCATGTCTGCTCCGCCAGCGAAAGAAAGTAAGCCGCGTGCGCCTGCCGCGTCGCCGCCGCCTCCCCCGCTGCCGCCAACCGCTCCACCCCGACCTCCCGGATGGTCGCCAACATGCCGAACCGCGGCTCGCCTTCCCCCGCATCGAGCCGCCGCAGCAAGCTCTTGTCGACCAGAGAGGCAACCCGGTCGAGCGTTTCGGGTGACGGGTTTCGGGTATCGGACGAATGGTCGCCGCGTAAAGCTTCCGACGCCCGAGATCCGTCACCCGAAACCCGCTCCGCGGCTTCCAGCGCGAACCCTCCGGAAAAGACGGCGAGCCGCCGAAACAGCGCCTGCTCGTCGGGGTCGAGCAGGTCGTAGCTCCAGCCGATGGCGGCGCCCATGCTGCGCTGGCGTGCGGCCTTGTCGTGAGGCCCTCCCGTCAGCAGGGGCAGCATGCGGTCGAGCCGCGTCAGCAGTTCGGTCGGCGAGAGCACCTTGGTCCGGGCCGCGGCCAACTCGATGGCGAGCGGCAAACCGTCGACGCGGCGGCAAATCTCCGACACGGCGGCGGCATTCATCGGCGTCAGGGCAAACGCGGGCGCCGGCGCCCGTTGCACGAACAACCGCACCGAAGGTGAATCTCCGAGCTGAGCAGGGACCGCGTCACCCTTGGGCAGCGCCAATGGTTCTACCACCACCTCTCGCTCGTCTTGCAGTCGCAGCGGCGCGCGGGACGTCGTCAGGACGGTCGTCCCCGGACAATCCGCCAGCAGGCCGGCAATCCACAACGCGGCATCGGGCAGATGCTCGAGGTTATCCAGCACCAGCAGCGTACGCCGGCCGCGAAGCGAGCCGCGCACCACCTCGTGCGGCGACTGCTGCCCGGAGACGTGAAGCCCCAGCGCGGCGGCCACCTCCGAGGGCACGAGCGCCGAGTCGACGATAGTCGCCAACGGGACGAAGGCGACGTCGCCGCCAATCGTCTCGGCGGCGGCCTCCGCAACCGCCAGCGCCAGACTCGTCTTGCCCACGCCGCCGGGACCGGTCAGCGTCACCAGCCGCTCCTCGCCGGCTTTCAGGAGGGCGAGGACCGACTCGATGTCCGCTTCGCGGCCGATGAGCGGGGTCCGCCGCCGTGGCAAGGATGGACGCGCGCTGAGCGTCATGTCCGCGCTCGTCCCTGTGGACGACGACCGCGCCTCCGCCAGGACCGCGCGCTCCTGCTCGGTCAGACCGAGCGCAGCCGCCAGCGCCGCGATGGTGTGGGGATAGGGCCGCCGCCGTTTCCCCGTCTCCAGCGCGCCGATCGCCTGCGCGCTCAGCCCGGCCCGCTCCGCCAGCGCCTCCTGCGAGAGCCCGGCGGCCACGCGCAGGCGCCGCAACCGCTCGCCGAACGAAGCCCGGCTTTCTCCCGTCGCCATCGCCTTGCCCCGCCTCGCGGATCGTGGCCCCACGGCGCCAAATGCGTTCACGCAATCCGAGCCGCGAACTGTAGGGGAAGTGTACGGGTGGCGTCGCTGGGGTGTGACCGGCGCCAGGCGCACCATGGACGCGGCCAAAGTCGATCGAATTCCGCAGCAACCAAGGAGCCTGTCACATGAGCGTCGCCACTCCTGCCTCCGAAATGCCCGCCGTCGTTTCGGGCAATCTGCTCGACCTGCGCCGCACGCACCTGTTCGAACGCCCTGGAGACGTCGACTCGCTCGCCGCACGCCTGCGCGGCCGGCTCATCACCCCCGACAGCCCCGAGTTCGACGGGGCGCGGCGCGTGGTCAATTTCACCGTTGACCGCCGCCCGCTCGCCATCGCCCAGGCGGCGGACGCCGACGACGTGGCGGAGGCGGTCAACTTCGCGCGCGACAACGGCGTGCCGCTGGCGGTGCGCAGCGGCGGCCACAGCCTCGCCCAATTGAGCATCATCGACGGCGCGCTCGTCGTCGACCTCTCGCGGATGAAACGCGTCCGCATCGACCCCGAGGCGCGCATCGCCCGCGTCCAGCCCGGCACGACCTCCGGCGACCTCGCCGGCCCGGCCAATGCCCATGGTCTGGCTCTCTCCACCGGCGACACCCATTCGGTCGGGATGGGCGGGCTGACGACGGGCGGCGGCATCGGCTACATGGTGCGCAAGTACGGCCTGACCATCGACAATCTGCTCGCGGCCCAGGTCGTCACCGCCGCCGGCGACGTCCTCGACATCAGCAAGGATCGCCACCCCGACCTGTTCTGGGCGATCCGCGGCGGCGGCGGCAACGTCGGCATCGTCACCGAGCTGACCTTCCGCCTCGCGCCCGTCGGCCAGATCCTGGGGGGCGAGCTGATGCTGCCCGCCACCCGCGAGACGCTCCGCGGCTACCTCGACTATGCGGTCGCGGCGCCCGACGACTTGACGACGATCGCCAACCTGATCCAGGCGCCGCCGGCGCCGCACGTGCCCGCGGAGTGGGTCGGCAAGCCGGTCCTCGCGATCCTCGTCTGCTGGACGGGCGACCTGGGCGCCGGGGAGCAGGCCGTAGCGCCGCTGCGGGCGCTAGCGACGCCGGTGGCCGACCTGGTGGCGGTGCGGCCCTACCCCGAAATGTACACGTTCACCGCGCACTTTGCCGAGCCGCACGGGGCGTCGATCCGGATGATGTTCGCCGACGACCTGAGCGACGCCTCGCTCGACGCGGCAATCGACGCGATGACGCACGCCTCGTCGCCGTATAGCCTGATCCAGTTCCGGGGACTGGGCGGGGCCATGGCCCGCGTGCCCGAGGAGGCGACCGCCTTCGCCCACCGCCGGCGCCGCTATTTCGTGGCGGCTATCGCGGTCTGGCTCGACCCCGCCGAGAACCCCGCCTCGCATGAGGCGTGGACCGCGGCGCTCTGGGAGAAGGTCCGCCCCGATGGGAACGGCGTCTACGTCAACTTCCTGGAGAACGAAGGGCCGGAACGCGTGCGCGAGGCCTACCCGCCAACGACCTACGACCGCCTGGCGGCCGTCAAGCGACGCTACGACCCGACGAACCTGTTCCGCTTCAACCAGAACATCCCGCCGTGGCCCGACGACAGCAACGGCGCCCAGCCCGAACCGGTCGGCGCATCGCTCGCCATGGCCGGCATCGGCTAGGTCAAGCCGATCGCGGCGCGGTGGCGCTGCCAGCGCGCCGTCCTGAGGAAAGACGACATGGATAGCAACCGTTTCGACGACATCGGCCGCGCCCTCGCCGGGCGCGGCTCACGTCGCGGGGCCCTGGGCGTGCTGACCGGGGCCGCCATCGGCGGACTGACAGGCCTCTTCGCCGGTCCTGAGCTGGAAAGCGAAGCCAAGGGCAAGAAAAAGGGCAAGGGCAAGAAGCGGAAGAAACCGCAGGGGGAGCGGTGTGGGCGCGTCACGTGCCGCCTCAACGAGCGTTGCTGCGGAGGCCGCTGCGTCGATCCGTTCCTCTGCTGCGACGGGACCGAGGATTGCAACGGCTGCCAGGCCTGTGTGGACGGCCTGTGCGAGGTGGACCTCTCCCGGAACGGGGCGCCATGCTCGGACTGCCTGGTGTGCAACGACGGCGCCTGCGAGGTTCCCAACGACGAGTTCTGCCAGAACCATGAACTGTGCCGCCCCGAAAACGGGCGGTGCTGCGCGAAGTGCCTCGACGACCAGTGCTGCGAGATCGGCGAGGTCTGCATCAAGTCGGGGGCGTCCGCCGCCAATTCCTGCTGCAACACCGTGCGCAATGAGCCGTGCGGCGCCAACGGCGACGGGACCTTCCGGGCATGCTGCGAAAGCGGCATCGAGGAATGCGTGCAAGACACGTGCGAGCTGAAGATTCCTTGCCCCGACGGCAGCCGGTTCGCGCGGGGGCTCTGCTGCGAGGGCGGGCAAGCTTCCTGCTGGGGACCGGCGGGGCCGTTCTGCCCGCCGCTCGGCCACACCTGCTGCGGCGCAGCCAGTTGCGATTCGACGCAACGCTGCTGCGACGAGTCGCGGAGCCTCTGCTGCCCCAAAGGGCAATGCGCCGCCGGCCAGTGCTGCACCGGCGACCTGAAAGGCTGCAACGGCGAGTGCGGCGACACAGACACCGACCGGCGACACTGTGGCCGCTGTGGCTTCAACTGCGACGCTCCCGGCTTCGAGTGCTGCGGCGGATCCTGCACGAACCTCCGCTCCGACGACGAGAACTGCGGAGCCTGCGGCAACGCGTGCAACCCCCGAAGCGAAGTCTGCCGAGAAGGGGAGTGCCGCGAAATCTGCTCCCACAATCAGCCGCCCTGGCAGAACCCCTGCGACGACGGCGTCGACCACTGGTGCTGCCCCGACGGCTCGACCAGATGCTGCCGCCTCTCCGGGAACCCGCACTGCTGCTGAGCGTCGCGACCGCGTAACCGATTGCTTGGAGGACGAGATGGACGCCAGTCACTTCGACGACATCGGCCGCGCCCTGGCCGGGCGCGAATCTCGCCGCGGCGCCCTTCGCCTGCTGGCCGGCGCCGTCCTCGGCGCTCTGACCGGAGGTCAGTCAGGCGATGCCGCGGCCAAGAAGAAAAAGAAGGGCTGCCCGAAGAAGCCGTGCCCCAAGGGCTACGCTCGCAACAAGCGGACGTGCGATTGCGAGTGCGTGCGCACGCCGTGCAGCGGGGGCAAGGAGTTCGACACGAGATCGTGCAGTTGCCGGTGTCCGCGGGATCTGCGGGAGTGCCGCGATGGCTGCGTCGGCAAGAACGAGTGCTGTCCCGGCGATCCGCCATGCCCCGAGGATCCGAAGGGCTGCTGTCACGCGCCAGGACTGGACGTCTGCACGATCGATGGGTGCTGCCGCGAGATCGACGGCATCAGGGCCTGCAACAACTTCTGCGTCGACACGACCACCAACCGCAACCACTGCGGTGATTGCAGCACGACGTGCGGATCAGGGGAGTCTTGCATCAACGGCGAGTGCCGGGAGGCAGACTTGTGCCCGGACGGACGGCCCCCATGCCCGGGTAAACCAGGCGGTGACGGGCCTTTCTGCAGGCCGTTGCAGCACGACTTCTGCTGCGGCGACACGAGCTGCAACGCGCTCAAAGACTGCTGCGACCCGGAGGAGGGCGTCTGCTGCCTGAAGGGAACGTGCGCCGCGGG
>CALMZR010000305.1 GCA_937870845.1 uncultured Chloroflexota bacterium
ATGGATACCGACAAGCAGATCAAGCGCATCGTCCTCGACCGCATGGAGCGGTGCAGCGTCTGCCATCGCGATTTCGAGCCGGACGACGTCCACGTCCTTTCCCGCAAATCGGACATGTGGATGCTGATGGTCTCCTGCGGCGAGTGCCAGGCCCGCAACTTCGTCGCCGCCGTCATCGGCGACGGCGATGCCGAGGAAGCCCAACTCGCCCTGCGCAAGCTGGGCGAAGAGCACATCCGCGGCTCGCGCAAGATTGCGTCCGAGGCGCCCGACGACCCGAGCGACCCCGTCTCCATCGACGACGTGCTCGAAATCCACGAGTTCCTCGAAGGTTTCGACGGCGACTTCCAGGCGCTGTTCCGCGGCCGCGAACCTCGAAGAAAGGGCTAACGTGGAAGACACGGCGCCGACCATCGTCGGTCCCCTCGCAACGAATGGACCGGCTTCCCCCCGCGACATTCCCCCGGACGCCATAATCGACCTCGACGAAGTCCGGCGCATGCTTTCCCATTTTCACTACCGCGACTTTCAGGAAGCGCAAGAGCTGATCCTTTCGGCGTTGCAAGAAGTCAATGAGCATTTCGGCTGGGTCTCCCTCGAAGCCGCCGACGTCGTCGCCGAGCACTTCGGAACCACTGCCACCCGCGTCTACGGCCTCCTCACCTTCTACGCCGACTTCCGCACCGAGCCGCGCGGCAAGCACTTCATGCTCCTGTGCCACGGCATGGCCTGCTACGTCATGGGCTCCCAGCGGCTGGTGCAAAACCTCGAAGATGTCTGGGGCATCGCCGACGGCGGCACCACCGCCGACGGCGAGCTGACCGTCCAGGTCGTCAACGGCTGCCTCGGCGTCTGCGACCGCGCCCCCATCTGCAAGCTCGACGCCGACTACTTCGGCGACCTCACCGTCGAAAGCCTCAACGAGGCGATCCGCGCCGCCATCGCCGGCAGCGGCAGTTGGCGCGACGCCCATCACCCGGTCGCCGCGGGGAGCAACCATGACTGACAGACTCGCGTCCAAGGACGCCTTCGATCGATTCCAGCGCGCCGCCGCCGACCGCTGGCAGCGCATGTGGGACGGCGACCAGCTCGTCGTCAGCGTCCAGGTCGACAGCTCCTCCGTCGCCAAAGGCGCGTTGCGCGTCCTCGCCGCTTGCCGCGAGGCGACCGCCGGCACGAACGCCATCGTCCGCGAAGTCAGCGGCAACGGCGCGATGTGGATGGAGCCCGCCGTCGAGGTCAAGCGCCCCGGCGAGCCCCCCATCGTCTATGGCTGGATCGCCGCCGAAGACGTCCCGGCGCTCCTGGCCGGCCAACTCAGGGATCGCGCCGTCGGCGTTCGCGGCACGGAAGCCTTCGCCGGCATCCCGCCGCTGCACGAACACTCCTTCTTCAAGCACCAGCTCCGCATCGTCATGGAGGACTTCGGCGTCATCGAGCCCGGCTCCATCGAGGACGCCATCGCCCGCGGCGCCTACAGCTCCCTGGCCAAAGTCCTCTTCGACATGACCCCCGAAGAAGCCATCGCCGAAGTGACCGCCGCCAACCTGCGCGGCCGCGGCGGCGCCGGCTTCCCGGCCGGCATCAAGTGGGAGAGCGGCCGCAAGGCGCGAAACCAGCCCAAGTTCGTCGTCGTCAACTCCCACGAGGGCGAGCCGAACGTCTACAAGGACCGCCGCATCCACGAGGGCGACCCGCACAAGATCCTGGAAGGCATGCTCATCTCCAGCGTCACGTGCGGGGCCGAGCGCGCCTACAACTACATCGGCGGCGAATACCCCCTCGCCATCAAGCGCTTCCGCAAGGCCGTCGCCGACGCCGAACGCCTCGGCCTCATCGGCGAGAACATCCTCGGCAGCGGCAAGAGTGTCGAGGTCCGCGTCCGCACCGGCGGCGGCGCCTACATCTGCGGCGAAGGCTCGGCCCTGATGTACTCCGTCATGGGCGTCCGCGGCCAGCCCCGCACCAAGCCGCCCCGCTCCGTCGAAGAGGGCCTCTGGCGCCGCCCCACCATCCTCAACAACACCGAAACCCTGGCCAACGTCCCCGCCATCATCAACAAGGGCGGCGAGTGGTTCTCCCAGATCGGCACCTCGAACAGCGCCGGCACGAAGATGATGACGGTCCAAGGTCCCTTGAAGCGCGTCGGCCTGGTCGAGACCCGCATGGGCATCACTATGCGCACCCTCATTGACGAGGTCTGGGGCGGCATGCGCGACGGCCACGTTTTCAAGGGCGTTCAGACTGGCGGCGTCTCCGCCGGCCCCATCACCGGGGGCCAGCTCGGCTACGCCGTCGACTTCGACTCCATGACCGAGATCGGCGGCATGCTCGGCTCCGGCGGCTTCGTCGTCTTCGACCAGCACGTTTGCCCCGTCGACTTCGCCCGCTACCTCACCGCCTTCAACCGCGTCGAGTCCTGCTCCAAGTGCGTCCCCTGCCACCGCGGCAACCCCGCCCTGGTGGAAATCCTCGATCGCATCCGCCTCGGCGGCGGCGCCGTCGAAGACCTCTCCCTCATGGAGCGCACCTCCAAGCACATCATCGACCTCTCCCTCTGCGGTCTCGGCCAGGTCGCCCCCATGCCCCTCCTCGGCATGATGAAGAGCTACACCCAGGACTTCCTCGACCACATCGAAAACCACGTCTGCGCCGCCGGCTCCTGCCCCATCTCCGCCACACGAGTCCTCGCCGCCGCCGCGGACTGAGCCGCAAGTACGGCCTCGGAATCCGCGTCGTCTCAAGCGGCGCAACCACGCTCACGTGTCATTCCGAACTCGCGGATTCTCGAATTCGGCAACCGAGCTCAGGTGTCCTTCCTCGCTGCGCTCGGAATGACACCGTTATGGGGTTGCCACAACCAACCTGCACCGTCGCGTGAAAGCCACTCGAGCCCTCACGCCAACTCCACCTCCGTCCCCACCCCCATCTCCCACGCCCGCTCCACCGCCCGCTTCGCTACCACCACATCCTGCACCGCATTCCCAACCGACTTGAACAGCGTCACTTCGTCATCCGACGTCCGCCCAGGCGCCGTCCCGCTCGCCACCATCCCCAGCTCCCGGGCAAAGTGCTCCCGCGTCACCAATCCGTCGTTCAGCGGAATAATGAGATCCCCCGCCTCCGCCAGCGCCGCATCCACGGCATCGACCACCACCGTCGCCCGCGCCACCGTCTCCGCCGGCAGCTCCTGCATCTCCGGCGTGTACGCCCCCACCGCGCTGATGTGCGTCCCTGGCCGCACGTCCTCGTCCCGAAATACCGGCGTGCGCGAGGTCGTCGCCGTGCAGATCACGTCCGCCTCCCGCACGGCCGCCCCCGCATCCGTCGTCGTCTCCAACCGGGACTCGATCTCCGGCCAGTCGTTGCGAAGCTGCTGCCGCAGGCGCTCCAACGCCTGCTCGTTTACATCCACCGCGATTACCCGCTCGATCGGCCGCACGGCGCACACCGCCGCGATCTGCGTGATCCCCTGCGCCCCGGCCCCGATCGCCGCCAGCACCCGGCTTTCCGGTCGAGCAAGCAGGTCTGCCGCGGCTCCAGATACCGCTCCCGTCCGCAGCGCCGTCAGATACGTCCCGTCCATCAGCGCCATTGGCTGCCCCGTCTCCGGATCAACCAGACTGACGATCGCGTGGATCACCGGCAACCCCCGCTCCAGGTTCCTCCGAAAAACGTTCACCGACTTCAACCCCAGCGCGTCCATCGCGGGCACGTACGCCGGCATGAACAAGGCGTCGCCCTCGCGGTCGGGCAGCGGGATCACGGTTCGCAGCGGCGAGACCGTCCGGCCCGCCGACAGCTCGGCAAAGGCCGTCTTCATCAGCTCGATCGCGTCCGCCATCGAAACCAGCTCCCGCACCTGGCTCCGCGTCAGCACCAGCATTCGCCGCGCCCCTCTCGTTGTTTCCTGCTCGTTCGACCGGCTCGGATCGGCAGTCTAACCGCGGTCGACAAGCATCACCAACGGCGTTGGTCCGCTCCTTGCAACGGCGGAACCCGGCTACACGGAGGCGCGTTACCCCTGTGCTATACATGCCCGTCGGCAGCGGCGGCCCCGCCGCGACGACGCGGCTGGCCGGACGAGGAGCGTATCGATGACAGGTCCAGAAACCACCCGCGTGGAAAGCGCAATCACCAACACCCCCCTCCTGGACCAGATAGCCTCACCCGCCGACCTCAAATCCCTCCCGTTCGCAAAGCTCCCCGATCTCGCCGCCGAAATCCGCCACGAGCTCATCGACGTCGTCACCCGCAACGGCGGCCACCTCGGCGCCTCGCTCGGGGCCATCGAGCTCGCCATCGCCTTGCACTGGGTCTTCGACTCCCCCCGCGACCGCATCGTCTGGGATGTCGGCCACCAGGCGTACGCCCACAAGCTCCTCACCGGCCGCCGCGACCGCTTCCCCACCATCCGCCAGGAAGGCGGCCTCTCCGGCTTCCTCTCCCGCGACGAAAGCGAGCACGACGCCTTCGGCGCCGGCCACGCCTCGACCTCCATCTCCGCCGCCCTCGGCATGGCCGTCGCCTTCGCCAGGAGCGGCGACCCCGACCGCCGCGTCGCGGCCATCATCGGCGACGGCGCCCTCACCGGCGGCATGGCCTTCGAGGCCCTCAACAACGCCGGCATCCTCGACCTGCCCTTCCTCGTCATCCTCAACGACAACGAGATGTCGATCGCGCCCAACGTCGGCGCCATGTCGCACTACCTCGACCGCGTCCGCACCGACCCGCGCTACAACCGCGCCAAGGACGAGCTGGCCCGCATTACCGAGCGGCTGCCCCAGGGCGAGCTGCTCGTCGAGCTGGGCAAACGGTGGAAGGACTCCCTCAAGGAGTTCATCTACCACTCCATGATCTGGGAGGAGCTCGGCTTCACCTACATGGGCCCCATCGACGGCCACGACATCCGCGCCCTCGTCCACGCCCTGCGTCAGGCGGCGCTCGTCCCTGGCCCCGTCTTCCTGCACGTCGTCACCCAGAAGGGCCGCGGCTTCGCCGGCGCCGAGAATGACCGCGAGCGGGGCCACGCCGTCTCTGCCCCGGCCAAGCCGGGAACGCCGCCCTCGCCGCCCAAGTACCAGGACGTCTTCGCCCAGACCGTCATCGAGCTGGCCAGGGACGATGAGCGCATCGTCGCCATCACCGCCGCCATGCCGACCGGCACGTCGCTCGCCAAGTTCCAAGCGGCCTTCCCCGATCGCTTCTTCGACGTCGGCATCGCCGAGCAGCACGCCGTCACCTTCGCCGCGGGCCTCGCCGCCGAGGGGATGCGCCCCGTCGTCGGCATATACTCGACCTTCCTCCAGCGCGCCTACGACCAGATCGTCCACGATGTCTGTCTGCAACGCCTCCCCGTGACCTTCGCCATCGACCGCGCCGGCTTCGCCGGAGACGACGGCCGTACCCACCACGGCGTCTTCGACATCTCTTACCTGCGCTGCCTCCCCAACATGACCATCATGGCCCCCAAAGACGAGAACGAGCTGCGCCATATGCTCACGACGGCGTTGCACCGGGTGGATGGCCCCGTCGCCATCCGCTATCCGCGCGGCTCCGGTGTCGGCGTGGAGATGACCGATCAGTTGCACGCGCTGCCTGTTGGCCGCGCCGAGACCCTGCGTTCGGGCTCGGACATCGCCATCCTCGCCTTGGGCGCGATGGCCCTGCCGGCCGAGCGCGCCGCCGATCTCCTCGCCGCCGATGGCATTTCCGCCACCGTCGTCAACGCGCGCTTCGTCAAACCGCTGGACGAACGGCTCGTGCTGGAGCTTGCGGCACGCTGCGGCGCCATCGTCACTGTCGAAGAGAACGTGCGCGCCGGTGGCTTCGGCTCGGCGGTCATCGAGTTGCTCAACGGCCGCGAATTCGCCGTGCCGACGCGGATTCTGGCGGTCCCCGACAAGGTGTTCGAGCAGGCTTCCCAGAGCCGGCTTCGCGAGAGCGCGGGCCTGAGCGCAGCCCATATTGCCCAAGCCGCGCGAGACCTCGTCGCCCCAAAGCGCGTCATCGAAGCCCCGACGGCGCTCGCAGCCAGCGGATCGGTCGGGTAGACTCGCGGTATCGGGCGCGTTTCCCGGCCCCGCCGGGCGCGCAATCGGCGCCAGCGAGGCTCTCGTGAACCAAACCCACGGCGCTCTGCCGTTCCCGGTCACCGCCGGGGGCGCCGTCGCCATCGATCCATCTCCCGCCACCCCAAGCTGGCCCGGCCTGGCGATCGCCGCCGGCCGGCTCGGCATCGCCCTCGATGACGAGGCGCTGGCCCGTTTCGCTCGCTACCGCGAGGTGCTCCTGGAACGCAACGCCCAGTTCAACCTGACGGCCATCCGCGACCGCGAAGGCATCGAGTGCAAGCTCTTTCTCAACGCCCTCGCCATCGTTCCCGCGCTCGATGCCGTCAAGTCGCTTCACGCCCACCACCGCACCCGGCTGGTCGATGTCGGCGCCGGCGCCGGCTTCCCCGGCCTCCCCCTGCAGATCGCCCGCCCCGATCTCGACCTCACACTCGTCGACGCGACCGCCAAGAAAACGGTCTTCCTGAACGAAGTCATCGCCGACCTGGGTCTGGACCATGCCCGCGCCATCCACGGCCGCGCCGAAGACCTCGGCCAGGATCGAGGCTACCGCGAGCGGTTCGACGTCGCGGCCGCGCGCGCCGTCGCCAGCCTCCCCGTCCTCCTTGAGTATGTTGTCCCCTTCCTCCGCGTCGGCGGAACCGCGCTGCTGCCGAAGGGGTTACAGATTGACGAGGAGCTTCGGCACGGGAGGCGAGCCGCAAAGATACTGGGAGCCGAGATCGTCTCGGCCGACCGCCTCCCGATCGATGGAACCCGGCTGGTGATAGCAACCAAGGCAGAGCCGACACCTGCCGACTACCCGCGGCGGATCGGCCTCCCGAGCCGCAGCCCGCTGGGCAAAGGACCCTGAGCGCCATGGCCGCGCGGATCTTCTACCGCAAGGAAAAACTCCGCGGCGCCTGCTGGGAATACCAGGTCGCCGGCGGTTGGATCGCCGTGCCGACCGACGACGGCCCCCGCCAGCTCCTCCATCACCGCTTCGCCTTCTATCGCTCCCGCGAAGTCGAGGTCCGCACCCCGGCCGGCGTCGAGCGCCTCTGCCGCACCGGGGCCGAGCAATGGTTCTTCCCCGACCGCTGGTTCTCCCTCCTCCGCTTCACCACCGACGACGACCGCACCGTCGGCTACTACGTCAATTTCTCCCGCCCCCTGAGCGAGCTGCGCGAGAACTACTACCGCGACCTCGACCTGGAGCTCGACCTCTGGATCGAGCCGAACGGCGCCGCCACCGAGCTCGACCGCGACGAGTTCAACGCCGAGCTTCAGGCGGAGCGCCTCAGCCGCGAATGGGCTGCCGCCGTCGACGAAGCCTGCGCCGCCGTCTCCCACGCCGTCGCCACGACATTGACCGAGCACGGCCCCGACATCGAGCAGGACCGCGACCCGGAAACGGGCATCCCCCGCTTCATCCTCCGCGCGTGACCGCTCCGAACCCCGCGACGCGCCCGCGGCGAAACGGCGCCGCCGCCTCGCTCGTTGAACCTTGCGGCATGACACGCCCGTACGCACACGACAGATCTCTTTTCGCGGCTCGACCCTCGCCGGACGGCGAGAATCCCTGCGGTATCATGTCGGGACGGCCGGCGCGGCCTGTCCGGCGCCACACTCGCCACGAGCGGGAGGCCTTGAATTGCTGAACGCTCGCCTGATCGCCGTCATGGCGATCCTCTTCTCGGTCTACTCCTTCGCCGCGCCCGGGTTGGTCGCCCAGCAAGGTTCGACCCTTCCGCCCGGCATCCAGAACGTCGAAGTCGATGGTCAGGCCATTGACTCCGCCGCCTCCCCAACCACCAACAATCCCGCGCCGGAGTTTTCGGGGCGCACCGAGCTCGCCATCCCCACCATCGACCTCATCGTCACCGGCGCCGAGCCGATCCGCTTCACCGTCGAGCTCGACGACCGCGGCCGCTTCCGCGCCGCCGTGCCCCAGCCGCTCCCCGACGGCCAGTACACCCTCGCCATCAATGACGTCCCCGTTGGCGCCTTCACCATCGACAGCTCGGCCCAGGCGGCCGAACCCGAGGAAGAAGGCGAAAGCCAGACCCAATCGCGGCCCCTCCTCGACATCGCCCGCATGGTCCCCTACCCCGCCGATTTCGGCGAGTCCCTGCCCGGCATCGGCTTTCTCGACGGCCGCTTCTACTCGATCGACGAGGAGGCCGCCCGCACCGCCGCGGCCAACGGCGCCGACTCCGCCGACGGCGTGCGTGAGATGCGCCGTGGGCTCGCCAGCGCCGGCTGGCTGCAGCGGTACGAAAACCGCCTCGCCGTCCCGAACGCCGAAAACCCCGACGTCTTCGACATCCAGTTCTCCTCCTTTGTCGTCGAATACGCCTTCCCCGAAGACGCCAGCGCCGCCTTCGCCTCCCTCACCGAGGACGACCCGGTCGTCGATTTCCCGCTCGTCGGCGAAGAATCGGCCCTGACCCTGCTGACGGGGACCACCCCCGACACTGGCGCCGAGTACCAGGCCGCCCGCGTCCTCTACCGCGTTGGCCCCATGCTGGGCATGATCGTCTACGCCGACCTGCTCGGACAGCAGCCCGATCTCGCCCTCCTGCAATCGGTGGCCCAGAGCACCGCCGCCCGCGGCGCGGTCGTCGTCGAGCGCAACACCGTTCCCCTCGGCTCGATGGCCCTCCAACTCGACCCATCCGCCGCCTCCGGCAGCCTTAGCCAGCGCGACGTGTACGACGTCCGCGCCGGCGCCCTCACCGCCCTTTTCGCCGAAGACGAGGCCACCCGCGAGAGCCGGGTCGCCCTCTTCACCGGCACGACCGACGCCTTCTCCGCCACCACCAACGGCACGTTCGCCGCCGATGCCGCCGACCGCGGCGACCGCGATCGCGAACGTGACCCGAATCAAGAGGAAGACTCCGCGTTGGAGCAAGCCGCCGGCTGGCAGCAAGACGCGGCCCCGACGCCAACGTCCGTCATCTCCATCGAGGGCGAATCCCCGAGCGACGAGCCGCCCGCTGCCCCGACCTCGGTCGTCGGCGTCGAGGGCGAGACCCCGCCGCCCGCCTCCGTCATCATCGTCGAAGGCGAAACGCCCGCCCCGGCTCCAACCACAACTCCGGCCCCCGCCGCAACGAGCGAGCCGGTGGCGGACCCGGCCCCCGAGGAGCCTGTGGCGCAGCAAACGGCCCAGATTTTCATGACCAGCGCGCTCTACGCCTTCCCCGGAGAGGCCGAAGCCGGCGCCTGGCTCGACGCGCAGCGCGA
>CALMZR010000306.1 GCA_937870845.1 uncultured Chloroflexota bacterium
AAGGGGCAGTACAGGCGCCGAATGTGCCGGTCGCGTGCGACTCGTCGACAACTTGAATGAACAAGGAGTAAATCGTAGTGACTGTTCAGACTCTGGTTGAAGGGTTCGGCGGGCCGGTCCGCCCCCCTCCCCCATGATCGTCAGGCGATCACCTCGGCGAGGGCGAAGCCGGGGCCGTCGAGGGCGTTGCCCATGGCGGCGATGAGGCGGCTGACGTGGAGCACGGACTCCGGCCGCTTGTAGCCGCGCATCGAACGATACCGTTCCTTGACCCACCAGCCGATGGCCCGCTCGCAGGCGTTGTTGGTCCCGTCCAGCGCCTCGCCGTCCGGGCCTTCCCAGGTGCGGTAGCGCGTCAGGCGGGGCCAGAGGTTCCACCGATCGAGGCTGAACAGGCGCAGCCGGTAGGCCAGCGACATGGCCTCGCCTTTCGCCGGCTTGGCGGCGCTCAGGTAGCGATGGTGGATGGTCGCCAGCGCGGCGCTCGCCTCCTCGCTAGGCTGGCGCTCGCTCATCAACCGCCGCAGCTCGTGGATGTCGGCGACCGCCTGCGCCGGGGCGACCCCGATGCTCGCCAAGGAGCCGTCGGCATCGGCGACCACGTCGGGGGCCATCGCCTCGACCCACGCGTCCGTGTTGCGCCCGACGTGCGCTTTGCACACTTGCTGGTCCATGCCGTTCGCATCGGCGGCGAGCTTGAAGCTGTCGGCATCGTCGCTGACGAGCAACGTGGCCCCCAGCACGGAGGCCAGATCCTGCACCCAGGCCGTCAACGTCGCGGCCTCGCCGTTGGGCAGCAGATCGAGGCTCAGCACCGTGCCGCGCACGGCATCGACGCCGATGCCCACCGTCAGCCATTGCCCGGCACAGCGCACGCTGGTCAGGTCCACGCCCAACCCCGCGACGCGCCCCCCACCGCGCTGCACCGCTTCCCGGCGCAGTCCGGCCACCGCCGCGCCCGCCTCTTGGACCGCGTAATAGACGGCCACTTTGCTCAACGGCCACCCCAAGGCAGATAGGGCGATGGCCACCGCCCCGTAGCTCATGCCCAGCACGTAAAACATGGTGGCGACGCCTTTGAGCCGGGCGCTGGTCTGGTCATGTCCGACCCCGCGCGGGTAGACGCGGAAGGTGCGCCCACAGCGCACGCAGCGGTAGCGGTGGGCCACCACCTCGGCGAACTGGGTATCCCGCAGCGGCTTGGGCACCGCCTGCCAGTGCTGCACGTGCCGCCCGCCGCAGCCGGCGTACGGGCACCCAGCGACGACCGGGTACACCTCGGGCTGGACCGGGGGCAGGAGCAGGCTCAGGCGCATCGCGGAACTCCGGGCCTCGTCGCGGACAGATCAGGGCAGCATCCTACCCCAGTTCTACCGCGCCGTGAACAATCACATCGCGATCGGGGTATTGACAAACCGGCACGGCCAGCATAGAGTGTACGTACGCCAGACGCGGAGGGGAGCAATCCCCAAGGCGAAAGGCCAGCAAGCGCCGACGGGTGTGGGTTTCGGCCCGGACTTGTCGGCGTTTTGCTGTCTTGTCCGTTCCGTCTCTGCGCGACTCTGGGAGGCGACGCCCTGGAAGCACCCGCCTCAACCCCGAGCAGTCAGTCTTCAAGGTGGACGCCGGCCCCGAGCGCCGCCGCGGCTTCGATCGCTCGTTGTGCTCGAGATCGTCATAATATGCACAGACGCGCGCAAGACACGACGCAGCGCGCCGCATGCCGGTGGTGAAAGGAGAGCGGGGTGGCGCAAAGAGACGGCTCCATGGGTAGCGGGGCGCGAGCGACACCCGCGCAGATGCGACGGCAGCACGTCTTCGTGGTCAACGGATCGGTCGAGTTCCTGGACGTGGTGCGCGAGCTGCTGCAGGATGAGCGCTACAGCGTCACGACCACCAACTTCGTGCCGGGCGCCTTCCACCAGATCGAAACCGCCAATCCCTCGCTGCTGATCATCGATTTGTGCTACGGCGAGCAGGCGGGTTGGGAATTGCTCACAGAGATCAGGCAGGAAGCCGCGACGCGGCGGATCCCGGTCGTTCTGGTTTCGACGTCGAAGCGGTTGCTGGAGCGGGCCGAGGCAGAGAACGCCCTGTGGGGCGGGGATCGCTACCTGCTCAAGCCGTTCGACCTCGAGACGCTGCTGCGGTTGGTGAGGGAGCTCATCGGCCCGGCGTAGGGCGTCGCCAAGGGACCGTTGGGAACAATGAGCCGGTCACCGGACGGACTCTTTCAGGCCCAGTGGCGAAGCCAACCGGGCGCCGAATCCGCGTGGGCGTGGACTCAGGAGGCGACGTTGACATCGCCAGGACCGATGAGGTTTCCAACCACGTTCAGCAAGTGGGCGAGGTCGAAGGGCTTGCGCACGAACCCGGAAATCGAGGGGTCCAGCCCGCTCGGATGCACGGCCGCGCTCATCATCACCACCGGCACGCCCGACAGGTCTGGCCGCGCGCGCAACTCCCGGTAGGCGTCGCGCCCATCGCCCTCCGGCATCATCACGTCCATCAGCACCAGATCGGGCCGCTCCCGCGCCGCCAGCTCCACCATGGCTCTGCCGTGCGCAGCCAGGATGACGCGGTACCCCTCCTCGTGCAGGATGTCGTGCACGATCATCCGCAACGCCGGTTCGTCGTCCACGACGAGGACCTTCTTCACGGCGACCCAGACGGGGGCGGTAGTTGGGCCGGCGCGGCGCTCCCGGTGAGCAACCCGGCGCCGGCCGCGAACAGGCCGCTGACGGAAATACCCTGGTCGCCGATGACGAACTCGCGGATCGCGGGGTCGGTGGCCATCTGCCGCGCCTTGAGGACCGAGACCAGCCGGTGCAACGACGAGCGCAGCTCGACCTGGCGCAGCAGGATGCCGTTGTCCATCGTGGCCGACGCGGCCGGCACGGGAACCGCGAGCTGGTCGTCCACGTAGGCGTCGATCTCGGTGGCGAGCATCGCGGTCGCCCCCCGCGCCCGCAGCTCGTTCGTGAGCGCCGCGGCGTAGGTGGCCATGCGCTGCGGGGTGTCGATAAAGCGCTGGACGTCGGTGATGGCGTCGATGAACACCCGCTGCGGCCGGTGCTCGTCGACGGTCGCGAGGAGTCGCCAGGCCCAGGCATCGGCCGAGAGCTCGAGGGGCGGGTCCCACGCGATCCGAATCAGCCCGGCATCGATCGCGCTCCGCAGGTCGAGCCCGATCCCCGCCGCGGTGGCGATCAGGTCGGCAGGCGTCTCGTGGAACCCGGCCAGCAGCCCGCGTTCCCCGCGCCCGGCGCCCTCCAGCAGGAAGCTGAGGCCCAGCAGCGTCTTGCCCGCGCCCGGGGTTCCCATCAGCAACGTGCTGGACAACGGCAGCAATCCGCCGCCCAGCATGGCGTCCAGTTCCGGTATCCCCGTTCCCAATGCGCTGCCCGCGAGCGCATCCTCCGGCGGCCGTCGCCCGCCCACCACCGATTCCAGACGGGGGTAGACCGTGAGCCCGGCCTCGTCGATGTCGAAGCTATGCATACCCGCCACGTGGGGCCCGCCGCGCAGCTTGAGCACCTCCAGGCGTCGCACGTGGCGGGCCTCGCTCCGCTCGTTCATCAGCACCATCACCCCGTCCACATGGGCGCCGATGACGGAGAGCTCGTCGCGATCCTGGCCGGTAAGGAGCAGGGTGGCGGCGCCGAGGATGGCGGCCTGCGCCTGGAGCTGCTGGACAAAGCGGCGCAGGGCCAAGGGCGAGGTCGCCACGTCCTGGACGACGGTCGCGCCGTCGACGACGAGCAGCGTTGCCCGGCCCTCGCGCGTCACCCCGCGCATGGCGGCCACGACGCCATCCAGGCCCTTCTGCTCCAGGGCGTCGAAGAGATTGAGGTACGAGACCCGGTCCCCGATGAGGTCGGGAGCGAAGAACCGGAAGCCGGCCAGGTTCGCCAGCAGCAAGTCGTGCGTCTCGGTCAGGAGGGTGGCGACCACGGCTCTCCCCCCGGAAAGCGCATGGTGGAAGGCGATCTGATTGCCGAGCGTCGTCTTGCCCGTGCCCGGGAGACCGGCGACCAGGCACGTGCGGCGGGCGGGGAGCCCCCCGCCAAGGACGGCATCGAGACCCGGGATGCCCGTCTGCAGCCGCGGCAGCGCGGCATGCGCCAGGGCCACCGGACCCCCATCGGTCATCGCGCCTCGTTCCTCCTGACTCCGTCGACCCGCGGCCGGCACGCTCGAGGTCCGTGCCCGGCGTTTCCCGTCTCGCAAGGAGGATGCCTGCCCCGTCCGCGGCGCCGCGCCCGCCGCCCCCAGATCATGGGCGTCGCAATAGTGTGCGATCCGGCAACCGATCGCGCCCTACGCCGCCCGGCGCGGCTCCTGGCAAATCCCCAGCTCTTCGATCATCGGCAGCACCGTCCCCGGCAGCGTCCCGGTGCGCGTGCGCTCGGCGGGATGGATGGCGGCGTTGATCTCGGCCCCGAAGAGGAGCACCGCGCCGGAGACGAAGAAATAGAGGAGCAGCACGATCATGCCGCCGAGGCTGCCGTACGTCGCCCCGTAGTCGCCGAAGCGCTCGATGTAGGCCGAGAAGCCGGCCGAGGCGACGATCCAGACGATCACCGCGGTGGCCGAGCCGGGCGTGACATACCGAAACGGTTGCTCCACGTTCGGACCCAGGTAGTAGATGAGCGCGACGACCAGCAGCAGGAGCGCGACCACGGCCGGCCAGCGCAGCCAGGTCCAGAGGGTGGCGACAACACCGGTGATGCCGAACCGGCTCGTCAGCCGCTCCACGACCTGCGGCCCGGCCAGCCGCGCCGCCGCGGCGAGCAGGATCAGCGCCGCCAACCCGACCGTGTAGAGCACGGAAAGGGGGTAGCGCTGCCAGATCGGCCGCGTCTCGTCCACGTCGTAGGCCCGATTGAGCGCGTTTGTGACCGAGCGCATCCCGGCCGACGCCGCCCACAGGGCAAGAACGATACTGAGGGAGAGCAGTCCCTGCCCCTCCCGATCGCGAATCTCGCCCACGACCTGCTCCAGGATCTGGTAGGCGTCGGGCGGGAGCGCGGCGCGCGCCTGCCCCAGCAGCCGGTCGAAGAACGCGGCCAGCCCCACGGACCCCAGCAACGTGAGCAGGAAGATGATGAACGGGAAGAGGGCCAGCAGGAGGTGAAACGAGAGGGCCGCGGCGTAGGTGGCCATGTCGTCGTCGAGGAAGTCCTTCACGGCGCTCCGGACGACCGCCCAGGGCGCTTGCTCGGCGAATCCGGGAATGCGCATGGGATTTTCCTCCACCTTCGCCGCGCTGCGTAGGTCATCGCCCGCTGTTCTGGCAACTCCGACCGAATCCCGCCGCTGGAGCCTGAATGTCGGGACAAGACTATCCTCTTTCGTATCCGACGGTTCCCCTTCGATACAACCTTGAAGTCTTAGAATACAAGAGGTATATTGCCGGGATGCCGTGGACCGTCGTGCTCGTGGACGAAGTTGCCGATTGGTATCTCGATCTCGTTCAGAACGATCTCGCCACGGCCGAACAGGTTGAGACAGCAATCGATTTCCTTGCCGACGAGGGCCCGGCGCTGGGCCGTCCGATTGTCGACACTATCAGCGGGTCGTCAGTGCGGAACCTGAAGGAGTTGCGGCCGGGATCGAAAGGACGCAGCGAGATTCGAATCCTGTTCGTCTTCGATCCAGCGAGACAAGCGGTTCTGCTGGTCGCGGGAGACAAAGCGGGTGATTGGTCACGCTGGTATCGAGTCAACATTCCGGTCGCCGAACAGCGCTACGCCAAGTGGCTCGCGGGCGGTTACGCCGAGGAACGAGGTGCATGATGGCTGGATTTCGATACTGGAAGGACGTACGCGCGGAAGCCCGAGCGACCGGTCGCTTCGACGATGAGCGAATCGCGGCGCTTCGGCAAGAGATGCTGGCGGAATTGCGGGCGCACCGCCTGGCCGAGATTCGGGAATCGGCGGGGCTGAACCAGACTGAGGTCGCCAATCGGCTTGGCGTGTCGCAATCGCGCGTCTCGCGCATCGAACGCGGCGACCTGGACCGCACGGAGCTTGCCACGGTCCGCGCCTACGTCGGCGCCCTCGGCGGTGAGGTGGAGATCATCGCCAAATTCGGGGACGAGCGGATTACGATAGGCTGACCCACGAACGCAGGCAGGGTTACCAGGGAGGTCAGCATGACGGATCGCGACGCATTCGCCCTCAGCCCCGAGCGCCTCACCCTCGGCATCGAGGAGATGAAGGCCCAGTACGGCCCACCGCCCTGGGCGGCGACCCTGGTGCAGAACGACCGCTTCGTCGTCACCGTCATCTGCCAGGCCCCGGGCCACCCCAACGACTGGCACTACCACCTCTCCGACGAATGCTGGTCGATCTACGAAGGCGAGCTCTCCTGGACCCTGGAAGGCCAGCCCGAGCCGATCCACGTCACGGCCGGCGACTGGATCATCGCCCCCGCCAACACCTTCCACCTCATCCAGGTCCACGGCGACCGGCCGGCCATCCGCATCGCCGCCACCTACGCCGGCGAGTACCATCGCCACGAGCGGGACGATGCGCCACCGGCGCCGCCCGCTTCCACTCGCTGAAGCGCAGCCGGCTCAACGGCTCGGCGGACCACTGGGCCTCCTGCTATACAGCGTGTGCCCCGGAAACCCCAACCCATACAGGCAAGGTGCTCCGCTCGTGGCACAGGTCTACTATCGCTTCATAGGAGGGCCGATCATTACCGTAGACGACTTCAGGTCAGCAGGGGCTCTTGGGAAAACGATGCGAAGACCCGGAAACCAGCGCCAGTGGAATGAAGGCGTTTCGGTTTTTGACGACTACGTAGCAGCCTGTGAATTTGCTGCGTCGATCCGATTCGGTCCTGGCTCTTACATCGTTCCCATCTCGCTGCCCATCGGGCATGGTCACGAAGTCGTTCAAACGGGGAGGAACCAACATCATTACACTATCTATGCGACGGCAGAGGAGTTGATGACCTACGTCAGCGAGGAGCCCAAAAGGATGCCAGGGTCGCCGGACCCCAAGGATTGAGGTTATGGACGATTTTCTCGAATTGGTGGATTGGTCAACCGGCAACGTCATTGCTGAGTTTGACTCGGAAGAGCAAGCCCTCGCCGATCTCGTGGCCGAAGCGCGCGACTACGGCTTCGACGGCATCGAGAGCTACGCCCTCCTCCGGTACCAGGACGGGCATCCGACACTGATTGCGATGGAAGACGATCTCGTCACCTATGTGCGACGCCGCAGCGACGCCCGTACCGGATCCTTCGCTTCCAGTTCAGAAGCCGCTCCGATGGCTTTCGATTCGATGGCATCCGCTTCGGCAAGGCATCGGCGCAGCCCTGGCGATAGGTGAAGTCCACCGGAGCCTTGCGGAGCAGTTACAGTCGTTCGCCAGCATTGCGGGGCGGATGTGGTCGTTGACGGAAGCGCTTTACTCCCCGACCACTACCGAGACACTCTACTCCGCGGCCGTTGGTATAAGGGAAGCTCGTCGGCTTGTTGCGCGCCAAGATTCGACATTTTCTGCGTTGTTGGAAGCAATGTCGTCGGCTGTCGCCGCCGCCGGCTCAATCTCGTCGGAGACGTTGCGTGCGACCATGACGTATGATCCGGTTCTCGGAGGGACGGGCGCTACGGCGGCGCGCAGGGATGCTCCCGAGCGCAACCCCACTTGGGGCGTCACGGCCGGCGACTGGATCATCGCCCCGGCCAATACGTTCCACCTCTTCCAGGTCCACGGCGACCGGCCGGCCATCCGCATCGCCACCACCTACACCGGCGAGTACCATCGCCACGAGCGGGACGATGCGCCGCCCGCCCCGCCCGGCGCTGCCGGGTGAACCGATGCGCCTCGCCATCTATGGAAGGAACACGCAATGCCACGCGGGCTGATCGAAGTCAACGCCGAGGCGTTGCGAGCCGAGCGCGAGCGCGCCGGATTCACCGTCGAAGACGTCTCCCGCCGAACGGGCGTCGAGCCGGCGACGCTGCGCCGCATCGAGGACGGGCCGGCCAAGAACCTGCGCCCGGCCACCCTGCGCAAATTGGCGCTGGCCCTCGGCATCGAGCCGGAGCAGCTGAGCAAAGGGGCGGCTTGATCGCCCATTCGCGGCCCGCGCCAAACCCGGCGGCGTGCGGGCGGCCGCTTACGACGACCGCAGCCGCCTGACCGCCTCCGCGGCCGCCTCCGACGCCAGCACGTAGAGGTCGACCGTCTCGGCCATCTTGCGGCTCGCCAGCCGCAGCCGCTCGTCGTCCAGATCCTGGATTGCCGCGGCGTAGTCATCGCCCGCCTCGGCCACGGCCGCGGCCCAGCGCAGGATGCGCGCGTGCGCCATCGCGTAGGGCGGCGGGGCCTCGTGAGGCAGCGCGTCGAGGAACCGGCGCCAGCCGCGGTACTCGGCAGCGGCCTCAGCGCGCCACGCCGGGTCCGCCCCGCGCTCGTCGAGCAGGGCCAGATGCCCGGCGCCGTGCCGCATCGCGGCCGTCAGCTCGCGGATCAATGACAGCGTCGGCGCCTCGTAGGCGCGGATTTGCCGCATCTCTTCCGGCGTCGGCTTCGAGTTCATCGCGCTCTATTCCTCCAGGCTGGGGCCTGCCTACAGCGCGGTTCGAGAGCAGTGTCGTTCCGAGCGCCGGCGAGGAGTCTCGGCGCCAGGGGACGCCGCTGTGATGCGCGCCGAGATGAATCGTGGGGGCCCTCCGTCGTCGGAATGACACGGGTTGGGCACGCCGCTGCCATCCCACCGCGAACTTCCCGAACTTCCCGAACTTCCCGAACTTCCCGGGAGGCGGGTCGCGGCGGCGGTGGGACCGCACGGCCCAGGAAGGCGCCCGGCCGCGGACGAGGGGATTGGCGCGTGCTATGGCGCGACCATCGGGATGTCGTTGATGATCCACTGGAAGTCGCCGGCCAC
>CALMZR010000307.1 GCA_937870845.1 uncultured Chloroflexota bacterium
GTCCTCACCCGCGTGGTCGCCAATGGGGCCGATCGGGACCGGGATATCCGGCTCCTGCGCGACCTCGAGCACCGCGGCGACGAGATCACCCACCGCATATTCAGCGCCCTCAACAGCACCTTCGTCACGCCCCTCGACCGGGAGGATACGGGTGGCCACGCTCTCGGCTTTCATCGTCCTGGCCTGGGCGGTCTACCAGGCGCTCCATTTCATCACCGGCAAGCCATAGCCACGCGCGGGGAGACGGCCTGGATAGGCTCGCGCGTGTCATCATCCGCACATCAGGCGCGTCAGCGCGCAAACACGCGACGAACGTGGCACGAGGAGGAACGCGATGCAACTCGGCGGTCTGCACCACGTCACGGCGGTCACGGCCGATGCGCCCGGCAACCTGGTTTTCTATTCGAGCGTCCTCGGACTTCGACTCGTCAAGAAGACGGTCAACCAAGACGACGTCTCCGCCTACCACCTCTTCTACGGCGACGAGGTCGGCAACCCCGGCACGGAGGTGACGTTCTTCGACTGGGCGGGAATGGGGCCGAATCGGCCCGGCGCCGGCGGCATCGTCGAAATCGGGCTGCGCGTGCCGAACCGGGAATCGCTCGGCTGGTGGACGCAGCGGTTCGACGAGCTGGGCGTTGACCACGGCGGCATCGATGAGATCGCCGGCCATGCCTCGATCCGCTTCACGGATCCCGAAGGGCAACGAGTGGCGCTCGTGGTTGGCGGCGGCGACTCGGCCTTTGCCCCCTGGCGGCGCAGTTCTGTCCCTGCCGAACACCAGATCCGCGGCCTCAACCACGTCACCCTCGCCGTCGACCGCCTCGCCCCGACCGCGAAGATCCTGACCGACGTCCTCAACTTCCGCAGGGCCGGCGACTACCCCTCCCCTGACAACCCAGCGCTGCGCACCGTCGTCTTCGAGACCGGTCCCGGCGGTCCCGGAACCGAGGTGCGCGTCGAGGAGCGGCCGGACCTGCCGCCCGCTCAGCTCGGCCGCGGCGGCGTCCATCACGTGGCGTTTCGCGCGCCGAACGACGACGAGCACCGCGCCTGGCGCGATCGCATCCGCGGGGCCGGCATCGGCATCACCGATGTAATCGACCGCTTCTACTTCAAGTCGCTGTACTTCCGGGAACCCGGCCGCATCCTCTTCGAGATCGCCACCGACGGTCCCGGCTTCGCCACCGACGAAGATGCGGAGCACCTGGGCGAGCGGCTGGCGCTGCCCCCATTCCTCGAGCCCCATCGCTCCCAGATCGAGGCGGGCCTGAGGCCACTGGAAACCCAATCGTCTCCGCCGACGGCATGAGCCGGGAATTGCCAATCAGCGGCTTCGGAGCGCCACATTTCGGCGTTCCGAAAACGGTTGAAGGCCGCCGTTCCCATCATCAGCCTGCGTGGTAAATCTGCCTGCCAGGCGGGAGCCGCCGCGGGTTCGGCTAGAAGATCGCGGCCGACTCCTTGCGCCGACTGATTATCCGAGGCGGGGCGTCTTCGGATCCCTCGCGCGGGCAACTTGAGCCTTGGTGGAATGCGGGTCCCCGAGCATTCGCGCCTCGGCGGCGGAGAGCCAAACTGGCGCTTCGCGCGGCCCCAGCACGCGCCGGAGGAGTGGCGCCCTTGACGCGCTGCAATCGCGTTCGGTAGCGTCGCCGGCATGAGGGATCGCTTGCAGCTCGGTTTGATGCTGGCGCCCTATCTCGCCGGCCTCGCCTTGCTCGTCATACTCCCGGCGATCGCCGGGTTTGGACTCGCGTTCACCGAGTACAACGCGCTGCAACCACCGCGGTTCGCCGGCTTGGCCAACTTCCAGGAAGTGCTTCGGGACGATGTCTTCCGCATCGCGACCGCCAAC
The DNA here is from genome assembly GCA_937870845.1 of uncultured Chloroflexota bacterium. Taxonomy (GTDB): domain Bacteria; phylum Chloroflexota; class Chloroflexia; order Thermomicrobiales; family UBA6265; genus JACCXM01. The sequence continues at coordinate 1,859 of CALMZR010000307.1, forward strand.
TCCCTTATCTACATCGTGCTGGCCGTCCCATTGCGCCTCGCCGGAGCATTTCTCACGGCGCGCCTGCTCCTGCGGCCGACGCGGGGGGTGCGGATCGTCCGGGCCGCCGTCTACCTGCCGACGATCGTGCCCGACATGGCCTGGGCGCTGGTCTGGCTGTGGATCCTCAATCCCATCTATGGGCCGCTCAATCAGACATTGGCGCTGTTCGGCATCGCGGGCCCGGCCTGGATGACTGACCAGGTTTCAGCGCGCCTCGCCATCGTCTTGATGATGAGCTGGCAGATCGGCGAGGGCCTGGTCGTCTGCCTCGCGAGCCTGCAGAACGTTCCCCGCGATCTTCTGGACCAGGCGGCAATCGACGGCGGCTCGGCCTGGGACACGTTTCGAACCGTGACGCTGCCCGCCATTGCCCCCGCGCTGCTCCTGCTCCTCTTCCGCGATACGATTTTCAGTTTCCAGGCCAACTTCGTGCCGGCGCTCATCGTCGGCCGCGGCGGCGGCCCCGATTTCGCGACGATGTTTCTGCCGATGTACGTCTACACCACGGCGTTCGGGTATCTTCGCTTCGGATACGCGGCGGCAATCACCTGCGCCATGTACCTTATCACCGGCTTGGTGCTCTGGCTGCAATTCCGAGCCGCCAGGCGTTGGGGCTTCGGCTTTGGCCATGCCGACTAGGCGCCCATGCCGCGGCTGGCGCTCCGCGCCCATCGTGCTGCACCGCCTCGCGGTCGCCGTCGTTGGCGCAGCATTCCTGATTCCGATTTACTGGGCTATTGCCGCCTCGCTGCGGGAACCCGGCGTGCAATCGCCGCGCACGATGGAATGGGTCCCGATTTCGCTGGCTTGGGATAACTATCGGCAGGTCTTTGCGATGGTTGATTTTCGCCTGTTCATCATCAATTCGCTCTTCGTCGCCGCCCTGGCCGTGCCGCTGACCATCGTCGTGGCGTCGATGGCGGGGTTCGTTGTCTCGCAGATCCCCGCGCGCTGGCGTCGCGGCTTGATCGCGCTCTCGATCCTCTGCCTGATGGTCCCACTCACCGCCATCTGGCTGCCACGCTTTATCCTGTTCAAGGAAGCCGGCCTGATCAACACGCGATTGGCATTGGTCATCCCCGCCCTCATGGGAACGTCGCCGCTCTACGTGCTGCTCTTCGCCTGGGCATTCTCGCGCGTGCCGCGCGACGTCTATGATGCGGCGCGGCTCGACGGGGCCGGTCCTTGCCGGGTGTGGGCCGAGGTGGCGCTTCCGCTGGCCCGGCCCGTCGTGGTCGCCGTCGCCGTGCTCTCCTTCGTCCATTACTGGAACAGCTTCGTAGAGCCGCTGCTGCTCATCCGGACGACCGACCAGATGACCGCTTCGCTCGGGTTGCGGGTGCTCTATTCGCTCGATCGCACGAACTGGCCGCTGCTGATGACCGGAGCCGTCGTGGTCATGACGCCGGTCGTCGTCCTTTTCGTCGTGGCCCAGCACGCGTTTCAGCAGGACGCCAGAGGCCGCGGCATCATCGGCCAATAGCGCCGCCGCTCGGCGCTACTCGAAGTCCTCCATCGCGGCGCGGTCGAACGCGGGCTGGCTGTTCGCCATCGCCGTCGCCACCGCCGCCTGGATGTCGAGTGGCTCGTAGAAAGAGCGGTCGAATTCGGCATTGAATGCGTCTTCGACCTCAGGCCAGGTGGAGATCGAGGGCAGCCGCCGCATGACCGCGACGTTGTCAAGGAACACCTGGCTGCTGGCCGGTGGCAGGGGCGGGCGTTCGGCGGTGTCATCGAGCGCCTCGCCGCCCAGGAACACGGGAGACTCCGCGACGGACTGCAACGCCGGCACAATGCGTCCGGTTTCGGCCAGGATGCGCTGACCTTCGTCGCCAACCGCAAACTCCACGAACGACCAGACGGCCTCCGGGTTCTCCGCGGCTTCGGCCATGCAGAACGCGTCGCTGTGGAGAACGGTCGCCGCCTCCTCGATGATCGGCAGCGGCGCCACGTCCCACGTGAACCCGTCGATCTCCCGCAGCGTCGGCGTCTCGCGGCGGCTTTGCAGAAGCATCGCCGCCCCGCCGCGCATGAAGCGCGTGCCATCGTCCTCCGCCGCGACCTCGGCTTCGGACGGCACGACATTATGGCCCGCGCTGCCCAGGCTGATGAACGCTTCAAGCCCGGCGAGCGCCTCGGGGGTTTCGAGCGTCAATCGCGTAGGAGCATCGACATCATCCACCACCTCGCCGCCGGCGCTCCAGACGAACGGCGTCATGCGGTACATGCTCGGCTCGACCGCCACGCCGTACAGATCGATTCGGCCGTCCCCATCAGTGTCTTGCGTCAGCGCCTCTGCCGCGGCCACAAACTCATCCCACGCCCAATCGGCGGCCGGCATGGGGATGTCGTTTTGCGCGAACAGGTCCGCGTTGTAGTAGACAACCAGACTGGAGACGTTCTGCGGCATGCAGACCTGCTCTCCGCGCACCATGAAGGCATCCATGGCGATCGGCGCGTAATCCGACGCCGAGATCGCCTCGCTCGCGGCGAGATACGGCGCCACTGGCTCCAACGCCCCTCTCGCGGCAAACTGGCCGAACTGCCGATAGTTGATCAGGAAGACGTCCGGTGGATCGCCCCCGGCGAAATCGGTGGTGATCTTGCGGTAGTAGTCCCCCTGGCCGGGTGCGTAATCAACGACGACATCGACGCCGTCGTGCGTCGCTTCGAACGCTGCGGCCACGCGCTCATACGCCGCTTGCTCGGCTGGATCCCCCCAGAAGGCGAAGCGGATAGCGGCCTGTTGCGCGGCGCCGGGCGTCGTGAGCCACGGCCCGCCGCCAGGAAGCGTCACGAGCAGCGCAAGGACGAGCCAATGCCGTCGCTTGCCCCTGCTGGCGCTCATTCTTCGATCTCGGTCATCCCGTCGCGGAACATATAGCTGGGCGCCGTGAGTCGATCCCCGAGCACCCCGTGCACGTCGCGGGCGATGGCGGCAACGGCGGCGGGCACGTCCGCGTCGACGTAAAACGCCCGCTTGAACGCGCGATCGAAGATCCCCTCCACCGCAGGGAGGGTGGCCATCGCCGGAATGCGCCGCGAGATGGGCACGTTGTCGAGAAAAACCCGGGCGCGTTCGGGAGCCAAACCGATCGCCTGCCCCCCGAATTGCCAGGGGAACGACGTCCCACGCAAGAAGGCATCCGATTCCGCGATCTCGCGATGCGAGGGGACCGTGCGCCCGGTCGCCGCCAGCGCCGCCTGGCCCTCGGGCCCGGCCGCAAACTCGATGAACGCCCAGGCCGCGTCCTTGTCCCGCGCGCCGGCCAGGAGGCACAACCCATCGCTATGGAGCACGTTTGCGGGAACGGCGCCGAGCGGCAGCGGCGCAACGTCCCAGTTCAACCCCCTTGCCTCGCGCAGCGTCGGCACGACCCGCCGGCTGTGGATGAACATCGCGGCTCGGCCGGAAACGAATCGTGCCAGATCGGCGAACAGTCTGGACTGCGCCGACGTCGGCGTCACGTTGCGACCCGCGGGCCCCAGCTCGGCGAACCGGCGCAGCCCCTCCAGCGCCTCGGCGCTGTCCAACGTCAGCCTGGCCGGGCGCACGGGATGGTCGATCAGGTCGCCTCCAGCCCCCCAGATGTACGCGGCTGAGCGCGACAAGCGCGGCTCGATCGCCAGTCCATGAACTCCTACGCGGTCTTCGCGGTCCAGGCCGAACGTCAGCGCCTCCGCGGCCGTGGCGAACGCGTCCCATGTCCAGCCCTCTTCGGGCAACGAGACGCCGCGCGCGGCGAACAGGTCGGCGTTGTAGTAAACCGCCAGGCTGGAGGCGTTCAGCGGGATGGCGCCCAGCCCGTCTCCGGCCACCTCCGCCGAGCGGAAGGCGTCGAGCGCGGCGGGATAGAAATCGGCTTCGCGAACCGCGGTGCTTGCGCGCAACCGTTCGCCCAGCGGCTCGAGGATGCCACGCGCCGCGTAGGCTGGAAATCGCTGGTAGCTCAGCATGAAGACATCGGGCGCGGTTGGGCTGGCCAGCGCTTTCCAGAGCCAGGATTGATAGGAACCGCCGCGCAACAGCCAGGGCCGATTCGGGTGAGCCATCAGCGCATTCACGTCCAGCGAGGCATCGCCGGAGTCGAGCGCGGCCACGTCCACGCGAACGTTCGGGTGCGCCGCCTCGAAGGCGGCGACGAGCTGTTGATAGGCGCGTTGCTCTGAAGCGGCGCCAAAGAAAGCGAAGCGAAGGGAGCGTTGGCCCCGCGCGGCCGTCCGCAATTGCCGTCCCGCGAGCGCCAACCCGCCCAACGCGGCGACCACCGCGCGCCGACCGGTTCGGGTGGATTGCAGCAGCGTCGCCATGACGAGTCCTCCCTCTCTACGCTTTGGGATCCCGCAGATGCCGCGCCGACCGCGCTCGCGGCGCCATTGCCTGCTCCGCGAAGGCTCGATCGGACAGGAACACATGTCACCGCCCGACCGCCGATCGGTCGGGCGCCGACCGGCATCCGGGCGGGTCGGCGACCCCATCCCAGCGCCAGGAACCGTCCTCGAGGACAAAGGCATAGCGCACGACATCGACGGACTCGCCAAGCGTCTGCCGGACCATTGCCGTGGCGTGGGCGCCGTCGGTGATCTCGACGTCGCCGGCCAGCTCCCAGACGACGGGCGCCCCCATGTTGAGGACGAACCGGCGCTCGGCATCGCCCCCGACGGGGCGTTGTTCGGCACGATAGCCCTGGCTGAGCAACGGCAGGAATCTCTCGGGCCGGCGCGTGGCCCAACAGTCGGACATCTGCTTCAGGAGCGTATCGATGGCCTCGTCGGGAGAGGGAGACGGGGGAGTCGCGCTCGCTGGCGTCATCGGCGTGGCCGGAGCTTCCGGTATCGCGATCGCCTGCCGCTCAAGGGCGGAGATTGGGCATGGGACAAGATCGGATAGCGTTCGGGTCGTCAGCAGCAGCCGCC
>CALMZR010000308.1 GCA_937870845.1 uncultured Chloroflexota bacterium
CGCTACACCTGGCTGCAGGAGGACTACCCGCGCGAGGACGGCGAGGCGCGCCGCCCCCTCCCCTTCGACGACGCCCTTGAGCCGAAGCCGATGTACGACGCGCTGCTGGAGGAGCTGGAAGCGGCGCCCGAGCGCGAGCCGCTGTGGACGCCACCGCGGGCCGGTGAGGCGTAGTTCGTTCCGCTTCCCTGAAATTGAAGACGAGCGTAGCAAACGGCTCGCGCGCTCTACTGAAACCCCCCTATGATTACGGGGGTCGGCCCATTGCGTGGCCGACGGCGGCGTGGCCGGTATTGCCGTCACGCGCCGCATGAGCCAAGGAAGCGATCATGGCCATCACCGTGGCGAATCTCGTCCGCTCGGCCCCGGATGACATTGAGCTGCCAGAAGAGGCGCTCAACCAGACCGTGGGATGGCTGTCCAATGAGCAACGGCCAGTGTCGCTGCGCGAGTTCGTCGCGGCACAGGCGCCGGCGCGCGTCCAGGCGTCGTTGCATGTCAAACCGTGGGAAGCGCCAAAGGGGCGTATCAAACGAGTGACCGAACTGGACGACGATGAATTGCGGCACATGGTGCTCAGCGTGCTTGAGGAAGCGCCGCCAGAAGTTGTGTTGTCGATTGTGGGGGACGGCAGCTATGACGCGGCGGCGTTGGCTCGTGCAGTACGAAGGGGAACGCCCATCGGCCGACAAGTGATCGAGGCGACCTCGAGACACATCGAGCTCCTCGAAGGTTTGGTTGAGGCCGGAAAGATCAAGGGGCTGACACACGAGGAGACAACGAGAGACCTGAAGATCGATCTCGACTTCTAGCGAGTGGAGAGGGAAGCGGCTTGGCCAGGGTCGTCGGGATCGAGCAGAACTACGACATCGTTCTCCAGTACTGTCAGGAATTTCGGAAGGCCCATGTTTACTCGCATGGATCGTTCACTGGGAATCCGCCTTCGCATACCCTCATCAGGTCCTTTGATGACGATGCCGTACCGAAGGTCATCTCACGTGCGGTTAGCAGTGACGAAGGCCGCTTCATTACCGGAAGTGGTCATGGCACGTACAGATCGTTCACCGGTCAGCGCGGTGTCTTGATCTGGAATACCGTCTCCAAACCGCCGAAACACGTTGCCGGCACTATCGTCCATCTGCTCTCGTGCAGGGCGGGCGGACTGTTGGGGCTCCTCTTCGTTCAGCACGGCGCCGCGGCGTTCTGGGGCTATACGACGGACTTCAAGTTCTTTCATGAAGCGAATCCGCCGAATCCGCTCACGACGGACCAGTACGCGAAGTCATTTATCCAGTTGGATGCCATCATCGATATTGGCATCCTGAACGGCTATGACGCGGCCAGAATTCACAATCACCTCGAGGCCGAGTTCCGGAAGGCCTACGGGTCCATGATTGCCAGGAGCAACGGGGCAGCCGAGGCTGCCGCGCTGCTCGACAACTTCGTTCATCTGGTGTCTCCAGGGCGAACGTGGGGAGATCCCGGCGCGAGCCTTTCACCGACCTGATCGCCAGAGTTCCGGTTCAACCAGTGGCGCCAGGAAGCGCCCGCGGCCCGCCGAAGACGCGGTCTGGATCGTAGCGGGCTTTGACCCGTGTTAATCGGGCCAGATTCTCCCCGTAGTAGGCGGTCTCCCAATCGGGCAGGTCGGCGTCGACGTAGTTGACGTAGGCCCCGGAGGCGTGCGGGGCCATCGCCGCGCGCAGGTCGCGCACCCAGGCCACGTCGGCGGCTTCTTCCGATGGGTGCTGCCAGTAGGCCTGGTATTGCAGGTCGAAGAGGGCGTGGCGGTGGGCGAACGCTGTCGCGTTCGGCCCAACCGCGGCGATCCGCCCGCGCAAAGGGAAGAGTCCGACGAGGTTCGAGGCGGTCGGCGCGGCGCGCAGCCCGTCGACGAGCGTGGCGATGGCCGCCGGAGGGAGCGGCTCGGACACGAAAGCCGAGGCATTCTTGAACGGGACGCCGGCCACGGGCGGCCCAGCGAACCGTTCGGCGGCGGCGAGGAAGGAGATCGTCTCGATCGCCGGAGGGCTCGCCGACCCGGCCCCAAGCAACGGCGCCAACAGCGACGGCAGCTCCGACGCGGAGCCGGCGAACTGGCCGGTCGCCGCGAACGTGCCCGCTCCCGTCGCGGCGATGCCGAGGGAGACGGTCAGCCGCGGATCGACGAACGGCGCCCAATGCTGCCAGGCGTCGATCACCTCCGCGGCGTCGTCCCAGGGCCAGGCGATTGTGCAGAGCGCCACGTCGGCGATGGGGTGGACGCGGAAGGTGAACGCCGTGGCGATGCCGAAATTGCCGCCCCCGCCCCCGCGCAGGGCCCAGAACAGGTCAGGGTTCTCGTCCGCACTGGAGCCCAGCAGGTCGCCGTTCGCGCCGACGAGATCGACGGCGAGGAGGGAGTCGCACGTCAGCCCGTACTGGCGCGACAGGAAGCCGATGCCGCCGCCGAGGGTCAGCCCGGCGATGCCGACGCCGGGGCACGTGCCGCCCGCGATCGTGACGCCGTACTCCCACAGACGACGGTAGCAATCGAGCATGCGGACTCCGGCCCCGACCACGGCTTGGCCGCGCGCCGTGTCCACGACGGCCTCGGTCAGGCCGCCCACGTCGATCACCAGGGAGCCGTCCAGGGTGGAATACGCTTCGTAGCTGTGGCCGCCGGAGCGGGCGCAAAGGGGGATGCCCTGCTGCCGCGCCCAGCGCACGGCGTTCTGGACGTCCTCGGCGCTGGAGCAGACGACGATCCCCGCCGGGAAGCGCGCGAAGCGGGTGTTGAAGGGCTGGCGGGCCGCCTCGTAGCCGGGGTCTCCCGGCCAGATGACGCGGCCGGTCAGCTGGGCGGGCTGGCGGCGGGGCAGGGCTGCCGCGGGCGGCGATGGCGCGAACGCACGGCCCAGGGCGACGATGCCCGTGGCGGCGAACGCGCGACGCGTGATCGGGTGCGTCGGAATCATCGCCGCGGGTGATCTCCGGTTGCGTGGCCGTCGCTCGGGGCGCCCGCTGTGCCGCGACGCCCTTGGAGCAGCACCAGCGCGACGAAGAACGCGAGGGCGGCCAACGCCGCATCGACCCGCAACCCGGCCTGCACCCCGGCCGCGAACGCCTCGCCCGCCAGATCGAGCAGCCGCTGGGCCGTGTCCGCGTCGAACTGACCGAGAACCTGCTGCGACGACTCGGTTCCCGCCAGGTGGCCACGCAGAGCGACGGCCTCCTCCGCGGAGAGATCGGCGATGGCCGGCGCTTCGGCGCGCACGGCCGATTGCGCCGAGGAGGCGACGATGGTGGTCGTCAACCCCAGGCCGATGGCGCCGCCGGCGAGCTGGAACATGTAGAGGATGCCGCCGGCCAGACTACTGCGATCCGGATCGACCGCTGTCACCCCCGCGGTGGTGATCGTGGGGAAGACTAGTCCCAACCCAACCCCGGTGACGACCATGCCGAGCACCAGCGCCTCGTAGGGCGAGCCGACCCCGAACCCGGAGAGCATGAAGGGGCCGAGCGCCATCCCCGCCGTGCCGACGAGGATGGTCGGGCGCAGGCCGATGTGCCCGGCGATCGGGCTGGCCACGAAGGAGACGAGGGCGAAGGCGCCCAGGAGGGGGAGCATGCCGATGCCCGCGGCGAGCGGCGAGTAGCCGAGCAGCTTCTCCATGAGCTGCGGCAGGTAGAGCAGCGTCGCCACGAACGCCGGAGCCACGAGGCCGATCAGCAGGCAGGCGACGACGAAGCCGCGGTCGCCCATCACCGCCATCGGCACGAGCGCGCCATCCCCCGCCCGGCGCTCGATGGGGACGAAGGCGGCGAACGCTGCCGCCGAGACGGCCAGCAAGAGCAGGATACGCCAGTCGGTCCAGCCCCAGTCGGCCGCCTGATCGAGGGCGAACAGCAAGGCGACGAGTCCCGTCGAAAGGGCCAGGATGCCGGGATAGTCGATCGGCTGGCGGGCGCTGGGGGCGGTCGGGGGCGGGATGGCGCGCCAGATGCCGAGCATGGCGAGGGTGGCCAGCGGCACGTTGACGTACTGCACCCAGCGCCAACTGAGGAATTCGGTGAGGGCGCCGCCGCTGATCGGCCCGATCGCCTGCCCGATGCCGGCCGCGCCGATGACCAACCCCCCGGCCAGCCCGGCCTTCCCGGGCAGGACGGCGAACGCCATGCCGAGCACCGCCGGCCACATCAGCGCCGCCCCGATGCCCATCAGCGCCCGCGCCCCGATGAGGAGCAGCGGCGTCGGCGCCAGCCCGGCCAGGAGCGACGTGACGGCAAAGACGGCGGCCCCGGTGAGGAAGACGCGGCGGCGGCCGAACTGGTCGGCCAGCCGCCCGCCGGTGACGATGAGGACGGCGAAGACGAGGGCGTAGGCGTTGATGACCCACTGCACCGTGCTGAGGTCGGTGTCGAGATCGCGCTCGATGCTGGGGAGAGCGACGTTGAGCGCCGAGAAATCCTGGGCCAGCAGGACGATGCTGATCCCCAGCGCCGCCAGCGCCACCCCGGTGTGCCGAACCGCCGCTTGCCCACTCCCCTGCACCATGCCTCCCTTCCGCGCCCGAGTCGCGCCTCAACTCTAGCCCGAATGGAGAGAAGGAGGAGCGGGGAGCGCCCCCGTGTCATGCTGAACGAAGTGAAGCATCTCGGCTCATCGGGACGCCGCGTCGGGTACGCCGAGATTCCTCGCTACGCTCGGAATGACACCGTGATGGGGCGGCGCTCAGCCGGAGACGGTGGCCCGCGCCCGGCGGATCTGGTCCGCGTGGTCGTGGGCGTGGACGGCGTAGATGCGCAGCCAGTCCGCGACGGAGTAGGGGCCGCTCTCGCTGTGCGTGCCGGCGCGCTGCCACTGCTCCTCGTCGAGGCGGCGCAGGATGGGGGCGGTCGCATCCCGCGCGGCGGCGAAGGCGGCCAGGGACGGCTCGATGGGGCGGTCGGGGAAGAGGTTGGCGACGAACGCCTCCTGGTCGTAGCCGAGGATGGTGGGTCGATCTTCGGCGATGAGGAGGCGCAGGCGGATGGCCGAAGTCATCTCGCTGTCCGCCAGGTGGTGCACGATTTCGCGTGGGCTCCATTCGCCCGGCGCCTCGCGCGCCTCCCACTCGGCGGTCGTCATCCCCTCCAGCGCGTTCGTCACCGCCCGGTAGCCGTCCTCATACTGGGCGATCAGCCGCTCCCGCTCCACCGCCTCCATCCCCGCCTCCAACTTTCGACTCACGACTTACGACTCACGACTCACGACTCTCGCGGCTGCATCCACCATTCGGTGAAGTCGACGCAGCGGCCGGCGGCGTCGAAGCGAAGCACCCACAAATTGTCGTAGTCGGCGGGCGGGGTGGTGTAGTGGGTTCAGCCGCGGACGAAGGCGAGATCGTCCGCAGCGGCGAGGACGTCGGAGCGGAAGGTCCAGGTTCCGGGGTCGTCCTTGATGTCGAGCCAGTTGGCGACAATCACGTCGCGGCCCTGCCAGGACTCGTCGCTGGGGCGTTGCCGGTAGCTGGCGTCCGCGGCGAAGAGGCCGCCGATGGCGGCGGGGTCGTTGCTCTCCCAGGCGGCGACGTAGCGGTCGACCCAGGCGGCGACGGATTCCGTAGTCATCGGCGGCCTCCCATCGGTCAGGCGCTCTTCGCCCCGGCGCGCACGCGCTCGGCCAGGCGCCGGAAGGCAATGGATACCGAGTCGCGCGCCCAGCGCGGGGCGAGGACGAGGAGGTTTCCGGAGTCGAACTCGAGATCGGCGTCGTACTGGCGGGCGATGGTCTGCAATCCGTCCCAGGCGGTGTAGGCGAGCATGCGCGACTCCTTTCGTGTGTCGTCGATAGAACGCATGGGGGCGAGGGGTGTGAGACGGGCGTTGCCGGCAAGTCGAACTTCCTGAACTTCCTGAACTTCCTGAACTTCCTGAACTTCCGGGGAGGCGGGGCGGCATCCGGGCGGGGACGGTCTGCGCACAGATCTGCGGGATGTAGGAGCGAGACGGTCGGTTTCAGAAGTCGAAGCAATTGAACGTCACAATGTAAGAGTTATACTTGGCTTCATGGCGTGGGAGGTGGAGTACACAGACCAGTTCGGGGCCTGGTTCGCGACGCTCGATGAACGATCCGAGGAGTTGGTCGTTGCTGCGGTCAAGTTCCTTCAGGAACAAGGACCGTTGCTCGGCCGGCCGTTCGTCGATACGGTCAAGAGCTCTCGCCACGCCAACATGAAGGAGTTGCGCCCGCGAGAAGGCAATCTTCGTATCCTGTTTGCTTTTGATCCCCGCCGGATGGCGATCTTGCTTCTTGGGGGCGACAAGACCAGTCGCTGGAATGCTTGGTATCGGGAGTTCGTCCCGATCGCCGACAACTTGTACGACGAGCATTTGCAGACGCTCAAGAAGGAGGGCTTGCTCCCATGACGAGGACGCGATCATTCTCCGAACTGGAAGCCAAGGTCATGGCTGATCCCGTGCGCCGGGAACGGGTGCTCGCCTACAAGCGCGCAATGGAAGATGCCCTGGCGCTATCTGATCTCCGTGCGCAACGGGGTCTTACGCAGCGGGATGTGGCAGGGGAACTCGGCGTGACGCAGGCCAACATCTCCCGCATCGAGCACGAGGAAGACCTCTACCTCTCCACATTGCGCGGCTACGTCGCGGCGCTGGGCGGGGAGTTGGAGGTCAACGCGGTCTTCCCGGATGGGAAGGTGACGCTGGTTCCGGTAGAGGGGTAGAACCGCGCCGCTCTGAGGTGCGGTCAAGACCTCATTGACTCCCGCTTACCCCACCTTCGCCACCTCCACCCCCAACATCCTCCCCACCTTCTCAACCGCCCCCGCCCCGTGCCCCACGCCCAGCGCGCAGTGGTGCGTCGGGCCATGGCAGCACCATTCGTTGACGAACTCGGCGGGAGGCAGGGAGAAGGCGATGCGGGAGAAGGTGTTGCCGATCCGAAGCACCGGGCCGGGGAGGGAGTCGCCCTCGGCGGTCAGCAGCTTCAGGCGGCCGTCGCCGGTCTGGGTCAAGGTGAGGATGGTGACCGGGCCGGTTTTGACCCGCGCTTCGACGGCCACGCCGCCGCCGCGCTTGCCGTGGAAGATGTCCTTGCCGCGAAGCGTCGGCTTGCCCTCGGCGATGGCGAGGTGGAAGGGGCCGTCGTGGCCCATGAGCAGGAAGTCGTCGACGAAATCCATGGCCGCGAACTCGGTGAAGGAGCCGCCGGCTCCGAGGCGGTCCATGACGAGCATGGCGATAGCGGTGAGAGCGTCGCCTTCGCCGGCGCAGGGGACGCCGCGCCCCGTGAGGAGGGTGTTGCCGAGGATCATGCCGGCCCCGAGTCGCTCCGCCTCGTTGCCGCCGAGGCCGCGGTAGTAGTAGGCGAGGACATCGAGGGCGAAGTCGCGGCGCAGCGCGTCGAGCCCGGCGGCGACGCGGGCCGCCCAGGCCATCTCGTCGGGGCGCGGGGCGCGCCGCTCCGGGTCGGACATATCTGTAGGGATGTCGAAGAGGCTGCGGGCTTCTTCCGCGAGGCGTTCGATCTCCTCGTCGCTCGCCGCATCGACGCGCGCTTGGAGGTCGTCGATCTCCAGCAGCTCGACGTGCAGGCCGGTCGTGCCGCCGATGAGGGTGAAGTCGGCGTAGAGGTCCATCATGCCGGGATAGGTGTGGCCGAGGAACCCCAGCCGCCCGCCGCGCAGCGCCCGCACCGCGCCGGCCGCGGCGACCCACTCCCCGATCTCCCGCCAGGCCCGCTCCCCGGCCGGGCCGGCCTCTTTGCGCAACAGCCCGCTGACGACGTTGCAGGGGATGCCGTAGCGGGTGAAGACGCCGGCCAGCTCCGGGATGACGCAGACGGTGCAGTTGGCCAGCCACTCGGCGGTGTCGGCCTCCTCGTAGTCGAGGGCCGGGGCCGGTTGCAGGTTGAGCACGAGCACGGGCCGCCCCACGTCGCGCACGGCCGGCACGACCTGCGACGAGGTGGCGTACGTGCCGACGTAGCAGACGACCAGATCGACGTCCTCGCGCCGAAATCGCTCCCCCGCCTCGCGCGCGCTCGGCGGCGTATCGACCAGCCCCGCGGAGACGACCTCCGCCCCCGCCGCCCGCAATCCTTCCTCGACATCCCGCTGATACCCCTGCAGCCGCTCCTTCAGCCCCGGCAACTGCTCCCAATACGCGTGCAGCCCGATGCCGAAGACGCCGATCTTGACCGGCGAGGGGGTGATGCGTTCCAGCGCCATGGCGGTTCACCTCCGGTGAGGGTGACAGGTGACGGGTGACGGGTGACGGGACGAACGCGGCTGGGCGACGCGCGCATTGCAGCGCGTCCACGTCCTGACGTCCTTCCCCGACACCCGTCACCCGTCACCCGTCACCCGCGTCACTCCATCCGAAACACTTCGTCCATCATGCGCAGCGGCTGCGGGGCGCCGGGGTCGACCGGGGTGGCCAGGTAGCTGCGCATGAACGCTTGCCAGCGGCGGTTGGCGTCGGAGCGGGCGAGGGCGGCGGAGGTTGCCTCCCAGTCGTCGCACTCCAGGGAGCCGAAGAGCTCGGGGCCGTCGGCGAAGATGGAATAGTTGCGGATGCCGGCGGCGCGCATGTCGGCCAGCAGCTCGGGCCAGACCTCCCGGTGGAGGCGTTTGTATTCGTCGAGTCTGTCGGGTTGGACCCAGAGGCGGAAGGCGATGCGCTGAGTCACTCGTCTCGCTCCACATGATCCACGGGGGGCGTTTGCAGGGGACCGCGTCGGCCATGCGGATGTCGAAGCAGGGCGCCCACGGCAAGCCGTGCCCGACACCTGTGGCTGGCGTCAGTGTTGCGCGGCGAACGTTCGCCGCGCAAGCAAAGGCGCGGCGATCACGGAACAACGCGTCCGGCCCGACGAGCAACGTTCGTCCTCGTCCGCTTGACGGAGCCAATACGAACTGGTAGGAAGCAGGCTATGCGTCGGGTGCTTCGGAGGTTATTCGAGAAACGCGGAAGACGGGGTGCTTGAGGTGGGCACGAGCGCGTTACTCGCCGAACTGGGGCGAAGAGATAAGGATGCGCTGCCGGTGCTGTCGGCGCTGGCGGAGACTGGGGTGCTGCAGACGCGGTCCCCGGAAGACGACACGAGCGTCGCGCGGAGCTTGTTGCGCATCCTCGACGAACCTCGGCATGACGGATTCGATGGTGAGCACGTGTACTGGGGTCTGCTCGAGCGCCTGTACAATCCCGCCACCAACACTCAGCGGATAAACGTACCCTTCGCCACGGGGGCGTGGGAAGCCGGAACCTGCGTGAGCGCCGCGCGCGTTTTCGTACTGATCAGCAAGCACCCCGCGGAGTACGCCCGGATGATCGTCGGCCTCACGAGTCCCGACGCGTCCTTCACCATTACTCGCGCATACCCACAACCGGTGCTGTTCGAGCAAAAGCGGGCGTGGCTGCGAGGCGCGTTTGCCTTCGCGGAGATCGACGAGCGCGTGCTTCGCATCACGGTGCGGCCAGATGACCAGGCAGTTCCACGGGCGATCTTGGAGCAGACAGCGCGCCTCTACGAGGAGTACGACTTTGGTCTCCGAAACGACAAGAACTCGCGCCATCTCATCGACGTCATGCTGCAATCCGCGCTCACCAACTACGCGCTCCGGGGCGCCTATGCCAGCGCGGCCGACATCTGCCGGGGGACCGGCAGGTCAGGCGTTCCCTTCCTCGACGCTCTCGGCCGACCCGACTTCGGCTACGAATCGCTGAACCACGACATCCTGACTCAACGACGGATGGCCGTGGTCTGATGAGAAGCGTCGAAGTCAGGACATCGGCGGGCGGCGGAGGCAGCGCGAACGAAGTCGTCGCGAGCGAACTGACCGCGGCGCTCGATCGTCAGTGGGCAGACATCGAGCAACTCAACACCCGCGCCAGCGCCATACTCGGGTTTGGAGGGATCATTGTGACGCTAGCCGCGACCGTCGCATCCCAGCAAGACCCGCCTGGCTCAAGAGGGGTGGTGACGGGAGTCCTGGCTATCGGGGCGGTCATCTTTGGAGCCGTCGTCTGGCAGAGCGCGCAAGGATGGCGCCCGAGGCACTGGTATGGCGCACCGGAACCCGACCAGCTCTGGAAGCACTACGGCGCGGCGACCGAGGATGCGGTTCGGCTCCGGCTCATCGAGCACAAGCTCGCGTCGTACGAGAAGAACAGGGAACCGTTGGAAGCCAAGAAGAAGCGCGTCCTGAGGGCGCAACAGCTCCTGCTCTTGGAGGTCGTGTACGTGCTCATCGCGTTGATCGCGCTACCGTACCTGCCGTGAGGAGGGTCGATCCGGTGAAGGCCCGCCAGAAGCTTGAGCTTCGCCCGTCTGCCGCCCCGGAGGTGGATGAGCAGATCCAGATGCGCCTGCAACAGATGGTGGCTGGGCGCGTCGACGCGCTTGTCCTTGCCGCGCTGGACCAGCACATCACCCAGCTGGTCGACCAGGCCGTCATGCGTCACCTGGCGATCATGCTCGACCCGCCTGGGGGCAATCGGCCGCCGGACCAGCTCGGGCAGGGACCATTAGCCAGCATGCAGCAGTTGATGATCGCGAAGTTCGACGCCGCGAACATCAATCTGGCGGTCGAGGCAATTGTCGCCGCCCGCGTCGAGGAGTTGTTTGGCTTCGCAACCGGTTCGGTAGCGGTTCCGGCACAGCCGTTGCATCTGGAAGGCGTTCCGGAGATGAGCGAAGCAGAAGCGCTGGCGCAGGCACGAGTAGACATCGGTCCTGCGGTTCTCCGCTCACAAACCCCGTTCCGTGGCACGAAGAGAGTGCGGAAGCCGAACGAGGATCCACAATAGGGCGGCAGAGGAATCAACAACGTCAACCGGGTCGGCAACGCCACCCACGCCGCCGCGCCGCGCCAAAGCGGTCT
>CALMZR010000309.1 GCA_937870845.1 uncultured Chloroflexota bacterium
CTCGGCGCCGGACTGACCCTCGCCATGCGCGACATGGAGATCCGCGGCGCAGGCAACATCCTCGGCGCCGAGCAGAGCGGCCATATCGCCGCCATCGGCTACGAGATGTACATCCGCCTCCTCGCCCAGGCCGTGGAGGAGATCCGCACCGGCCAGCCGATCCCGGAGCGCGGCCCCATCACCCTTGACCTGCCACTCACCGCCCTCATCCCGGTCGACTACATCGTCGACACCGAGCTGCGCCTCGCCATGTACCGCCGCATCGCCGCCATCGAGGACGAGCGCGGCCTCGTCGACATGCGCCAGGAGCTCGTCGACCGCTTCGGCGATATCCCCGAGGAAGTCGAGCACCTCCTTGCCCTCATCGCCCTCCGCATCCGCGCCGAGGCCCTCGGCATCGAATCGCTCATCGAGCGCGAGCGCGAGATCGTCATCCGCCCCGTCCCCACCGCCGGCCTCGAACGCCGCCTCGTCTCCAAACTCGGCCGCGCCGTCAAGCTCACCGCCCACTCGATCCGCATCCGCCTCCCAGATCTGACCATCCCCTGGCAAGACGCCATCGACACCGCCCTCGAAGCCGTCGAATCAACCCGCGTTCACTTCGTCGACGACCGAGAGCCCGCCGCCGCCACCGCCGACTGAAGCCCGCCCCCCCAAGTGTCATGCTGAGCGAAGCGAAGCACCTCGTCTCAATGAGTCGATCGGTCCGCGACGCCGAGATTCTTCGCCCCCGAATTCAGATCGACACGGGTCCTGGCACGCGACGGCGACAGAAAGCCCCTCTCCCTGCGCACAGGGAGAGGGGTTTGGGGTGAGGGTCGTTAGAAGAACCTTCGCTACTTCCCGTTAGTCCCCGGGTCCCAGCGAACGAACCCCCGCTCCGCCAGCTCCGCCATGATCCGCCGCGCATTCTCCTCGGGTGAGCAATCGACCGTATTCAGCGTGATCTCCGGATTCAGCGGCGTTTCATACGGATCGCTGATCCCGGTGAACTCCTTGATCTCTCCCCGCCGCGCCTTGGCGTACATGCCTTTGACGTCGCGCTGCTCGCAGACCGACAGCGGCGTATCGACGAAGACCTCGATGAACTGGTCCTCGTCCATCATCGCCCGCACCGCGTCCCGCGTCCCCCGGTACGGCGACACCGCCGCGCACATTACCGTCCCGCCGTGGCGCACAATCTCGCTCGCCACGAATCCGATGCGCAGGATGTTCGTATCACGGTCCTCGCGCGAGAAGCCGAGCCCCTTCGACAGATGCGTCCGCACCACGTCTCCGTCCAGCTCCGTCACCTGCCGCCCCGCCTCCAGCAGCAGCACCGACAGCACTGCCGCCGTCGTCGACTTGCCCGACCCGCTCAGGCCGGTCAGCCAGATGCACAACCCCTCGCGGTGCCGCGGCGGGTACGCCTCGGCCAGGATCTCCGCCGTCTCCGGCCGCGTGAACCAGGCCGGCAGCAGCCGTCCCTTGGCCAGGAACTCCTCGCGCACCTGCGTGCCGGAGATCGCAGCCGTCCGCGTCCCCTCCGGAATGTTGTCCGCTTCCTCATATCGGTCTTCGTCCGGCAAATACAGCATTTCCGAGAACGGCACCATACGCACGCCAATCTCGTCTTCGTGCTCTTTGACGACCTGTTGCGCGTCGTATGGCCCGTAGAACGGCTTGCCCGTCGAATCCTTCCCCGGCCCGGCGTGGTCCCGCCCCACGATGAAGTGGTTGGCCCCATGGTTGCGCCGGATGATCGCGTGCCACAGCGCCTCCCGCGGCCCCGCCATGCGCATCGCCAGCGGCAGCAGCGACAGCACGATTCGATCCGGGTCGTAGTGGTTCTCCGCCAGCGCCTTATACGTCCGCACCCGCGTGTAGTGGTCGACGTCGCCCGGCTTGGTCATCCCCACCACAGGGTGCAGCAGCAGCACCCCGTCGACCGAGGCGGTCGCCCGCTTGGTCAGCTCCTCGTGCGCCCGGTGCAGCGGGTTGCGCGTCTGGAAGGCGACCACGTTCTGCCGCCCGGTCAGCGCCAGCACCTCGCGCACCTCGGCCGGCGTCCGCCGCAAGTCCTGGAAGTCGTAGTGGCGCGGCATCTGCAACATGCGGATCGGCCCGGAGGCGTTGAGCCGCCCCCAGCGGGACATCTCGTTGACCAGCGGATGCTTCGCATCCTGCGTCCCCAACACGCGCTCCGCAAAATCGGCCGGATCCCACGGGTACAGCTCTTCGATCGTCATGATCGCGAGCAGGTCGTTCATCGAGTCGCGCAGCGCCACGTCGGTTCCGACCCGCAGCCCGGCGTCCGCCGCCACCGGCAGCGTGATCGGCATCGGGAAGAGCGTGCCGTCGGCCAGACGCATCTCGTGCGTCACGCGCCGGAAATCGGCCTCGCCCATGAACCGGTCGACCGGTGAGAACGCCCCCGAAGCAAGCATCTCCAGATCGCAGACGGCCCGCGGCGAAATCTGCAATGACGGGAGCGTGCTGGCGTACTCTCGCGCCTCGGCCAACTCCTCCTGGGGAACCATCAGATCGACGAGACGGCCGCCGTAAGGCGCAATCAACGTCGTGGTCGCGGATGCCGTCGTCTGCAAGGGAACGTCTCCTCTCGAACTGCCTCCCGCGCGCTCCCGCGCGGGCGTAACCGATTCCGAACCAACCGCAAAGCCTAGCACTCGCGGTCTGAACGCTATCTGAGCAGGGTGACCGCCGTCGTCAACAGCAGCACCGACAACCCGACCTGCAACGGCCGCTTTGGCGCCCAAACCGCCAACCGGCTGCCGATCAGCACCCCGGGGATCGACCCGATCAGCAGCTTCGCCGCCAGCGCGACGTCAACGTCCTGCAATACGAAGAAATGCGCGATCGCCGCCGCCCCGACTAACAGGAAAGCGTGCGCAACGTCGGTCCCGACCAGCTTCTCCGGCGCCAGCGAGATCGTCATCACCAGCAGCGCGATGATGAGGCTGCCGCTCCCGATCGAGGTCATCCCGACCAGGAACCCGCCAAACGCGCCGATGGCGATCAGCTTCACCGTGGGGTACGTCACGAGGTGGTCGCCGACCGGCTCGCTCCGGCCCGTCACGCTCATCCAGACCTTGCGCAGCATCAACACCGCGGCGATGACCAGCATCACCCCGATGAATTGCTCCAGGAAGGCGTTGACCGCCGTCGAATCGACGGAATGCAGCTGGAAGAGAACGCCCACCGCGACCAGGGTCGCCGGCACGCTGCCGATGGCCAGCGCGCGCACCACGCGCACGTCGACCGTCCCCTGTCGCCAGTGCTGCCACGTCCCCGCAGCCTTGGTCAGCGCCGAGTAGGCCAGATCGGTGCCGATGGCCGCCGTCGCCGGCATCCCCAATCCCAGCACCAGCAGCGGCGTCATCAGCACCCCGCCGCCCATCCCGGTCAACCCGACCAGCGTGCCGACGACCAAGCCATAGATCGGCAGCAGCCACTCCGCTCCCATGCGCCTTCCCTCGATCGGAGCAGGCCAACCCCGCGGGTGACAAGCTCCCCGGACAACCGACATTCCCCACCAAGTCGATTGCCTTTACAGAATGCCACATCGGGGAGCGTGAAGGCAAGTCGCTTCGCGTACGTATGCGCTGTGGGTGACGGGGTGTCAGGGTGACAGGAAGCATCCCGACACCCTGACACCCCGTCACCCGCCCCTCAGCAGCGCCACCGTCGCCCCATCCCCCCCCTGATTCGCCGGGGCCACTTCATGACTCGCCACCGCGGGATGCACCGAGAGCACCTCGCGCACCACCTTGCGCAGCGCCCCCGTCCCCTTGCCGTGGATGATGCGCACGAACGGCATCCCGGAGCGGTATGCCTGCTCCAGATACTCGTCGAGCATCGCCTCGATCTCGGCGGCCCGATACCCGCGCAAATCCAGCTCCAGATTGACCGGCCCCGCCGACGGCGGCGCCAGGATCGGCCGTGCCGGCTCGGTGCGAACCCGTCCCAGCCGGTCGAGCGCGGCCAGCGGCTGCCGCGTCTTGAGCGCGCCGAGCATCACGTCGGCCATCTCCCCCTCGACGGCGATCACCTCGCCCTCCTGATCGAACGACACGACGCGCACGCGGTCTCCGGCCCGGATCGGCCGCGCCCCCGGTGAAGTCTGCGGCTTGACGATCCGCTCCCGACGGAACGTCCGCACCTGATCCGCGGCGCGGTCGACCTCCCGCCGCCGCTCCTCCAGGTGCTCACGCGCGATCTGCAGGGAGTCGCGGTCGCGTTGCAGCCGCTTGAACGCCTCCCGCGCCTGCTGCAACTCTGCCTCCGCCTCGGCCAGCGCCTCGCCCCGCGCCTCCCGCCGCGCGTGCTCGGCCTCCCGCAGCTCCTGCTCGACCGAACGTCGCACCGCCTCGGCCTGCTCCGCCTCCCCGCGCGCCCGCTCCAGCAGCGCATCCGCCTCGTCCCGCCGCCGTCGGATGTCTTGCAGCAGGCTATCGACACGCAGCTCGTCGGGGTCCAGCAGCCCGGAAGCGGCTTCGAGGATCTCGGCAGGCATCCCCAGCCGACCCGCAATCGCGAGCGCATTCGACCGCCCCGGCACCCCGATCATCAGCCGATACGTCGGCGCCAGCGTCTTGACGTCGAACTCCACACTGGCGTTCTCCACCCCCGGCGTGGCGAACGCGTACGCCTTCACCTCCGGGTAGTGCGTGGTGGCGATCACCAACGGCCCCAGCTCCAGCAACCGGCTGACGATCGCCCGCGCCAGCGCCGACCCCTCCTGCGGATCGGTCCCCGCCCCCAGCTCGTCCAGCAGCACCAGATCGTCCGCCGCTGCCTCCCGCAGCATGCCGATCACGGTCCGGATGTGCCCCGAAAACGTCGACAAGCTCTGCGCGATGCTCTGCTCGTCTCCGATGTCGATGAACACCGCCGGGAACACGGAAACCACCGACTCATCGTCGGCCGGGATGAACAACCCCGTCTGCGCCATCAACGTCAGCAGCCCGACGGTCTTCAACGCGACCGTCTTGCCCCCCGTATTGGGCCCCGTGATGAGCAGCACTCGAAAATGTTCGCCAAGATCGACGTCGATCGGCACGACCGTCGCCTGATCGAGCAAGGGGTGCCGCGCCCGCCGCAGCGAGATTCGGCAGCGGGCATGCCCGTGCTCCGCCTCCGCCTCCTCGTCCCACAGCCGCGGCCGATGCGCCCGCATGTCGAACGCCAGGCGCGCCTTGGCCATCGCCAGGTCGATGGCCGCCGTGGCCTCCACCGAGCTGGCGATCGCGTCCGCGTTGTCCCCGGCGCGCCCGCTCAGCACGTCGAGGATGCGTTCGATCTCGTGCTGCTCGTCGAGCTGCCGCTCCCGCCACCGGTTGTTCAGCTCGACGATCTCCAACGGCTCGACGAAGAGCGTCTGCCCGCTGGCCGACGTGTCGTGGACCACCCCCGGCAGCCCGCCGCGCGCATCGGCCCGCACCGGCACCACGTACCGCCCGTCCCGCGTCGTGACGATCGCGTCCTGCAGCACCGACGCGTACTTGCCGCCGCCGACCAGCGCGTTCAGCCGCTCCATCAGCCGGCTGTGCGCCACCCGCACCTCGCGCCGGATCTTGCCCAGCTCCGGGCTTGCCGTGTCCAGCACGTCGCCGCGCGGCCCGATCGCCCGCGAGATGTCCGCTTCCAGACCAGGGATTTCGATCAGGTGATCCACAAACTTCAAGAGTTCGGGAAACCGCTCCTCCACGTCGGGCAACCGCTGAAACGCCCGCCGCAGATTGCGCGCCGCCGTGAGCATGTCCAGCACCTGCAACAGCTCCGCCGGCTGCAAGCGCGATCCCCGTGCCGCCCGCTCCACCAGCCCGCGCACGTCCCGCGCGCCGCCGATGGTGACGTCCGGAAACTCCGTCAACAGATCGACCGCCTCGGCGGTGACGTCGAGCAAGTAGCCGACGGTCTTCGCATCCCCGCTCGGCCCCAGTTCCCGCGCCCGCTCGGCGGCGACGGAAAACCGGCAGCGCGCCGCGAGGCGCTCCAGAATCTCCGGGAACTCGAGCTTCGCCAGGACGTTTTCGTGCATGTCCAGTTCCCCAAAAGCGACGGTGAACGGTGTCATTCCGAGCGAAGCGAGGAATCTCGGCGCCAAGATACGCACATGCGGCTGTGCCGGGATGCTTCCCGTCATTCAGCATGACTGGGGCTCCGCGTTCCTTCGTTCCGAACACGAACCCCGCAATCGGCCAGTGTAGCCCCGAAAACGCGACCGATGGCGTGTTGTCCCCGTATTGACACGAACATGTGTTCTCTCCTATCCTCTACGCCAGACCCGGCTCGCCCGCGACGGCGAGTTCGAGCGGCGCATGCGGCCCGCGACTTGCCGCCGAGCCTAGAGGAGCCTCCCATGAAAGACCTGTCCCGCCGCCAGCAGGCGATCCTCGATTACATCGAGCACTTCCTCGACGAGAACGACTACCCCCCCACCATCCGCGACATCCAGACCGAGCTCGCCATCTCCTCCACCAGCGTCGTCGACTACAACCTGAAAGCGCTGGAGAACCGCGGCCACATCCGCCGCAACAGCAAAATCTCCCGCGGCATCGAGCTGGTGAACCGCTCGTCCGGCCGCCGCAACGTCGTCGCCATCCCCGTCATCGGCCAGATCGCCGCCGGTTCTCCCATCCCCGTCCCCGGCGACCTCGAAGGCTCCGACGTCACCGAGACCGTCGAGATGGGCCCCGACCAGCTTCGCGGCAGCGGCCAGGGTCTGTTCGCCCTCCGCGTCAAGGGCCAGTCGATGATCGACGCTTTCATCGACGACGGCGACGTGGTCGTCCTCAAGCAGCAGGAGACCTGCGAAAACGGCGAGACCGTCGCCGTCTGGCTCAAGGACGAGCGCGAAACCACCCTCAAGAAGTTCTACCTCGAAGGCGACCGCGTCCGCCTCCAACCGGCGAACAGCACGATGCAGCCGATCTACACGCCGGCCGAGAACGTCGAGATTCAAGGGCGGCTCGTTGGGGTGGTCCGGTCGTACGCCTGACGGCGCGGCTCAGACCGGCGCGGCGACCAACGCCTGCCCGGTCGCCGCGGCCAGGATCGATTCTTCCGTAGCTTGGTCGCGCGGGATATCGGCCACGATCCGGCCATCCCGCATGACCAGCACACGGTGGCTCATCCCGAGAATCTCGGGCAGCTCCGACGAAATCATGAGGATGGCGACGCCCTGCTCGGCCAGCCGGGCGATCAGCGCGTGGACTTCGGCTTTGGCGCCGACGTCGATGCCCCGCGTCGGCTCGTCCAGAATGAGCACCCGCGGCTTCGTCGCCAGCCAGCGGGCGATCACCACCTTCTGCTGATTCCCGCCCGAAAGCGCGCGCACCTTTTGCTCTCGGTGCGGCGTCCTGATATCGAGACTCTTGATGTAACCATCAACGAGCGCCCGTTCCCGGCCGAGCGACGGCGCGATCGGCGATCCCAGCCGGCCGAGCACCGGCAACGTCACGTTCTCCCGCACGCCCATCCCCAGGACGAGCGCCTGCAATTTGCGATCCTCGGGTACGTACCCGATCCCGAGATTGACGGCATCGCCCGGTGTCCGGATTGCTGCCGGCTCGCCATCGAGCAGGATTTCTCCCGCGTTGAAGCGGTCGGCGCCGAACAGACAGCGCGCCAGCTCGCTCCTCCCGGCGCCGACCAGCCCCGCCAGACCGACAATCTCTCCTCCGCGCACAGTGAGCGAAACGTCGTCCAACCTCCCGCGCCGCGAAAGCCCCCGCACCTCCAGCCGCACCGGCGCATCCGTTGGCGCGGCCTGCGTGAAGAGCCGCGACAAATCCCGGCCGACCATCATGCGCACCAGCACGTCCTCCGACGCGTCTGCGATCGGCAGCGTGCCGACGAGCTTGCCATCGCGCAGCACCGTCACTCGCTGCGCGACCTGGAACACCTCGCCGAGCCGGTGCGAGATGTAGATAATCCCGACCCCACGGCTCCGCATCGACGCGATGATCTCGAAGAGCTTTTCCGTTTCCCGATCCGTCAACGAGCTGGTCGGCTCATCGAGGATCAGCACGCGGACATCCTTGGCCAGGGCGCGGGCGATCTCCACCATCTGCTTCTGGGCCACGCTCAACTCGCGCACGAGCGATCGCGGCTCGACCCCCGAACCAACGCGCTCGAGCAGTTCGTGTGACCGCCGCCATACCGCCGGCCAATCGACCTGCCAACGGTTGCCCGGCTTGGTCGGCAGATCCCCTAGGAAGATGTTCTCGCCGACGCTGAGCGCGTCGACCAGGCTGAGTTCCTGGTAGATCGTGCTGATGCCGAGCGCCTGGGCCCCATGTGGGTCATCGATCGCCACTTGCCGTCCGTCGACGCGAACCGTTCCTTTGTCCGGCGCATAGACCCCGGCCAGGATCTTCATCAGCGTCGACTTGCCGGCCCCGTTCTCCCCGATGACGGCATGCACCTCGCCCGGTAACAGGCTGAACGACACGTCGTCGAGGGCGTGGACGCCCGGAAACCGCTTGTCGATATGCTCGGCCAGCAGAGTCGACTCCGTTGCCACGGGCGTCCTTCCCTCGACCTCGTCCCGCCGTGCCCCCAGAGGGCCTACGAGACCGAAAATGCGTAGATCGTCGTTGAGGTGAACTCCTCACCCGGTTCCAGCAGGGTAGAGGGGAAATCCGGCTGGTTCGGGGAGTCGGGGTAGTGCTGCGTCTCCAGCGCGAAGCCATCCCCCTGCCGATACATCCTTCCCGCCGCGCCGATCTCGGTCGCGTCGAGGAAGTTCCCCGAATAGAACTGGATCCCCGGCTCGGTCGTCGAGATGGTCAACGTCCGACCGCTCTCCGGCTCGACGACGACCGCCGCCGTCATCAGCGACGTGTCGTCAGCGCTAGGCCGGTCGAGCACGTAGTTGTGATCGTACCCGCGGCCGATCGCGAGTTGCTCGAAATCGTCGCGGATGCGCTCCCCGATCGCGGTCCCCGTGGTGAAATCCATCGGCGTTCCGGCCACTGGCGCGATCTCCCCGGTCGGGATCAGCGAAGCGTCGACCGGAGTGTAGTTGCTGGCCATCAACGTCAGCACGTGCCCCTCAGCCGTGCCCGATCCGTCCCCGGCCAGGTTCCAGTAGGCGTGGTTGGTCAGGTTGACGACAGTCGCCTTATCCGTCGTCGCCCGGTAATCGATGCGGATTTCGTCGTCGTCGGTCAGCGTGTACGTCACGTCCACCGCGAGGTTGCCCGGGTACCCCTCCTCCATGTCGGGGCTGACCCGGCTCAGCTTCACGCCGACTTCGCCGTCCCCAACCACCTCCTCGGCGTCCCAGACCACTTTGTCGAACCCGACGACTCCACCGTGCAGAGCATTGGTGTTGTTGTTGAGCGCCAGGTAGTACTTCTCCCCGCCTATCTCAAAGGCGCCGCGCGCGATGCGGTTGGCGTAGCGGCCGGTGATGGTCCCGAAGTACGGGTGGCCGGCGAGGTAGTCGTCGAGGTTGTCGAACCCGAGCGTGACGTTCTCCATCGCGCCCTGGTTGTCGGGCACGACGACGGAGGTGATGATGCCGCCGTAGTTGGTAATTTTGACCTCCATGCCGTTGGCATTGGTCAGAGTGAACAGGGTGACCTCCTCGCCCTCGACCTCGCCCCACGGCTCGCTGACGATGCCGGCGTCCACCGCCGGCGTGGCGTCTTGCGCCGCGGTCAACTGGGCGATCGGAATTGCGGTGAGGATCGACAGCGCGAGGACCCACGCCGCCGTCGCCAAACGGCGCCGGCCGATCTGCGGAAGGCGAAGCTTCATGATGACCTCCATGGCTGGAGAGGCTGGGATGCCGCGAACAGCGGATGACGGCGAGGACGCCGCTCGGCGTCCTCGCCACGGAACGAGTCCTACTTCGTGTACGTAGTGAGGTTCTCCGCGGTCACCACGGTGACCCCGGTATCGAGCAACGCGCACTCGGGGACGTACCCCTCGGTCAGCACCTTGTACGACTCGCTGATGGACAACTTGCCCATCTGCACCGGCCGCTGCACCATCGTCGCGTAGATGATTCCGGCCTCGATCGCGTCAAGGACTTCCCTCAAGTCGTCGAAGGCGACGATCGTCAACTCCCGGTCCGCGAACTCCTGACCCTGAATGACCTGCGCCAGGGTCGGACCGCCGGTTGCACTGACGCAGGCCACCCCGTTCAGGTCGGGGTGCGCTCGAAGCAGCGCCTCACTTACGCCGAGACCCTTCTGCAAGTCGTCGTCCGTGGCCACGACCTCGACCACTTCGATATCTGAGCCGATTGTCTCCCGGAAGCCCTCGATCCGCTCGTTGAGGTTGAGCGCGCCGAGGCCGCCGGTGATGATGCCGACTTTGCCTGAGCCGCCGAGCGCCTCGCGCATCGTCTCGCCCTGAACCTTGCCGGCTGTCTTGTTGTCGGTGCCGATGTACATCACCCTGTTGCTGTCGGGCGAGTCGGAGTCGAACGTCATCATCAGGATGCCCTGCTCCAGGCCGCTGTTGATGACGTCGACCACAGAGGTTGGCTCGTTCGGCGAAATGACGATCGCGTTGACCTGCTTGGTGATGAGGTCTTCGATCATCCGGACCTGCAACGCGGCATCGCCCGTTTGCGGCGCCTGCCACTCGAACGTCACCCCAAGCGCCGCGGCCTCCTCCTCGGCCCCGATGCGGGTATCCTCGAAGAACGGGTGGACGAGCTTCGGCACGATGGCGACGGTGATCGGCGAGCCATCGGTCACCATATTGACCGTCGAGAGCAGTTCAGCATCGAATGGCTCGCCGCAGGCGGCGGCTTCCGGCGTCGCGTCCTGCGCGTAGACGGCAAAGCGCCGCGACCCGAAGGCGGTAGCTGCCACACCGGCCGCGGCTCCTGAGACGAGCGTCC
>CALMZR010000310.1 GCA_937870845.1 uncultured Chloroflexota bacterium
TCGTGGAGGGAGCGACCGCGGTCATGGCCCGCCTCCCTCCGCGGCATGGGCGCCGCCCATTGCCAGCAGCTCGCGCACGTGATCGTCATCCAGGGCATAGAACACAACGCGCCCCTCCCGCCGCGCCCGCACCAGCCGCCCGTGGCGCAGCGTCCGCAACTGGTGCGACACGGTGCTGCGATTGACCCCGGTGGCGATGGCCAGGTCGCAGACGCACAGCTCCCCCGCCGCCAGCGCCGCCAGCAGGCGCAGCCGCGTCGAGTCCGCCAGCAGGGCAAAGAGCCCGGCCACCTCCGGGACCGGCGGCATCGCGGCCAGCGCGGCGCGGGCGGCGAAGACCGCGGGCGGGTGGAGGCAGTCAACCTCGCAGTCGTCAAGCGTCGATTCGGACGATCGGATGGTTGATATGTGCGTCGTCATGCACATATTGTACCTCGGCCTGAGCGGGGGCTCCTTC
Organism: uncultured Chloroflexota bacterium; assembly: GCA_937870845.1. Classification (GTDB taxonomy): domain Bacteria; phylum Chloroflexota; class Chloroflexia; order Thermomicrobiales; family UBA6265; genus JACCXM01. Next base: position 458 of record CALMZR010000310.1, read on the forward strand.
CATGCGGAACGCGTGTCGGCCGCTGTCTCGTGGCAAGCATCTTGCACTACGGATCGGTAGCGGGCGCGACGCCCGCCCCAGGCTCAAACGAGGCGGGCCGGCGCACGGCCGACGCCCCTCTTGTTCCTTCACGAGGAGGATGCGCACGATGGCAACGACCACCCACGGCAAAGGCACGGGCACGCGGGACACAACCTACAACCTGATCAGCGTCATCTACCACGCCCTGCAAGGCGCCGAGACGTACCACACCTATCATCAGGACGCCGAAAGCAGCGGCGACGACGAGATCGCCTCGTTCTTCCGTGAGGCGGAGCAGCAGAACGAGCAATTGGCCGCCCGCGCCAAGGAACTCCTCGGCCAGCGCCTGAGTCAGGGCGGCGGCCGCGGCTAGAGCGCCATTCCCCACATCGTGTCATTCCAACGCGCAGCGAGGAACCTCGGCGTCACGGAGCCACGCGGTCATGGGCGCCGAGATTCCTCCTTCGTCGGAATGACACGGCTCCTTCGTCGGAATGACACGGTTATCCCCATGGACGATGGACTCGTCGCCCCAAGGACCTGACACCCGTCACCCGTCGCCCCGGCTCTTCGCCGCTCCCTCGGCCAGCCCCTTGATGTACCCGATGGCGAACAGCCGGCCCAGCACGTCGTAGCCGGGGGCGAGGTTCTCTTCGCCCTCCATTGTCGGCACGTGGTCGGGGCGCAGCGGGCCGTCGAAGCCGAGCTCGTGGTAGGTCCGCATCGCCGCGAACATGTCGGTCTGGCCCTCATCGTGGAACGTCTCGACGAACTTCTCCGGCGTGCCGCGCACGTCGCGGAAGTGGACGAAGTGCAGCGCCCCGCGCTCGTGGAACGATCGAATCTCGGCCGGGATATCGGCCCCCATCGTGGCGAATGTCCCCTGGCACATGGTGATGCCGTTGTGCGGGCTCGGGGCGAGGTCGATGGCGCGGCGCATCGCCTCCGGCGAGCGGAGGATGCGGGCCATGCCCCGGATGGGGGAGATGGGCGGATCGTCCGGGTGCAGCGCCAGCTTCACCCCCGCCTCCTCGGCGGCGGGGACGATGCGCGCCATGAAGCGGGCCAGGCTTTCCCAGAGGCGCTCGTCGCTCACCTCCCCGTCGGCGGTGAACGGCGCGCCCTTCATGAGCTCGTGGTCGTAGGCGGTGACCAGCGCCCCGCCGCGGCCGATCGTCGTGGTCGAGGTGCGCGTCCAGTTGAACCCAGCCATCCAGTTCCAGCAGACGACCGCCACGCCGACCGCGCCGAGGTTGCGCAGGAGCGTCTCGGCGCGCTCGATCTCCGCCTCCGCCCCCGGCAGCCCCAGCTTGGCGGCGTGGAGCCACGGGAACCCGGTCTCGATCACCTCCAGGGTGAGGCCGGCGTCGGCGAAGCGCGTCTTCATCCGCAGCAGCGGCAGGTAGTCCCAGCCGGGGCCCTCCGGGCCGTCGGGCGGGATGTTCGAGACGGCGTGGGTCACGCCCGACTGGCGGGCCAGCGTCCAGGTGGCGTTCGGGAACGGCGGCAGGTACTCAGCGAGCTTGAACACGGGTCGGCTTCCCCCATCTCAGTCGTCCACGGCGCGCCGATTATCCCATTCACCGGCCGCCTCCGACGCCGCGCCTGCGCTGGCACGCCTCCTGCATTTCGGGGCCAGACGCCCCGAGCGAGCCCGGGAAAGGGCAGGAGGAAACGATGCCGATCAGCAGCACGCGCGAGTTATTCGTTCACGAATTGTCGGACGCCATGAGCGCCGAGCAGCAGATCCTCAAGATGTTGCCGGAGCTGCAGAAGGAGGCGCGCCATAGCGAGTTGAAGCAAGCGCTCAAGGAGCACGAGCAGGAGACGAAGCAGCAGGTCAAGAACCTGCAAGCCGTCTTCAAGCAGATCGGCGAGCAGCCCGAAGAGACGACCTGCTACGGCGTCAAGGGCCTGGCCGACGAGCACAAGGCGCTGCACGAGGAGCAGCCCTCGCCCGAGATGCTGGAGCTGGCCAACGTCAGCGGCGCGGCCAAGACCGAGCACTACGAGTTGGTCATGTACACCGGCCTGGTGCAGATGGCCAAGGACCTCGGTGAGCGCGACGCCGCCCAGCTCCTGCAAGCGAATCTCGACCAGGAGAAGGCGATGGCCAAACGCGTCGAGGCGCTCTCCAAGGAGATCGGCAAGCAGGCCAAGGCCGCCGAGCGCGAGACGGCTGGCTCGTAGGGCAGCAGGAAGGCCGCCCGCTAGGCGCGGCCAATCGACACGTCTGCAGAGAAAGGACCACTGACATGTGTCTCGATTGTGGTTGCGGCGAACCGAACGAGCGCCACGGCGACGACCGCCACATCACCATGGACGACGTGAAGGCCGCCGCCGAGGCCTCGGAGATCTCGGTCGATGAGGCGGCGCGCAACATCAGCGACGGCATGCGGCAGGCGCAGCAGTCGTCGAGCTCGGCCGACTGATACGGACTCCGGGTGATCACTGCCGCCTGACGAACAACCCTCACCCCCCTGCCCCGGCTCCCCCCGTGCCCCCCTCCGGTGGAGGGGGGCGTCTCTCTGGGCGCAGGGCGAGGGGGAACGACCACAGGGGAGGCGGCCAGCCCGAAGCTGTTCATCCGAATTCGGTATGCCTCCGCTCAGCATTCGCCGCGACTGGTTCGATCCTGGCCGGGGAGGAGCGAGCGCCCTGCCACCATGACGATGGCGACGTCGAGACGCGTTGCACGACGCGTTCACGTGCATGAACACGGGTAACGGGCCAAGCCGATCGGGGCCGTTCGGCGGCCAGTCGTGCCGCGTCCCGCTCGAACCAGGGAGCCCGGGGCATCGATCTTGCGCCGCATGGTTCGCGGCCGGGGATACGGACCTCGAGTCGATCGCTGAGGAGGACGAAAGGAGCGGTTCATGCGTTGGGGTTTCATCGTCGTGTTGCTCATCGTGGCGGCCGTCGCCACCGGCGTTGTTCGAGACGCGCAGCCGAGCGTCCAGGCCCAGGACTCCACCCCGGCGGCGCCATCGCCAGGCGCGGCCGCCGATGGCGCCGTGTTTCGACCGCTGGCGGCGGGCTCCATCGAGGTCCTGGCCCCGGGCGTGGCCAACGTCGTACTAGGGCGCATCGCTCTCGCGCCGGGGGCGAGCATTCCGTTCGATCCGATGGACCCCTCGGCCGTTCTCATTTACGCGGCTGCCGGCGAGCTGACTTTCCGCGTCGACGTGCCGATGACGGTGGCGCGCGCCGCTGGTTCCGCGACGCCCGCCCCGCCGGAGGAGGTGGCCGCCGACACCGAATTCACCCTGCGCGACGGGGACTCGGCCATCTTCCCGGGAGCCATGGCGGGCGAGGTGCGCAACGACGGCGCCGAGGAGGCCACGGCCTGGGTCGTCGACATCTCCCACCTCACCGACGCGGCCGCGACACCGACCCCGTAACCGGAGAGAACCACCGAGGGGTCGGGATCCTCCCCGGCCCCTCGGCCATGTCTCCGCAGCTGTTGGTCCCAACCGCGGCTCCCGACACCGCGGGCAACCGGGCTTGCGCGCGGAAGGCCGCAAGGCCGGCGAACTCGTGATGATGCCGTTTGCCCGCGGCACGATGTCCTGAGGTCCCGGCCAAGTGTTTGTTCAGGGAGCCGGCAGCGGCCGCAAGCTGCTTGGCAACCCGACGTCGAACGTCGAACAGCTCCTCCATTTTGGCGGTGGACGACGATAGCGCGGACGGGCCGGATCCTGACTCCGTGCGGGCAACCGTTGCGGCGACCGCCGGCAGTTGGGCCGACCTGGATGTCGACACAATCATCGCCGACATCGACGAGGCGAGACGGGCGGGGTCGCATCAACTGGATCGCCCGTAGTGGGAACGTCCGAATCGATCGTAGTTGACAAAGTTGCGAACTAAAGTTGACAGAGTTGCCTACCAATGCGGTCCCATGCTAGAACATTGGCGATTGCGGCCCGGGTGCGCGTCCAGATAGAAACAGCGAGACGGACCATGGCAAGCGCCGTTGTCGAGCAACACGCGCGATCAAGGACCCGCCTTTCCGAAGCCGCGCGTCACGCCCCTATCGAAACCGTCGACGCGGCGGCGCAGGCGCTTGCCTCCGTTGCCAAGCATCGGGAGCGATCGGGCTTCGTTACGTGGATATTGAGGACCCTCGCGGAGAACGAGGTTGCCGACCTCGACGAGCTGATCGCTGTCCTGGCGCGGCCGGAGGCGCTGGCCGATCTGCGGCGGCGCGATCCGCTCGCCCCGGCCCGGCTCCGCGGGGTGCGCGCCAAGAGGCAGTTGCTGGAAGCGGAAGGGGGCGTCGTTTCAGGGCGAGAGCTGGCCCAGGCGCTGGGCATCACCCGGCAGGCGGTCGACAAGCGCCGGCTGCGCAACGCGCTGATCGGGCTCGACCTCGGCAAGCGCAGCAATGCCTACCCGGTCTGGCAGGTCGGTCTGGAGGGGCTGGACGTCGTCCTGGCCGAGCTGGCCGAGTACGATCCCTGGACGCAAACGCTCTTCATGCTGAGCGCCAACTCCTGGCTCGAGGGCGAAACGCCGCTCGCCGCACTGCGCCGGGGCGAACGCGATGCGGTCCTCGCCGCTGCCAGACTCTACGGCGAGCAGACGGCCGCGTAATCCGGCCCGTGTCGGCGCCGCCGCCAGGCCCCGAACCCGAGCCTCCCGCCGATCTGGCGAGCCGCCCGCTCCCGCTGCGCGAGTTCGCTGATCCGACGTGGTTTCGGGGTCACAACCGCGACTACGATCCGCTCCATTTCAACGCCGCCAGCGGCCGGTTCTGCGCCCCGGATCGGATCGCGTTCGGGACGCTGTATGTGGGGATGGATCCCCGCGGGTCGTTCATCGAGGCGTTCGTACAGCACGTAGGCATGACCCCCGTGGGGTACGTCGTGAGCCAGCGGCTGATCGACCGGAGCTGTCTCTGCCGCGTGCGCGCGACTCGGCCCGTGCGTCTCGTCGAACTGACGACCGGCGCCGCGCTGCGCCGCCTCTCGGCCGACGCCGACGCCCGCATCAGCACCGGCAGCCACGCGGTGTCGCAACGATGGGCGGAGGCGTTCTGGCGTCATCCCGATCGACCGGACGGAATCCTCTATCCATGCCGGCATGCGCCCGAGTTCCCGTCCGTGGCGCTGTTCGATCGCGTTCGGGCAGACCTGGTTGCCGATTGCGCCACGAACCTGTTGCGGGATCCACACGTGCTGGCCGCGATCCTCGATCACTACGGCTGTGGATTGATCCCTTGAGGCGAGGTTTCCACGTCCTCCGCAAGCAAATCGACCCACACCCCTCCTCCGTCGGCCGAGCGCTGCGCCGCGTCCAGCACCGCCTGCACGCGCACGGCGTCGTCGAAGGTGACGGCCGCGGGGCGGCGGTCGTGGATGGCCTGGAAGCAGTCGAGGAAGGCGTCGAGGGGCGTGCCGGCGTGCCAGGGAAATGCGCGCGCCGGGGCCATGCCGACGAGGCGGTGCTGGGCGTCGCCGAAGCAGGCGTGCAGCACGTCGCCGCCGAGGTCGCCGGGGCGGGCGATCTCGTAGACAACCCCGCCGGCTGTGCCGTAGACCTCGATGCGCTGGTGGTTGAGGCGGCCCAGGCAGAGGCCGCTGGCGTTGAGCACGCCGACGGCGCCGGAGGCGAACTCGAACTGGCAGGTCGCCGCGTCGTCGACGTCCACCGCCGCCATGCCGCCGGCGCCGTCCGGGCGCTCGCGGGTGAAGGTCCACAGGTCGCAGCGGACGCGGCGGATCGGCCCGAGCAGCCAGAGACTCATATCGATCATATGGGAGCCGATGTCGGCGAAGATGCCGCCGCCCTCGGCCCGGGTCTGGCGCCACTGGATCGGCGCGCTCGGGTCGAGCACCGCGGCGTTGAAGTAGTTCAGGAAGATTTGGCGGATCTCGCCCAGGTCGCCGGCGTCGGCCATCTCCTTGAGATAGCGCGCCGCCGGGACCCAGCGGTAGCGGTAGTTGACGGCGTGGACCAGCCCGGAGTCGTGCGCCGCCGCGGCCATGCGCCGGGCGCCGTCGAGCGAGAGGGCGAGAGGCTTTTCGCACATGACGTGCTTGCCGGCCTGCAGCGCGGCGATGGCGATCGGCTCGTGCAGCGAGTTCGGCGTGGCGATGGTGACGACGTCGATGTCGTCGCGCGCCAGCACGTCCCGGTAGTCCAGATAGCGGCTGGCGATCCCAGCGTCGTCCCCGGCGGCGTTCAGGGCGGCCTCCACCGGATCGCAGAGCGCGACCAGTTCGGCGGTCCCGCGCCGGGCGGCCTCCTGGAATGCCGGAATGTGCCGCAAGCGGGCCACGACGCCCGTCCCGATCACCGCGCCCCGCACCATGCCTGCCATCGCCTCACTCCTCCCCTCGCCGCCTTGCCGGTAGTATGGTCGCGCATCACGCCGTGGGGAGGAGAAATCCGGTCTCTTTGCGGGAGGAGGGCATGGTGGTTCCAGCACAACGCGCGGTACGGGCGGCGAAGATCGGCGTCGGGGTCGTCCTGATCGCGTTGGCGGCATCCGGGGCGCTGGCGCAGGCCACGCCGCCGCCGGAAGACGCCGCTCCGGACGAGCTCGGCGTGGGCGGAGCGGTGCTCGGCGCGCTGCCGCCGGTCGCCGCGCCCGGGTACCGCTTGCAGATGACGGAGCTGGTCTGGGCGCCGGGCGCCTACGCGACCCAGCACTCCCACCCCCTGGCCCAGATCGCCTGCGTGCAGTCGGGCGCGCTCGGGATGACGCTGCAGGAGGGGAAGGCGACGGTGCTGCGCGGCGGCGCGGGGCCGCGGCCCGCCTCCGCCGAACCGATGGCCCTCGATGCGGAGGTCATCCTGCAGCCGCGCGATTGCGTCGCCTACGACGAGCTCGCGGCCCACACGGTGCATACGGTCTGGAATGCCAGCGCAGAGACGACCGTCATCTGGACGGCCGATCTGGTCGAGCAGGACGAGCCGTACACGACCTACGTCGGGGAATCAGCCACGCCCGCGCCATAGGCGGCCGCGACGGCCGGCTCGCCCGGGGGGATGGCGTCCGCATCGGCTACGCTCCGTGCGCTCCGAGCCGCCCGATCGGACCCGAGATCCGGAAGCATGGCGATAGCGACCCTAATGTGCGCCGTCGTCGACGCGGACCAATGCCCCCAACTTTCGGAAATCCTCGGCCTGCCGGGCATAGGGGCGATGGAGCTGGGCGCGGGGGCCGGGGTGGTAGAGGGGGATGAGGGAGCGGCCGCACCAGGGGATGACGGCGCCGACATCGGCGGCGAGGGTCGCCCCGTGGAGCTCGATACGGGCGAGGGCGCGCAGGGCGACGGCGCCGAGGGCGACGACGTAGGGCGGTTGCAGCAGGTCGAGGGTCGCCGCCAGGAAGCGCGAGCAGTGGCGGATTTCGGTGGATGAGGGGGGCGCGTTGCGGCCGGCGGCGTCGCGGGGGTTGCAGAGGACGGCGTTGGCGACGAAGACGGAGGCGCGGTCGAGTTGCGCCGCGGCGAGGAGCCGCTCGAAGTTGCGGCCGGACTGATCGCCGCAGAGGGGGATGTTGGTCCGGTCGCCGCCGAGGCGGCCGGGGGCTTCGGCGACGAAGCAGAGGCGGGGGCGGAGCGGGCCGTTGGCGGGGCCGAGGAGGCGGACGCGGCCTTCCATGCGAGGGCAGGCGCGGCACGCTTGGGCCTCGGCGACCAGGCGGGCGAATGCCTCGATGCATCCTCCGTCAGACTCCGGTCTGGGTTCATGCGGGTTTGCGCTCACGGCTGCCTCGTGGCCGGCGACACGGCTGAGGATACCCAACGCCGTTTGGTGAGGCCCATGGGCCTGGTTCGGGCCGAGTTGGTTGACGGTTCGCGCGATCGACTTTATCATATACATACATTCTGCTTTCCATCCATTCATTGTAATAGATCGTTGCGGCGTGCGCCCCACGCCAGATGACGAGGTGCGCCGTGGATGACTCCCGATTCGACGAGTTGACGAAAAGCTTGGGCGCCGCCTCGCGCCGGAGCCTCGTGGCCGCGGCCGGGGGCGCCGCGTTGGCTGAGATCTTCGGTCGCGATGCAGCAGATGAGGCGCTGGCCAGGAAGAAAAAGAGAAAGAAGCGCAAGCAGAAGCGGGGTTGCCCCGAAGATAGCGTCGACTGCGGGGGCGGCGCGTGCGCCGGTCCGGGGCAGTGCTGCCCCGGCGAGAAAAAGTGCGGCGGCGGCTGCATCGCGGGGTCGAGTTGCTGCCCGTACAACGAGCGGGAGTGCTCGCCTGGCGTCTGCGTCCCGGACGACTTCTGCTGCCCGGGCGAGAAGACATGCGGCGGCGGCTGCATCTCCGACGAGGGCTGCTGCCCATATTACGAGCGGGAATGCCCCGACGGCGAGTGCGTGCCGCTCTACGGGGGGTGCTGCGCCGAAGCCGACTGCGGCGACTGCGGGACGTGCCTCAACGGGCGGTGCGTCGAGGTCCCCGGCATTTGCAATGACGCCACGTGTGAGTGGTGCAGCCCGGTTAGCTGGACCTGCGAAGTCCAGTGCGGCGGGGCCGATTCGTGCTACGACTGCGTGGGTGGAGAGTGCCGCTACAAGTGCGAGGGCTACGACTACTGCGTCCGCGGCGAGTGCCGGAATTGCGATCCGGTGACGGGCTGCGGGGGGTGACCCTCGTCAACGCACAATGGCGTCTGGCTGCTTGGCAACCGCCTTGGCGACGCGGCTTGCGCCGTGTCTGATTCGGGTGTCGATCCAGCACCAGCCAGGACCATTGCCCCTGATCGCGAGGCATTGCATCGTGTGTCCGTGGTTGAAGAGCACGTGAGACACGTCCAGGAGGCAGATATTGATTGACGGGGGAATCGCGACTCCCCATGCTGAAAATGATGCATCGAACACGTTTCTTCGAAGTCGGAATCGCCGCCCCAAGCGTCGGCTTCTCCTGCAGCGGACGCCACATCTAGGAGCGCCTTTCAAAACCTGACATTGGAGCACGAGCGAGATCTGACCAACCGGCGGATCCTCCGGCGTTGCGCGGAGATGCTAAATCGCGCCTGGCGCTTCCCTCAGCCGGTTCGGGGTCTTGAAAGGCGCTCTCAGTCCAGGCGCGTCTGTTCTGCCGTGCGCCGGGTTGATCCCGTCCTGAACTGGTTGTACGACGAGGCGCTGCGCCCGAGCGGGCTGGCGACGACGCAGTACGCCCTCCTCTCGACGCTCTCGCGTGTCGGGAGGCCGTTGCCGCACGGGGAGCTGGCGGCGATGCAGGAGATGGCCGGCACCACCCTTTCGCGCAATTTGAAGCCGTTGGCGCGTGACGGGCTGGTCCGCATCCAGCCGGGGGAGGACCGGCGGACGCGCTACGTCGCCATCACCGAGACCGGCGAGGCCGTGCTGGAGGAGGCGCGGCCGCTGTGGCGATCGGTGCAGGAGCGGGTGGTGGCCGAGGTCGGGGAGGAGCGGGTGGAGCGGTTGCTGGGAGAGCTGGGCGAGGTGCTGGGTCAGCTTCGCGCCGCGGACTCACACGCTGGGGGCCGTTCGCGTTGGTAGGGAAGATGCCGCGGGGTCGGGTCGTGGGTCGGGAGCGTCGAGCGCGCATCGTGTCGTTTCGAACGCAGCGAGGAGTCTCGGCGTCCCCAGGCGACGCCGTCTCATGGAGCCGAGATTCCTCCTTCGTCGGAATGACACGGGCATGCGCGGAATGACACGGGGCGTGCTCGGAATGACCTGCCTTCGGCACGCCACTGGAAGGCGAGATTCGTGACGTCGAGATTGCAACGAGCGGGGTTCAGTTACGCCTGGGTGGCGGCGGCGGTCGCGTTCGTCACCTTGCTGGCGGCGGGGGGTGCGCGGCACGCCGGGGGTGCTGTTCGTGCCGCTGGAGGGGGAGTTCGGCTGGAACCGGGCCACGGTGGGGGCGGCGGTCTCGGTCAATCTGCTGCTGTTCGGGTTTGTGGGGCCGTTCGCGGCGACGTTGATGCAGCGCCTCGGGCTGCTGACGATCTCGGTTGGGGCGCTGCTGACGACGCAGATCCGGGAGCCGTGGCAACTGGTGCTGCCGTGGGGGGTGGTCGTCGGGCTGGGCGCGGGGTGCATGGGGACGGTGCTGGCGGCGACGGTGGCGGCGCGCTGCTTCGTGGCCCGGCGCGGCATGATCACCGGCGTGCTGACGGCGGCCGGGGCGATGGGGCAGTTGATCTTCCTGCCGCTGCTGGCGTGGCTAGCGGTGACGTACGACTGGCGGCTCGTCTCGGTGACGACGGCGCTGGCGGCGCTGGCGGCCGTGCCGCTGGTGCTGCTGTTTCTGCGAGACTGGCCGGCCGAGGTGGGGCAACTGCCGTACGGGGCGACGACGGACGATCCGCCGCCGGCCCCGCCCAAGGGGAACCCGATCGGCAACGCCTTCGCCGGGTTGCAGTTCGCCGCCGGGCAGCGCGATTTCTGGCTGCTGGCGATCC
>CALMZR010000311.1 GCA_937870845.1 uncultured Chloroflexota bacterium
TCCGCCGTCAACGAGGCGTCAATGACGTTGATGGGGTGGGAGCCGATGAACTGGGCCACCCAGAGGTTGCAGGGGGCCTGGTAGATGTCCAATGGGGAGCCGAGCTGGACGAGACGGCCCTCGTTCATCACCGCGATGCGGTCGGCGATGGCCATCGCTTCTTCCTGGTCGTGGGTGACGAAAACCATCGTCGTTTCGACCTCGCGGTGGATGCGGACCAGCTCGGAGCGCATCTGGCGGCGCAGCGCGGCGTCGAGGCTGGAGAAGGGCTCGTCGAGGAGGAAGAGGCGGGGGCGGCGCACGAGCGCCTTGGCGATGGCCACGCGCTGCCGCTGGCCGCCAGAAAGCTGGTGGATGCGCCGCCGCAGGAGCGGCGCGATGTCGAGCGTCTGCGCGACTTCGGCAGTGCGCTGCGCGATCTCCTGGCGCGACACGCCGCGGGTCTTGAGGGCCAAACCGATGTTGTCCCGCACATCGAGATGCGGGTAGAGCGCGATCGACTGAAAGACCATCGCGATGTCGCGCTCTTCGGGCGGAACATCGTTCATCGCCCGCTCCCCGAAGTAGAGCTGCCCGCCGGACGGCCGTTCCAGCCCGGCCAGCATGTTCAAGGTCGTGGTCTTGCCGCACCCGGAGGGTCCAAGCAGCACGAGCAACTCGCCATCCCGGATTTCGAGGTCGAGGCCGCGTACGGCCGCGAACTGGTCGAACGACTTCGAGACGTTGGCGAAGCGAATCGACGCGGGTGTCGGGTGTCGGGTGTCGGGTGTCGGGGTGAGAAGTTGTCGAGTTGACGCGCCTTGTTGGTTCATCTTCCGACTCCGTAACCACGGCCATGGTCAACTACCGCGATTCTCCCTGACACCCGACACCCAACACCCGACACCCTCACAACGGATCGACCAGATTGAGATTGCGTATCCGCCGCTGGAAGAGGTAGGCCAGGATGGCCGGCGGCACGATCGAGATGATGGAGACCGCAGCCATTTCGGTCGGTTGCGAAATCTGGAAGAAGAACGTGGAGATGGCCGGGGGCAGCGTCTGGGCCGGCGAGCCGGCGGCGAGGAACTGGGAGAAGACGAACTCGTTCCAGCAGACCATGAAGCTGATCGCCGTGGCCACGGCGATTCCCGGCCACGACATGGGCAGGATCACCCGATAGAACGCCTGCCAGCGCGTGTTGCCGTCGACGCGAGCGGCCGCCTCGACCGTGCGCGGCAGCGATGAGAAGAAGCTGGTCATGACCCAGATGACCATGGGGATGGTCAACGTCAGGTAGACGATCACCAGACCGCGGACGGTGCCCTGCAGACCGACCTGCGAGTAGAGCAGGACGAACGGGAGGATGATCGCGATGGGGGGGTAGGAGCGGGTAGTGATGATGGCGAAGAGCATCGGGGTTCGTCCCCGGAATTGCAGCCTGCCCAGGGCGTAGGCGACCGGAAGAGAGACGAGCATCGTGATGGCGGTCACGACGACGGCCACCAGCAAGCTGTTGCGCAACCCGTTCTGGATGATGGGCGCTTGCCCGATCACGGGCAACTCGGCGCCGCCGGGACCGATGGCCGTGCCGCCGAAGAGCCGGGTGTAGTTGCTGACGGTCGGCTCGTGCGGGTAGAGGTGGGTGGGGATCGCCAGCAGCTCGGTCTTGAACATCATGGACATGGTGAAGAGCCAGTAGATCGGGACGAGCGTCCAGATCACCAGCAGCGCGGCGAAGCCATAGGTGAGGAGGCGGCGCCCGGTCATCGACGCGTCCTACGTCTCGCCGATCGTCAGGTCGGCCGCGGCAGCGGTGTCGGGGCGCTCCCGGCGGCGCCAGAAGAGGAGGAGGAAGTAGACCGTGGTGATCGCCGTCGTCAGCAGCACCAGTAACCATCCCAGCGCCGCGCCCTGCCCATACTGATTGTTCTTGTAGAAGACGCGGTAGACCTCCCAGGTGAGGGTGGTCGAGACGTCGCCGGGCCCGCCGCCGGTCATGAAGAAGATGAGGTCGAACGCGCGCGCCGCTTCGACCGTTACGAGAACCATGACGATCAGCAGCGGCGCCTTGATATAGGGGAAGATGACATGCCGGAAGCGGCCGAAGAGACCGAGGCGGTCGACTTTGGCCGCCTTGTAGAGATCCTCGGGGATGACTTGCAGCGTGGCCAGCACGAAGTACATGCCGAGCGGGGCGATCTGCCAGGCATGGGCGACCGCGACGGCCGGGATGGCCAGCGATTCGGAGAGGAAATTGACCGGGCGATCGACGAGGCTGAGACCCTGCAGGACCGCGTTGAACATGCCCCACTCGGCGCTGTAGAGGTACTTCCAGACGATTGCCGTGGCATAAAGCGAAACCGCCCACGGCAGGATCACCAACGCCATCACGAAGCCGCGGCCGCGGAACTTCTCATTGAGCACCAGCGCGCCGCCGACCGCGATCACCAGGGCGAACCCGGTGACCAGGGCGGTGTAGTAGAGCGTCACCACCAGCGCGTGGCCGAGCGCGGGCGACGTCAGGGCTTCCTGGTAGTTGGCCAGGCCGACATACTCGTTGCGCTTGAAGATGAGGTCGATGCGATGCAGGCTCGTCCACAGCGAATAGGCCGTGGGGTAGCCGACGATCGCCAGTAGGGCGACGATGACGGGAACGGTGAGCAGCGTGGCGAACTGGCCGTCGCTCAGGCGCGATGAGCTCCAGCCGCGGCCTGTCGCGGACTCGATCTGTGGCGGCGCCATCTCCGCTGTGGTGGCCATGAGGACGAACCCGTGCTTTCTCGTCGATGCGCGGTCTGAACCCGCAGGCCCCGCGCACATCAGCGGGACCCGCGGGATGACCGATGGTGGTTACGCCGTGGCGTAGCGGGTGACCAGCTCCTCGGCGAGCGTCTTCAACGCGGCGTGAACCTCCTCGACCGGGGTCTGGCCGAGCACCGCCTTCGGCAACTCGCTCATGGCCTGCGCGTTCCACTCCTCCCACCAGAACGTTTGCCAGACGCGGGGGAAGGCGCCGGCGTTGACGATGCCCTCCAGCACCGGCAGCAGCTCCGGATCGGGAAGCCACTGGTTGTACGCCTCGATGACCTCGGGATCCTGGAGGATCGCCGTGTAGCCGGAGTTGAGCGCCGCCTCGATCGCCCAGCGCTTGGCGACGTAGAGCTCGCCGCCCTCGGTTTCGTCGCGGTAGCCGAAGAACCCGGCCAAGCGGTACTTGCGGGCCAGGAGTTCGTCGGTGTCGGAGGCGCGCTTGGGCACCGTGTAGATGCCCTCGTCGATGATCCCCCACGGCTGGCCGTCGACCGGCACGGGCACGACCTGTCCCGCGACCTGGGATTTCGCCGGATCGTTGAAGACCTTGAGATCGTAGATCTGCTGCGGGCTGTAGGCGTAACGGCCGGTGGCGAAGGCATCGATCCAGTCGGCCTCGCCCATGGTGAAGACCGTCTCCGGCACGATCTCTTCTTCCAGCAGGGTGCGCCACTCCTGGAGGATGGCCAACGACTGCTCGTCGAAGACCGGCGCGTTGTCGTCGTCGAAGAGTACCGCGCCGCGGTTCATGCATTCGAAGAGGTAGCCCCAGGAAATACCGAACCAGACGCCGGAGGCGAACCAGTGAGGCAGGAACGGCGGCCCGTCGGTCACGCCGTCGGCCTTGAGCTGGCGCAGCTGGGCGTACAGCTCGTCCCAGGTCTTGGGGAAGTCGGCGGCGGTGATGCCGGCCTTGTCGAGCACGGCCATGTTCGCCGCCAGCGTGCCGCGGATCGACACGAAGTAGGGCAGCCCGTAGAGCTTGTCGCCGATGGTCAGCGACTGGCGCACGCCCTCGTACAGCTCGCCGCGGGCATCGGAGACGCCCCACCAAGCCTCGTAATCGTGGACCCAGCCGGGGAGCTGCCAGCGCGCCAGCGTGGCTGGGTTGGCGTAGGCCATGTCGAGCGGCTGGTTGGCGATGTGGAAGTTCTCCATGATCGAGATGTAGTCGCCGGTGATCGTCTGGTAATCGACGTTCTCGCCGTACTGCTCGTTGAAGCGGTTGGTGTTGTCCTGGACGACTTCAGGCCGGTAGTTCCAACCGCGGAAGACCAGCGCTTGCGAGGTGTCGACGTCTTCCGCAGGGGGAGACAGCGGCGCCGTCTGCGCGAAGGCGCGGGTCAGCGAGAAGTGGTTGTGGCTGGCGGGAACTTGGCTGGCGGCGGCCGGGTTCGCCAGGTAGTTGGCGATGACGGGCGTCGTGGCGCTTGCGGTGGCGGCGCGCTTGAAGAATTCGCGCCGGTCGATGCGGCCTCGCAGCAGATCGTCGAAGTGCTCGTGAAGCGGCTTCATGCGGGCGGGCTCCTTTCGCCTTCCGTGCAACCGGCCGGATACGTAATTGGATGATTGCACGTCAATCTAGCATTGGGAACGGGAGCCGTAAAGCGCGGTCAGACCAGTGCTACCATGGGTTTGGTCCCGAGATCGTGACTTCTGGAGGACCGCAGACCGTGACCGATGCCGCGCCCGCCTTCGACTTTTCGGCCTTCTCCGTGGTCGACAACCACCTCCATCCCTATGAGATTCGCCACGAGGGGAGCCGGTACGCGCCGCTGAACAGCTTTCTCGGCATGCCGGGGGAGGACGAGGCAGCGCTGGCGCATCGGGACGCGATGCTTTACCAGCGCTGGGCGACGCGGCAGTTGGCGGCGTTTCTAGGCGTCGAGCCGACGCCGGAGATCGTGGCGGAGGCGCGGGCGGCGCAGGGCGACGAGCGGGCCTGGGCGGAGCGGCTCTTTCGCGACCAGAACATCGAGGCGCTGGTGGTCGACACCGGCTACCCGCAGCCGCCGGTCGACATGGCCGGGTTCGCCGCCATCGCGCCGGCCGAGATCGTCACCATCTACCGCATCGAGCCGGCGATCAAGGCGCTCCTCGATGAAGGAGTCGAGTGGGACGATCTCGTCCCTCGATTCGACGGGGGCATCGAGCGCGCGATCCGGGATGAGGGCTACCTCGGTCTGAAGTCGATCATCGCCTACCGCACCGGGCTGGAGATCGACCTCGCCCACGAGAGCGACGAGGCGGGGCGAGCCGGGCTGAAGCAGGCGCTGGCCAGCCCGGACGACATGGCCGCCTCCAAGGCGCTGCGTGATCACCTGCTGCTGCGGGCGCTGCGGCATGCCGTGGCGCTGCGCGTGCCGTTCCAGATCCACACCGGGATCGGCGACCGCGACATCGTGCTGGAGCGGTGCAACCCGGTGCTGCTCAACCCGGTCCTGAAGCGGGAGCCGTACCGGGACGCCAAGGTGATCCTGATCCACACCTACCCCTACGTGGCCGAGGCCTCCTGGATGGCGGCGGCGCTGCCGAACGTCTGGATGGATCTGTCCGAGGGGATTCCGTTCGCGGTGACGGCGGTGGACCGCATCTTCGCCACGGCGCTGGAGCTGGCCCCGATCAACCGCATTCTCTACGGCTCGGACGCCTTCGCCGGCCCGGAACAGATCTGGCTGGGGGCCAAGGTGGCCAAAGCCGCCCTGGCGCGCGTCTTCACCGATCTGCTGCACAAGGATCTGGTCACGGAGGAGGACGCGCGGGACGCGGCGCGGGCGATCCTGGCCGGGAACGCGCGGGTGCTGTACGGGGTGCTGGGGTGACCCGCCTCGGAGCAGGAGGCATCACCCCTACAGCCCGGTTGGGCGGCGATCTGGTTCTGGGAAGCGTAGGTCGGTTTCGTTATGAGCCAATTGGTGATGCTCGCGCGAGCGGTCGCCATCGCGCTCCTGCTCGCGGCGCCAGCGCCAGTATGGGCGGCAATGGCGGCCCAGAGTGTGACGCCGGCCGCAGAGGGTGAGAGCGTCTACGTCGATCCCGCGGGGCGATTCCGATTGCCGCTGCCGACCGGGTGGACGGCCGAGGCGGAGGGCGACGTCGGCGTGATCACGTCGCCGGAGGGCGGGATCACGGTCTACGCCCTGGTGATGCCGGGGACCGACATCCCGGCGGCCCTCGGCCTGGCGTGGCGCATGGTCATGCCCGAGTTCGACCTCGTCGCCGGGGAGCCGATGGGGGCCCCGTCGATCGCCGGATTGCGGCCCTTCACCCTGGTCGAGTACCAGGGCGCGCCGGAGGGGATGACCGTGCAGGCGGTCGGGTTCGCGGAGGGGGAGGCGGTCTACGCGCTGCTCGTCTGGGCGGATCGCGACGAGGCGGTGCGGCGGCAATCGCAGATGCAGACCGCGGCGCTCGGCATCGAGATCGCGGGGGTGCAGGAGGTTTCGTTGCGCGGCGTGGCCCCGGCCAGGTTCACGCCCGCCATGCTGGCCGAGGTCGATGGGTTCGTTGCGGACACGATGGCGAGGTACGGCATCCCCGGCGCGGCCTACGCGGTGGTGCAGGACGGCGAGATCGTCCATGCCGCTGGCATCGGGGTGACGGAGCTTGGCGGGGAGGAGCCGTTCACGCCGGAGACGATGCTGCCGGTCGCCTCCGTGACGAAACCGATGACGACGACGTTCATGGCGGCGCTCGTCGACGCGGGGCTGATGCGCTGGGATACGCCGGTGGTGGAGATCTTGCCGTCGTTTGCGGTGGCGGATGCCGCGATCACGCCGCGGCTGACGATGCGCGATCTGGTCTGCGCCTGCACGGGGGTTCCAAAGCGCGATCTCGAGCTGGCGTTCGAGGCGGCGAGCCTCAACGCGGCGGACGTCATCGCCTCGCTGCGGGAGTTCGCGTTCTACACGCCGGTCGGAGAAGCGTACCAGTATTCAAACCAAATGGCGGCGGCGGGCGGCTACATCGCCGCCATCGCCGCGGGGGGTGAACTGGAAACCGCCTACGCCGATTACGCGCAAGGGATGGAGGAGCGCGTCTTCGGCCCGATCGGCATGGACGACACGACCTTCTCGCGGGAGGGAGCGACGAACCGTGGCTCCTACGCGCTACCGCACGCGCTGACGCTGGACGGCGAACTGGCGAGCTTTTCGCTGACGGCGGATGTGGATACGGGCGTGGTGGCGCCGGCGGGGGGCGCCTGGTCGAACGTCGAGGATCTGGCGCGCTTCGTCATCACCCAACTGCAGGGCGGGGTCGCGCCGGATGGCGCCCGCGTCGTGTCTGAGGAGAGCCTGGCGGAGACATGGAAGCCGGGGGTGCAGATCGCCCCAGGCGTCTCTTACGGGCTGGGCTGGACCGTGACCGATTACATGGAGCAACCGTTGCTCTATCACACCGGTGGAACGCTGGGGTACAACGCGGAAATCTCGTTCCTTCCAGAGGCGGGCATTGGTGTCGCTGTCGTGCTGAACCGGGGGAACGTGCTGGCGTTCGCCGAGGCGGTGCGCAACCGGGTGCTGGAGTCCGCGTTCGGCCAGCCGCCGGCGGGCGATGCCGGCGTGGCGTTCGCCGTCGAGCAGCAGCGGGCGTACGTGGCTGGCGTAGCCAGCTCGATCGTCCCGCTCGACGAGAAGATGGTCGCGCCGTTCCTGGGCATGTGGACGCACCCGACGCTGGGGGAGATCGCGCTCACGCTCGATGATGGCCGGTTGATCGCGGACGCCGGGGAGATCGCCAGCGAGCTGGCGGCGGCGCACGATGCGGCGACAGGCGAGCCGTTCTACGTGACGGTGACGCCGCCGTTCGTGGGGTTGCGCGCGGCGCTGCGCGACGAGGGCGGGACGCGGTCGCTGGTGATCTACGATCCGGGGTCGGCCGAGGTGTACGCGTTCAATCAGCCGGCGGGAGCGGTGTCGACTCCGGTGCGATGACGAGGGTCACAAACGTCAGCCGATCGTCACCAAGATGGCCGGTGACTTCCCAGCAGCCCGCGGTCGGGAAGGTAATGCCCGTAACCTGAAACCCGATGTCTCCGTACCCCGAGTTAGAGCGTCTTGCGGAAAAGATGATGGCGAGTGAGACTGCCGGGCATGAAGCAGTACTCGGTCGACCTCCGCGAGCGGCTGCTGGGCGCCGTCGACGCCGGCCTCAGCCAAGCCGAGGCCGCCCGCCACTTGGGCGTCAGCACGGCCACCATCGAGCGTTGGCGGCGGCGGCGGCGGGAGACGGGCGCCGTGGCCCCCTTGCCGCGGCCGGGTCGCCCGCGTCGCATCGGTTCGGCCCAGGAGGCGCCGCTGGTGGCCCAGGTGCGCGCCAGCCCGGACGCCACGCTGGCCGAGCATTGCGCGCGGTGGGAGCGGGCGCAGGGCGTGCGCGTCAGCGCGGCGACGATGTCGCGCTCGCTGGCCCGCGTGGGGTGGCCGCTCAAAAAAAGTCGCTGACCGCCAGCGAGCGCGACGAGGCCGCGCGGGCCGCGTGGCGGGCGGAGGTCGCCGCGCTCGACCCGGCCGCCTTCGTGTTCGTCGACGAGAGCGGGACGCACACCAGCCTGACGCGGCTGCGGGCCCGCTCGCCGCGCGGCGAGCGGGCGGTAGGCGTCGTGCCACGCAACCACGGCCCCAACGTCACGCTGCTCGCCGCGCTGACCCCGGAGGGCATCGGCCCAGCGCTGGCGATGGAAGGCGCCGCCGACGGCGAGGTGTTCGGCCGCTACGTGCGGGAGATGTTGACGCCCAGCCTGCGCCCCGGCCAGGTGGTGATTCTGGACCAGCTCAACGTCCACAAGGGCGCGGCCATCCGGGCGGCCATCGAGGCGGCGGGCTGCCGGCTGCTGCTGTTGCCCTCGTACTCCCCGGACTTCAACCCCATCGAGCAGGCCTTCGCCAAAATCAAGGCCGACCTGCGCCGCGCCGAGGCACGCACCTTCGACGATCTGGTGGCGGCGATCGGGGCCGCCATCGACGCCGTCACCCCGGTCGACGCACGCGGCTGCTTCGCCCATTGCGGCTACCACCTCCCCCCTCAACTCTTATGAAACACGCTCTAGTACTCCGTCACGCATGAATTGCGGGATACTGGCGAAAGCGGTCGGTTCTGCTCGGAGCCGACACCGATCCCAGAGAGGAGCCCCCGCATGCGCAAGAGCAAGTATGCCGTGTTCTTGACGGAAGCCGAGCGGGCGCGGCTGCGCACGCTCATCGGGCGTGGGGAGGCGCCCGCGCGGCTGCTGACGCGCGCCCGCATCCTGCTCAAGGCCAACCAGGGCGAAGGCGGCCCCGGTTGGTCCGACGCGGCCATTGCCGGCGCCGTGGAGGTGCATCCCACCACGGTGGCCCGCGTGCGGCGCCAGTTCGTGGAGGACGGCATCGACGCCGCGCTGGAGCGCAAGTGCCCGGATCGGGTGTACGCGCGGCTCCTCGATGGTGCGGCGGAGGCGCACCTGGTCGCCGTCGCCTGCTCCGCCCCGCCCCTGGGCCGTGAGCGCTGGACGTTGCGGCTGCTGGCCGACGAACTGGTGCGCCTGGAGGTGGTCCCGGCCGTCTCGTACGAGACGGTGCGGCGGACCTTACAGCAAACGAGCTCAAGCCCTGGCTGAAGGAGCAGTGGTGCATCCCCCCCGAGGCCAACGCCGACTTCGTCTGGCATATGGAGGACGTCCTCGACGTCTATCATCGTCCCTACGACCCCGAGCGTCCGCTCGTCTGCCTGGACGAGACCAGTCGCCAACTCTTGGCCGAGACGCGCCCTCCCCTGCCGGTCACCTCGGGGCGCCCCGCGCGCCACGATCCGGAGTACGCGCGAGACGGGGTGGTCAACCTCTTCCTGGTCAGCGAGCCGTTGCGCGGTCAGCGCCAGGTGCGCCTCAGCGCACGCCGCACCCGGATCGACTTCGCCCACTGCATCCAGGACTTGGTCGACGTGCAGTATCCGAAGGCCGCGGGCATCGTCTTGGTCATGGATCACCTCAACACCCATTCCCCGGCCTCCCTCTACGAGGCGTTCCCGCCGGCCGAGGCCAAGCGCCTGGCCGACAAGCTGGAGATCCATTACACCCCCAGGCATGGCTCCTGGCTGAACATGGCCGAGATCGAGTTGAGTGCGCTGCAACGCCAGTGCCTGAATCGCCGCCTCGGGAACCGGGAGACCATGGCGCGCGAGGTCGCCGCTTGGGTGGCGGCGCGCAACGCGGCCGCGACGACCATCGACTGGCAGTTCACCACGCAGGACGCTCGGATCAAGCTCAAACGCCTCTACCCATCGTTTCATGCGTGACGGAGCACTAGTGCCTCGCTTACAATCCGGCCATGCCGGAGCTCGACGATGTCTTCATCGACAAAGCCATCGCGGCTCTGGACGGCGCCGAGAGCGAGCTTGCCGCGGGGAGGTACGACAACGTCGCCAATCGCTGCTACTACGCGTGCTTCCAAGCGGCGATTGCTGCGCTTGAAGCGTCAGGAGTCCGCCCGAGCAGCGGAGCCAAAGGTCGCTGGACCCATGAGGGTGTCCAGGAGCAGTTTGCCGGGATATTGATCAACCGCCGCAAGCGGTATCCGGGTCGTTTGCGAGACGTGCTTTCGAGCGTGTCGTTAACCCGAGTGAGGGCGGATTACTCGCGAGACCGGGTTTCCGACGTACAGGCAAGACGCGCGCTGCGACGAAGTCGCGAGTTCGTCGAGGCCATCCGCAACGGCTGAAAGGAGGCTCCATGTCGATCGCCACATCGTGGTTTGGCATCACGCGGATTCAGCAGATCCTGGAGGAATTCAAGGGACTCATCGGCGCTGCGTATCCGGAGGCAACCTTCGACCTCGAAGTCGGCGGGGAACCGGATGGCATCTATCTCATCGTCACCATCGACTTGGAGGACACTGAGGAAGTGCTCGGCGTTGTCATGGACCGCATGCTCGAGGTCCAGATCGAAGAAAGACTACCGGTCTACGTCTTGCCGCTTCGGCCCATCGGGTCGAAAAACGACCCCGCCAGGCATCGGGAAGAGCCGGCCGGGGTCGGGGCCAGCTAAAGCACCGTGCGTAAGTTCTGTCATGGAAGTGGGAAGCCGGCGTCGGCGAAGA
>CALMZR010000312.1 GCA_937870845.1 uncultured Chloroflexota bacterium
ATTAGCTTCGTCGGAGGGCTGACCGCCGCGGCGGTTCGCCTCGGCATCATCGGTCAGGGCGCCGCGCAGCGCATCGTCGCCGGCGCGCACGACGCGATCGCGGCCGCGGCGGCGCGCGCCCGCGACACGCCACGAGAAGACATGGGAGCCTTCATGCCGATCGTCGACGTGGCCGGGTTGAGTCAGCCCCGCCTGCCAGGGAGGATATTCGCCTCATGATCCGAAGCAACGGCCCGGCCCGCATCGGCGTGGCCGGCCCCGTGGGAACGGGCAAGACGGCCCTGGTCTGGCGGCTCTGCGAGGCATTGCGCGACCGCGTCGAGCTGGCGGTCATCACCAACGACATCTACACCAGCGAAGACGCCGAGTTCCTCGTCCGCCATGCCGCGCTGCCCGCCGACCGCATCGTCGGCGTCGAGACGGGCGGCTGTCCCCACGCCGCCATTCGCGACGATCCCTCGCTGAACGAAGCCGCCATCGCCGACCTGTCGGGACGTCACCCCGGTCTGCAACTCGTGCTGCTGGAGAGCGGCGGCGACAACCTCTCCGCGACCTTCAGCCCGGAGCTGGTCGACGCCAGCATCTTCGTCATCGACGTCGCGGGCGGCGACAAGATCCCGCGCAAGGGCGGACCCGGCATCTGCCGTTCCGATCTGCTGGTCATCAACAAGACCGACCTCGCGCCGCTCGTGGGCGCCTCGTTGCAGGTCATGGCCGACGACGCGGCGCGCCAGCGCGGCGACCGCCCCTTCGTCTTCACGAATCTGCGCGGCCGGGAGGGGATGGAGCCGGTCTTGAGCTGGATCGAGAACTATCTCCCACGAGAGCCGTGAGCGGCGCGGCGCCGCCTGGAAACCTTCGCCTGCGTGCGGCGGTGAGCCAGGGACGGACAGTCCTGACGGAGGTCTACCGCACGGCTCCGTTCCACCCGGCTCCGGCCCGACAACGCGGCCATCAGACCGTCGTCGCGCTCCAGGAGGTCAGCCCCGGCATCTTCCCCGGCGATCGCTTGGAGGCGTCGGTGACGGTCGACCCCGGCGCGTGCCTCGTCGTCGAGGCGCAGGGCGCGGCCAGGGTCTATCCATCACCGCACGGCGAAGACGCCGAATCCGGCACGGATCTCGCGGTCGCGGCCGGCGGGTCGCTCTGGTGGATACCGGGCGTGCTGATCCCCTACCAGGACGCGCGGCTGGTTTCGCGCGTGCATGCGCATCTCGAGACGGGCGCGAGCATTGCCCTGCTCGACATCCTGACGCCCGGGCGCGTCGCCATGGGCGAGCGCGACGCGTACTCCCGGCTCGACCTGCGCACGCGCATCGACGTCGCCGGGCGGCCGGTCCTCATCGAGCGCGCTCTGCTCGCACCCGAAAAACGCCCATCAGGGCCGGGAAGCGACCGGGACGCGTTTCGCTGCTCCGGCGCGCTGACCCTCGTTGGCTACGACATAGCGTACGACGCGATCCAGGACTCCGACGATGTCTGGCTCGGCGGCGACGGTGGGCCGGACCTTGCGGTTGTACGCGGCGTAGCGCGGTCGGCGGCTTTCCTGCGGAGAGTGTTGCTGACCCTGCTCGAGCGTCTCGAGGCCGATCGCATGACCGGGGTGAGCCGAGGGACCGCGGCCGAAGAACGTAGACTATAAGGACAGCGCCCGACGAACGAGTATTGGCTCGCGGGCCAATCCAGGACCTGAGAGATGACTCGCCTCCGGGACCGGAAGGCGACGCCGTCGCGGTACGGAGGAAGAGGAGTCGTGTCGCACGAAACCCGAGTGTTCCTGGTCGATCCCAACGAGATCGACCGCTACGCGCGCGCCATCGCGCGCATCGCCGACAAGGGCCACGCCGCCGGCAGCGAGGCGTTGGAGCGGGACGTCAACACCTATGGCACCGCGTTCCAGTTTCTCGTCATGCGCCGAGGCGCGGAGTATGGCCGCGCGCTGGGGATGGCGGCCGGTGACCGCGCCCTGTCGCTCGTCGAGCGCAAGGACGATTGCGAAACACTGGTGGCCGGCGACATCGACGCCATCCACGAGCGGGTCTGCGTCGCCGAGGAAGAAGCGCGGGCCAAAGAGCAAGCGGCGGAGGACTGACGCGCCGCGCCCTCCTCAATGCTCGATCGTTACACGCATGCTCACCGCCCCACGCACGTCGAGCCAGAGCATCGCGCCCGCCGAGCCGGCGCGCAGAACCGCCGTATCGCAGACCGGACAGCGCAGGACAGCGCCCATCTCCATGCCGTAGGCCAGGAGCGCGCCCATCGGGCCGTCGGCGCCGCAGCCGGCGCAGATGAGCATGACCTCGCTCGGTTCGCAGCGGAACACCGTCGAGAGAAGTCCGGCGGCGGCGTTGCCGTCCAGGCGGGTATCGCGCTCGTGCTCAGCCATGGTCACCCTCCGGTTGGTCCGAAACGCTCGGTCTTGATGGCGGCAGGCGGATAGCCGCGGGTCACGAGGTCGGTCGCGACCTGCTCCACCAGCCGGGTCGGGCCGCAGACGTAGGCCAGGCTCCCCGGCAGCAGAGCGCCGGCGACTTCGGCGAGCATGGCGGCATCGATGCGCCGCGTGTACCCCGCCCAATCGGCCGGGTGCGACCGGGTCAGAGTGTGGACGATGCGCAGTGTCGGATCGGCCGCGAGCCGCTCCAGCTCCTCGCGATAGATGATCTCGTCCCAGGAGCGGGAGGAGTAGAGCAGCGTTGTCGGCACGTCGCTGCCGGCCGCCGCGCGCTCGCGCAGCATTGACATCAGGGGAGCGACGCCGGAGCCGCCCGCGACCAGCAGCAACGGCCCTCCGTCGGCGGCCGTCCAAGTGAAATAGCCGCCGATCGGTCCGCGCAGCTCCAGCCGATCCGCGGGCTGCAGGACCTCGGTCAGGTACGGCGACACCTCGCCGTCCGGAATGTCCTCGACGGTCAGCTCCAGGACGCCCGGCTCCGGGGCGGACGAGATCGAGTAGGAGCGTTGCGCCTGGTAGCCGTCCTCCGCCGTCAACCTCACGTCGACGTGCTGGCCGGGCAGGTGGCCCGCCCAGGCGTCGGACTCCAGCCGCAACGAGATGACGCGCGGCGTCTCTTGCCGCTTGGCGGCGACGCTGGCGAGCTGCCAGGCTAGTCGCCCTGGTACCGCTGTTCCCGCCATGGGTCACCGTAGTCGTGGTAGCCGAGCGATTCCCAGAAGCCGGGCCGGTCCCGCTCCGTCACGGTCAGGCCGCGCACCCACTTGGCGCTCTTCCAGAAGTAGAGGTGGGGAACCAGCAAGCGCGCCGGGCCGCCATGCTCCGCCGCCAGCGGTTCCTCGCCGTAGGCGAATGCGATCCAGGCCTGGCCGTCGAGCACGTCGCGCAACGGCAGGTTCGTGGTGTACCCCCCGTCGCAGAAGGCGGTCACGAACGCGCCGCGCGGCTCGATGCCGGCGAAGAGCGTGTCCAGGGAGACGCCTTCCCAGACGGTGTCGAGCTTGCTCCACTTGGTGACGCAGTGGATATCGACGGTGACGGTATCGCGGGGCAGGGCGCGAAACTCCTCCCACGTCCAGCGCCTGACCGGATCGACGGCGCCGTTGAGGGTGAAATCCCATTCCCGCGGCGACGTGTGCGGCGTCGGCCCCGCCGAGAGCACGGGGAAGTCCGGGGTGACGTACTGGCCGGGCGGAACCCGCCCCGCGACGGCGGGGTCTTCGCGGCGCCGGCCGCGAAAGCCCCGTGAGATGAAGCTGCCTGCCATGGCCGAGTCCCTCAATCCGCGTGGCTTCACGAGTTGTTGCCGATCCGTGTCCGCGACATCTTGCCACGTTACACGTCGCCGTGGATGAGGGCGGCGCGGCCGTTCGTTCGATCGGCGGCACAATCCAGTAGAATGACGTTCAGAGCGCCCGCGATCGGAGCGGAACTCGCCTGCTGCGCCCGCGCGGCAGCGGGCGCACGGGAGGTGTGCATGACCCGCCATCGGTTCGTCGGCCTGACCCTGTTGCTGGGCGCGTTGCTCCTCTCGGCGCTGCCGTTGCGCGGCGCGGCGCAGACGAACGCCGAGTTCTTCGAGCAGGTCGCTACCGGCGAGGTGAGCGCGCCGCTGCTGGCCGGGCCATTCGATTTTGACCTCGAGCAGGCGCCGGGCCAGTTGACCGCGTTCAAGGCGGGCCTCGACGTGCGCAACTTCGTCGCCCACGCCGCGTTCACGAATCCCGTCAGCGACGACGGCGCGCCGTGGGATTACGGGT
>CALMZR010000313.1 GCA_937870845.1 uncultured Chloroflexota bacterium
GTTGGCCCCCTCCTGGCCGGCAAAGGCCACGAACTCCTGGCGTTCCGACATGATCGAGCGCTCCTGCCACGGCATCCTCGTGCCCTCCTTTCAGGCCACGAGGATGCCGCATCAGGGGTCACCCATGTCCCCGCACGTCTGTTACCCATGTCCCCGGTCTGCACACTTCGTCGGAATGACACGATTGCGGCAAGCCACTTTATTTCACGGCGCCGCCGTGGTTTGGGGCCGAGATTGCTCGCCTTGCTCGGCATGACACGGTCGTGGCGCGCCGATTCAGGAGTCCGCCTCTGGGTCGAAGCGGGCAAGGATCAGGCAGGCGTTTTGGCCGCCGAGGCCGAAGGCGTGCTTGGCGACGACGTCGATGGCGGCGGGGCGAGGGGCGCCGTGGACGACGTCGAGGTCGATGGCGGGGTCGGGGGTTTCGTAGTTGAGGGTGGGAGGGATGACCTGGTCGGAGAGGGAGCGGACGGCGGCGATCGTCTCCAGGGCGCCGGAGGCGCCCATGCAGTGACCTAGGGCGCCCTTCATCGAGGTGACGGGGATGGAAGAGGCGCGGTCGCCATAGATAAGGTGGATGGCGGCGGACTCGGCCTGGTCGCCGGCGGGGGTGGAGGCGGCGTGCGCGTTGATGTGATCGACGGCGGCGGGGGCGATGCCGGCGTCGGCGATGGCGGCGCGCATGGCGCGGGCGCCGCCAGTTCCGTCGGGGAGGGGGGCGATGGGGTGGTAGGCGTCGTTGGAGGTGCCGAAGCCGAGGACTTCGGCGTAGATGCGGGCGCCGCGCTCAAGGGCGTGCTCGAGATCTTCGAGGACGAGCATGGCGGCGCCCTCGCCGAGGACGAAGCCGGCGCGGGAGGCATCGAAGGGGCGGCTGGCGGCGGCGGGGTGGTCGTTGCTGTCGGTGACGAGGGCGCGCATCACGGCGAAGCCGGCCGCGTACATAGGGTGGTGGGTCGATTCGGTGGCGCCGCCGATCATGATGGGGGCGTTGCCGTCGCGGACCTCCTCGAAGGCTTCGCCGATGGCCTGGGCGCCGGTGGCGCAGGCGGTGGTAAGGGTGAGGCTGGGGCCGCCCATGCCGAAGCGGGACTGGATGCCGTAGCCGGCGAGGTTGTGGGGGAAAGAGACGTGGAGGTGGATGGGGACGCCGCGCACGCCGCGGCCCTTGTACGACTCCCAGGCGTCGAGGAAGTCGTCGTGGACGCCGGCGCCGCAGGTGCCGATGACGGCTCCCGCCGCCTCCAACGGAGTCTTGGGCTCATAGGTGCAGCAGTCGATGAGGCCGGCGTCGATGAGCGCCTCTCCGGCGGCTTCGATGCCGAGGCGGGAGAAGCGTGAGGTGTTGCGCAGCGTCTTGGGATCGAGGAAGCGGTTGGGGACCGCCTCGTCGTCGACGTCGCCGCGGATGGTGCAGTTGATGATGGCGGGGTCGAGGTTGTCGGCGGCGCGGATGCCGCTTTCGCCGGCGAGGAGGCGCTGCCAGAGCTCGTTGGCGCTGGCGCCGAGGGAAGAGATGGCGCCCATACCGGTGATCACCACCCGCCGTTGGGGCCGGGGAGTCTTTCGTTCGAATGCGGTCATCGCGTGCGCCTTCTAGGGCTCAGTTCTCGGCAACGTCGGATAAGGGGAGCGTCTCGGCGCTCCGCATGAAGTGCAGAGTATGGTCGAAATCGACGATGCCGGCATCGGAGCCGAGGCCCTGGATGACGAGACCGGCGGCGGCGGTCCCGAATCGGGCGCATTCCAGTCGGTCCCAGCCGCGCAGAAGGCCGACGATGAAGCCGGCGCAGTAGGCGTCGCCGCAGCCGGTGGAGTCGACGACGGGGACGGCGAAGGCGGGGACGCGCAGCTCTTCGATGGCCCCGCCGGGGGTGAGCCAGGCGACGCTGCTGCCGTCGGAGCCCATCTTGAAGACGGTGTGGCGGACGCCGCGATCGAGAAAGAAGCGGATGACGTCGCGGCGGTCGTGGAGGCCGCAGATCATGCGGGCTTCGTCGAGGCCGGGCATGAAGTAGTCGACGAAGAGGAGCGCGGGTTCGATGATCTCAAGAAGGTCGGGGCGGTCGATAGCGAGGACGTCCAGAGAGGTAGGCACGCCGCGCGATTTTGCGAATTCCAGGATACGGCCGGTCGGGGCGCCATCGAGTTTGGGCAGGAGGTACGTGCCTCCGAAGTGGAGGTGACGGGCCTGAGCGATGGCGTCGAGGTCGACATCTTCTTCGCCGAACTCGGCGTTGGCGCCGATGACGTGGAGGGCGGGGCGCTCACCGTTGGGACGGATGGGGAGCATAGTGGCGGAGGTTTGCACGGGGGACTTGCGCTTCAGGCCGGTCGTGTCGATGCCGTAGCGGTGCATGGTGTCGACGATGAAGTTGCCGGCGGCGTCTTCGCCGATGGCGCCCATCGCGAGGACATCGGCGCCGAGCTTGGCGAGGTCGACACTCGTGCCGGCCGCAGTGCCAGCGACGGTAAGGCGGATTTCCTCGAGGAGGGCGATGTCCTGCCTGGGCGGAATTTGGGTGACGGGGCGGCCGAGGACATCGAGGATGTGGACGCCGAGGGAGACGACGTCAACGGGGTGACGGGGTGGCAGGGTGTCTGGGTGTCGGGGTGATGAGTTTGATGTCGACTGTTTGTTCATGAACGGTTCCACTGGCTCTTCCCTGTCACCTCGTCACCCAGACACCCTGTCACCCTCGTTGCGGCCGGCAAGGCTGGCTTTGAAGGTCGCAAGGAAGCCTTCGACGGTCCAGGCGGCGCGGCCGACGAAGAGGCCGTCGATGTCGGAGAGGGCGGTGAAGGAACCGGCGTTGGACGGGTCGACGCTGCCGCCGTAGAGGATGGGAACGTTGGCTCCGGGTTCACCGAGGACGGCTGCCAGGGTCCTGCGGATCGCGTTGGCGACGGGGTCGATGTCGTCGGGTTTGGCGGGCGTGCCGCCGGCGCCGATGGACCAGACGGGTTCGTAGGCGATCTGGACGAGGGACGTGGCGCGTTCGATGTCCGCCACGCCGTGCAGGGCGATCTTGAGCTGGCGGGCGACGGTCTCCTCGCTGACGGCGAAGGCGCGTTCTTCGGCGGTTTCGCCGACGGCGAGGAGGACGCGGAGACCGGCGGCGAGGACGGCGTGGACTTTCTTGTTGAGGTTGGCGTCGGTCTCGTGGAAGTCGCGGCGGCGCTCGGCGTGGCCGAGGAGGACAAGATCGATGCCGAGGGCGGCGAGCATAGGTACGGAGATTTCGCCGGTGTAGGCGCCGTCGCTGGCCCAGTGGACGTTCTGGGCGCCGATCCAGAGGGCGTCGGGGCCGGTCTGCGCGGCGTCCGTGACGGCGGCAAGGGAGGTGAACGGGGGAATGATGAAGAGGTTGACGTCCTTCGGAATCTTGACTGTCTCCGTGAGGCGGGTGTAGAAGGCCGCCGATTCGGACGGGGTCTGGTTCATCTTGAAGTTGGTGCCGAAGAGGAAGGGGCGAGTCATTGCGCTCGGTTGGGCGCGCCGGCAGGGCGCAGCGTCGCGGCGATGCGGTTGCCGGCGGCGTCGAAGAGGGAGACCTGATCGAGGGGCAGGGCGACGTGGACCGGTCCAGAGGCGGGCAGCCGCTCGCCGACGCTGGGGGCGACCTTGGCCTTGAAGCCGTGATTGGCAAGACCGTCGACGGTGAGGGCGACGAGGTACTGGCCGCCGATCTGGACCGTCTTGCGGTCGACTTGGGCGGGGACGCTTCCCGGCAAAGGATCGGCTGAGAGGCGGATGTGCTCGGGGCGGATGCCGATGGTGACGTCAGAAGCCTCGCCAGTGGCGCCGGAAACGGCGATTGGCGCCGGGAAGAGCGGCGACGCGAGGGCGCGGGCGCCGTCGGTTCCGGAGAGGGCGGCGGTGAAGAAGACCATGCCGGGGTTGCCGAGGAACCAGCCGCCGAAGCGGTCGGCGGGGTGGTTGTAGAGCTCGCGGGGGGGGGCGCACTGGACGATCTTGCCCTCCTCCATGAGGGCGATCTGGTCAGCCAGGGTCATGGCTTCGGTCTGGTCGTGGGTGACGTAGATGATGGTTTGGCTCAGTGAGCGGGTCAACTCTTTCAGGGATCGCTTCAGTTGCAGTTTGGAGGCGGCGTCGACGTTGGTGATCGGCTCGTCGAAGAGGATGAATTGGGGCTGGCGGGCGACCTCGCGGGCGACGGCGACTTTCTGGCGCGTGCCGTTGTCGAGCTTGGAGACGTCCTGGGCAGCGCTGGCGGTGAGACCCATGAGGTAGATCGCCTCGTCGACGCGGCGGATGCGCTCGGATCTGGAGAGCTTCATCGATTGCAGGGGGAGCTCGATGTTGCGGTAGACGCTGATGCCGCGGTAGACGACGGGGTACTGGAAGACCATGCCGATGTTGCGCTTGCTGGGGGAGAGGCGGGAGACGTCGTGGTCGCCGAAGTAGACGGCGCCGGCGGTCTGCGCCTCCAGGCCGGCGATGATGCGCATGAGGGTGGTCTTGCCGCAGCCGGAGGGGCCGAGAAGGCACGTGACCTTGCCGCTGGGGAAGGCGAAGCTGACGTCGTCGACGGCGCGCAGGGCGCCGAAGGTCTTGGTGAGGTGTTCGACGCGGATGTCAGCCATGGTGGGCGACCGAGGCGGGCGGCGGGCGGCGGGCGGCGGAAGGGGACGGGCGGTGGGCGCCGTGGCCGATGCGGTCGCCGGTTGTGGCGTCGAAGAGGGTGAGCTGGGAGGGGGCGATGAAGACGGTGACGGCGTCGCCGAGGTCGGTGGAGCGGTCGTGGTCGCGGTCGACCATGGCGAGGGGGATGCCGCTGGCGTCGAGGTAGACGATGTCTTCGCCGCCGAGGTCTTCGCGGAGGGTGACCGTGGCGGGGAAGGTGATGCTTCCGTCTGAATCACCAACGGTCGAACCATTGCCATGCGAGAGATGGACGCGCTCGGGGCGAAGGCCGACGATGACGTCGCCGGAGGCACGGTTATCGGCGATGTCAGCGGAAAAGCGGAAGAGTGGGGTGTTGCACGTCGCGTCATCGCCGCGATGCTCGAGCGTGCCGCGCAGGAAGTTCGCGGGCGGAAAACCGACGAGGGCCATGGTGGCGACGGCGCGGGGGTGGCGATAGAGGCGCTCGGGCGGACCGGATTCGACGATCGAGCCGGCCGAGAGGACGGCGAGCGAGTCGGCGAGGGTCATGGCCTCGATCACGTCGGATGTCATGTAGAGGACGCTGGCGCCGGTGGCGGCGTTGAGGCCGCGCAGGTCGTCGACGAGCTGCTCGCGCAGTTTGAAGTCGAGGCCGGCGAGGGGGTCGTCGAGGACGAAGACGTCGGTGCGCTTGGCGATGCCGCGGGCGATGGCGACGCGCTGCTTCTGGCCGCCGCTGAGCTGGTCGGGTTTCTTGTCAAGGTGCTCCTCGATCTTGAGCATGGCCGCGGCTTCGGCGACGACGGCGCGGCTTTCGGACGCGGGAACGCCGGCGAGGTCGAGCGGGTAGGAGATATTGGCGCGGACGGAGAGGTGCGGGTAGAGCGCGAACGACTGGGGGACGTAGCCGATGTTGCGCTCGGCGGGGGCCTCGGCCGTGATGTCCTGGCCGCGGAGGGTGATACGGCCGGCGTCGGGGTGCTCGAGGCCGGTCAGGATGCGGACGAGGACCGACTTGCCGGAGGCGGGGGGGCCGTAAACGACGGTCAACTCGCTGGGCGCCGCCTCAAGGTCGAGGTCGATGAGGACGGGCGTGCCGCGGTAGGCCTTGGCGATGCCTTCCAGGCGGAGGATCGGGGTATCGGCGAGGCCGGTGTTGCTCATTGGCCGAGTTGGATAAGATTGGGCGTGATGCGGACGGCGACGACGATGAGAACGGCGACGATGGCCCAGGTCATGACGAGGAGGCCCATCGACTTGACGAAGCCGGTGGTGGGCGGGATGTTGCCGAAGGCGATCTGGAGGAAGGCGGCGACGACCAGCACGGGGAGCCCGATCTGGTAGAGCTGCTTGTTGCCCTGCTGCAAGATGAGGACGAATGCAGCGAACATGACGACGATGAGGATGGCCTGGAAGCGGGCGGCGAAGGGCATGGAGCGTCGCGCCAGATCGGCGGGAAGGGCGCCTGGATGCACGAGACCAGGCAGGTCGGCGATGACGCGGCCCTCGTCGGAGGCGGTCTCGATGTGAGGATCGACCGTGGCCACGCGCGGCGTTGGCGAATCCATGGCTACACCTCGCCTCGGACGGTGCCGAAGGTCATTCCGACCAAGAGGTAACGCTGAAAGACGTAGATGGCCAGGATGAGCGGGAGCATGTAGATGAACGAGATGGCGGCGATGAAGGACCAGTCGGTCATGCCGCCCTGCTTGACGCCGGTGGCGAGGAGGACAGGGATCATGGTGGTGCCCTGGCCGCCGAGGATGTAGTTGAAAAGGAACTCGTTCCAGACAAAGATGATGTTGAAGATAAAGGCGGCGACGAGGCCCGGCTTCACCTGCGGCAGGACGACGCGGAACATGGTGTGCAGGCGGGAGCCGCCGTTGACGAGGGCGGTTTCGTCGTAGCGGAGGGAGACGCCGTCGAGGAAGCCTTTGAGGATCCAGAGGGAGAAGGGGATACTGAACATGACGTAGAAGAGGATCATGCCGTGGAAGGTCTTGGCCCAGCCGAGCGCGGTGTACATGAGGAAGATGGGGAGGACGACGGCAGGGGCGGGGACCATGCGGGTGGAGAGGAGGAGGAACATGATGAAGTTGGTGCCGGTGGGGCGGTAGCGGGAAAAGGAATAGGCGGCGAGGAAGGCGACGGCGATGGCGATGACCACCGAGCCGATGGAGAGGATGAAGCTCATGCGCAGATAGTCGAGGAAGTTTGGCTCCTGCACGACGCGGATAATGTTGTCCATGGTGGGGCGAAAGAGGAAGACCGGATTCGGGGAGACCAGCTCGCCGCTGGACTTGAAGGCGGCGAGGAAGATCCAGAGGACCGGCATGAAGAAGGCCAGGGCGACGACCCAGAGCACGAGATGGTAGAGGCGTTGTCGCCAGGGGTGGGCGTTCATTGCAGCTGGGCCCGCGTTTCGCGGTAACTGAGGACGTAGAGGTAGATGGAGGCGAAGGCGATGGCGATGAGGAGGGTGATGATAGCAAGGGCGGAGGCTTCGCCCATCTGGAAGGCCTCGAAACCGGTGCGATAGAGGGAGAGGCCGACGAACTCGGTGGTGTTGCCGGGGCCGCCGTTGGTCATCAGGTAGGGGAGGTCGGTGGTCTTGAAGGCGTCGATGGTGCGCAGCAGGATGCCGAGCATGAGGATGAACTTGCCGTTGGGGAGGATGACGTACCAGATGCGCTTCAGCCAGGGGATCTGATCGATCTCGGCGGCCTCCAGCTCGGCTTTGGGGACCGAGGCGAGGGCGGCGAGGGTCATGAGGATCATGAACGGCGTCCACATCCAGACGTCGACGGCGATGGTGGTGGCGAACGCTAGGTCCTTGTTGCCGAGAAAATCGAAGCGCTGGCCGATGAGCTTCTCGGTGAAGAAGTTGGCGATGCCGAAGATGGGGTCGAGGATGAGGCGATAGAAGGTGCCGACCGCGACGGGGGGAAGGACCATGGGCGTGAAGAGGAGGGTCAGCGCCAGGCGGCGGCCGGGGAGCTTGCCGCTGCCCCAGAAGAGGAAGCCAAGGAGCATGCCGAGCAGGGTGGCGCCGCCGACGGTGAGGAGCATGAAGGAGAGGGTGCGGCCGAGGAGGCCCCAGACTTCTGATGCGCGCCAGATGTCGATGAAGTTTTCGAACTGGATGTACTCGGCCGGGCGGGCCGAGGTGAGCTTGTACTGGTAGAAGCTGACCCCGAGCAGCCAGAGGAGCGGGACGACGTTCCAGACGATGAAGAAGACGAGCACGGGGCCGATGAGGATGACGGGGAACGCGCGAGTCTCGTCGAGCGCCCGCGCCATGGGCAGCCGCCGCCGCGCCTGCTGGTAGGAGGCGGCGGCCGGGGTTTCGGCTGGAAAGGTCGTCTGGGCCATGGCTTCGCAGTCGTGGGTCGTGAGTCGTGAGTCGTGAGCCAGTGAATGGGGGACAGTTACGCGCCCCGTTGCGTGCGACTCACGACTCCCGACATGCGACTTCGCCTAAATGCTGATGTCGGCGCAGGCTTCCGACGGTTCGATGTCGGAGCGGCCGGCGTCGTACAAGATTCCCTGCTGTTCGCAGGCAGTGTAGTCGAGCGCGAGCTGGGCGGACTCGACGACGTCGGCGATGTAGCCGTTCCAGGCTTCTTGCTGAACGGCCAACATCTCGGCGTAGTTCGGGTCGTGCCAGAAGTCTTTGGAGCGGTTCTCGCGGATCATGTACTTGTAGGCGGCGAAGTGCGGCTGGAGCTCTTCGTAGCCGGGGTCGTCCAGGACGGCGGTGACGGCGCTGTTGCCGCCGCGGCGGGAGAACTCGAGCTGCGTCTCCGGCAGGTACCAGAACTTCATGAAGTCGATGGCGACCTGCTGGTGCGCCTCGTCGTTGAAGGCGTTGAGCACCCAGGGCTGGCCGCCGAGGGTGTAGACGCGGTTGAGGCTGCCGTCTTCCTGGGGGAAGCCGGGGGGCGGGGCGATGAGGACCATGTCCGGGGTGACCGGCCGCGCCTCGTCGGCGACCTCGCCCGGCTCGCCGGGAACGAGCTGGTTCATCATCTGCGGGCCGAGGGCGGACCACTGCCAGCAGGTGGCGATGGTGCCGGCGGTGAAGACGTCGACCTCTTCGGCGATGCCGTAGTTGGTGGCGCCGGGCGGGGCGTACTGGAGGAATCGCTTGTTGTGCTCCAGGCCGGCGACATTGATCTCGGAGTTGGCGATGCCTTCGACCTGGCCGGTGGCCGGGTCCCAGGCCTCGCCGCCGTTGGAGAACATGAACGGGTAGGCGTAGCAGGAGACGAAGTCGTAGACCTTTGACCACTGGAAGGCGGTGCCGTAGAGATTCTCGTCGGGGCGGGTGAAGTGCTGGCAGATGCGCTCGTAGCGGTCGATGTCGACCTCGAGCCACTCGTCGTAGGTCTGGGGAAGGTCTTCGCCGTCGTTGGCGGCCATGTAGGCGTCGCGCTCGGCCTGGTCGGTCATGAGGTCCTGGCGGACGAAGACGGCGATGGTGTCGCCTTCCTGGGGGAAGCCATAGATGTTGTCGGAGCCGTCGGGGTAGATGCGGTAGCCGATGGCGGCCGCTTCCTCGAACTGGATGTCGAGCTCGGGGTTCTCGGCGATGATGTCGTTGAGGCGGACGATCCAGCCCGGCTCGGCGAGGGCGCCCAGCCACTGGCTGTCGGAGATGATGATGTTGTACTGGGCGGAGCCGGACTGGAGCGAGGTGGCGGCTTTCTGGAAGAGGGATTCGAAGGGGGATTCCTCGAAGGAGAAGTTGACGTCGTAGCCGTAGGTCTCCTGGGCGTAGGGTTTGAAGAGCTCGTTGGCCATGTCGACGCCGAGGCGGCTGGGGGGCCAGCCTGCGATGCCCAGGATCGTCATGTCGATGGTCTGGCCGGCGAGGGGGTTGTCCTGCCGGGCGACGGCGGACGCGACGCGCTGGCTCGCGGCAAGGCTGGCCAACGCCGTGGCGCTGAGGCCGAGGGCGGCGCCGCGCGCGAGGAGCTCGCGGCGGTTGAGATTCCCGGCCTTGGCGGCCTTGACGAGGGCGGCGTGCTCTCTGGAGAGGTCGGTCGGCGTCACGCGTTGACTCCTTTCGCGGGCGGCCGGCGATCGATGCGGGCGCCCTGGGTTGCCGCCGCGCGGCGGCGTCGCTGCCTCGGGTGATCGATCGCGTGGGCGATCCAGCCGAAACCGATGTCGCGCTCGGTGTAGCGCGGCTCACTTCAGGTTCGTGCTCGGAACGCAAAGCACGGATGTCGAATCCCGTCGGACAGCCGGAACGCTAGCAAAGGGCGGGGAAGGCGTCAAGCGTAGGCGCGACGGAGGCGGGAGGGTCAGGGACCGAAGATGGCGCGGCCGATGCGGACGGAGGTGGCGCCTTCTTCGATGGCGATGTGGAAGTCGTTGGTCATGCCCATGGAGAGGGTGTGGAGATCGGCGGCGGGGAATTGGCGCTGGAGCTTGTGCTGGATGGTCCGCAGGCCGGCGAAGATGGGGCGCGCGTCTTCCGGGTCGGCGACCAGGGGGGCCATGGTCATCAGGCCTTGCGGCGTGAGCGAAGGGGACTGGGCGAGGCGGGCCATGAGGGAGGCGGCCTGGTCTGGGTCGCAGCCGGCTTTTTGCGGCTCGCGAGCGACATTAACCTGGAGCAAGACCGGCAGCGGTTGGCCGTTGCGCTCCGCTGCTTTTTCGAGGGCGTCGATCACGGAGGGGCGGTCGACGGACTCGATGATGTCGAAGAGGGCGGCGGCGGGTTTGGCCTTGTTCGACTGGAGCTGGCCGATGAGGTGGAGGCAGGCGCCGGCGGGGAGCGGATCGCCGAGCTTGCGGGAGGCGTCCTGAACGCGGTTTTCGCCGAAGTGACGGATGCCGAGGGCCAGCGCCGCATCGACCGCGCGCCGGTCCACCGTTTTCGAGACCGCGACGAGGGTCACGTCCTCGGGGCGGCGGCCTGCCGCGCGGGACGCGTCGGCTATCCGCGTGAGGACGTCCGTGATGCGAGATCGGAGGGCAGTCGGCTGATCGGCGGCGGCTTCGATGCTTCGGGTGAAATCCGCGACGCTCATCAGGCCGGTGCTCCAGCGCTCGTCACCGCGATCGTGGCCCCGAAGCGACCGGTATTTCGGCCCTGGCCGCGGTGGGAGAACCAGTCGTCGGTCTGGCAGCGGGTGCAAATGGTCGATGTCTCGATGGAGGCGTCGCGGACGCCGGAGCGCGACAACAGCAGAGCGTTGGCAGCTGCGAGTGAGAAGCGGTAACGGTCGCCGCAGACGTGGAGAGCGGCTCCGGCATCTGAGCCCGCAACTCGGCGCCATGCCGTCGCGACGTCTTCGCCAACCTCGTAGCAGCAGACGCCGATGGCGGGGCCGAGGGCGGCGCGGACATCGCATGGGTTCGTGCCGAATGCGGCGCGCATCGCGTCGAGTGTTGCCCCGACGGCATTGGCTGCGGCTCCGCGCCATCCGGCGTGGACGACGGCGACAGCGGGGGCATGGACGCGGCGGGCGGGATCGACGAGGAGGATGGGTTGGCAGTCGGCGTGGAGTGTCATCAGGACGGGGCCGGGAACGTTTGTGATGAGGGCATCGCCGAGGCCGATCTGGGGCGAGCCGGGGGCGGCG
This sequence comes from uncultured Chloroflexota bacterium, assembly GCA_937870845.1. GTDB lineage: Bacteria > Chloroflexota > Chloroflexia > Thermomicrobiales > UBA6265 > JACCXM01. The sequence continues at coordinate 11,227 of CALMZR010000313.1, forward strand.
CCCTTGCCAGCGTCTGCCGCCGTCACGAGGTGGACGTCGGCGCCGTGGATCTGGCCGAGGGTGACGAGCCATTCCGGGGCGACGCCAGCGGCGTGGCACCACTGCTGGCGCATGGACCAGGCGTCGTCGCTGTCGCGGGGGGCGCCGAAGCCGACATTGCCGTCGGCTTTGCCCATGCCGGGAACGCGGCGCGTTACCGCGTGCGCGATGCCGGGGAGGGAGTCGAGCATGGGACTGCGCCAGGGCTGGACAGCGGTTTCACGCGCGGTCGTCATGGGCCGGTGATCTCGCGCGCAGCGTCATAAATCATCTGGTCAATGAGGAGCTCGATGGGGGCACGGTCGTCGGTGAAGACCTGGCCGCCCGGCTCGACGTCGCGGATGTTCCCGGAATCGAGGCTCCAGGCGGCGACCTCATGCACTGGGGACGAGTCGGGCAAGGCGGCGAGGTTTGTCATTAGCGCCTCGGTCGAGAGGGGCTCGTGGCTGGCGATGAGCATGGTGTTGGTGTAGCGGGCGACGTCGACGGCGATGACGTGGGGAAAGACGTCGCGCATGGTGCTGGCGAGGGCGTCGACGAGGCGGTAGTCGGTAGCGGTGCGGCCTGCGTTGACGACGACGACGCCACCGGGGCGGAGACGCTGGGAAACCTCCTCGAAGAACTCGCGAGAGGTGAGCTGGAAGGGGATGTAGGGTTGGCGGTAGGCGTCGACGCCGATGAGGTCGTAGCGGCGATCGGAGGTTTTCAAGGCGTAACGGCCGTCCGCGACGATGACTTCGAGGTTTTCCAGATCGTCGAGGGCGAAATAGTCGCGGGCGACGTCGGCGATTTCGGGATCGATCTCGACGCCAGCGATGGGGATGGGGCCGAAGGCGGCGGTGAGCTGCCGGGCGGCGGTGCCCCCCGCCAAGCCAATGAGGAGGGCGTCCCGGGGGGGGGCGGCGTCGGAAGCGACGAAGAGGGGGGCGAGCATGAAGTAGTCCCAAGGGCCGCCGGTGAGGAGCTCGGCCGGGTCGTAGACGGAGTGGACGGCGCGGCCCTCATTGAGGATGAGGGAGCGGCGGCCGTCCTGCTCGACGACCTGGATGTAGTTGTAGGCGGACTCGCGCTCGTGGAGGAGTTCGCCGCGGTCGGGGGGGCGGATGCCATCGGGGGCCGCAAGGGCCAGGGCGGGGATCGCCAGGGCGGCGAGGGCGGCCGCGAGGGCGACGGGGCGAGCGCCCACGGCGAGCAGGCCGGCGATCGCCGGAAGGAGCAACAGCAGGCTGAGGGCCATGAACGTCGCGGATGTGCCGATGATGGGAATGAGGACGAGGATTGGGACGAAGCTGCCGGCGATCGAGCCGATCGTCGAGAGCGCGTAGAGGGAGCCGGCGGTCTGACCCGCGGTTTGCACGTCCCGCATCTGCAAGCGGATCGCGAAGGGGGAAATGAAGCCGAGCAACGTGATGGGCGGCGCCAGGAGGAGGAGCGTGCCCACGAGGGAGCCGTAGAACGCGCCCGCGTCGAGCTCCTGGAAGGCGATGAGCGAGGCTGCCAGGAGCGGGCGCGATGCGAACGGGATCAAGCCGATGGCGACGGCGGCGACGGCGGCGGCCGTGTAGAGAATGGCGGGGTCGGGGCGGCGATCGGCGAGGCGGCCGCCGAGAAGGTAGCCGAGGGAAAGGAAGGCGAGGGTAAGGCCGATGAGGGAGGCCCAGATGAAGGTGGAACTGCCAAAGAAGGGGGCCACGAGGCGGCTGGCGGTCAGCTCGACACCGATGGAGGCGAAGCCGCCGACGAAGACGAGGATCCTGAGGAGCGGGACGATCCGGGTATCCGAAACGGCGCTGGTCTGGCTGCCGATCGATTCCGCCGCGGCAGGCGCGGGAGCCGATTCGATGATTCCGGTGTCTGCCATGTTCCTGGCGCGTTCGCTCCGCTCGTCGATTCCGGGGGCCATGGCCGCGCGGCGGCGGCAGCGGCGAGTATAGTGCGGGCGGGGCCGGCGAGGGCTGTGGCCGGGGCTGAACCATGCGAAACGGCATGGAAGTGCAGTGCGTTGAGGGTGTGAGCGGCCCGGATTCAGGACGTCCGTGGCTTGACATCCCCGCCGATGCGTGTAGGCTAGGACGTGGCCGCATGCCGTGGGGTGGCTCAAACGCGGCAACGCGGCGTGACCCCGGGCGGGAAGCCCGCTTCCACGCAGGCGACGGGGCACAGCGAATGAGGGGAGGACGGAAACCCATGACGAGCAAGGTGCTGAGCGGACTCGCCATCGCCGCGATTGCGTCGACCGGCTTTGCCGGCGCGGCGCTGGCGCAGGATGGCGGCGTCGACGTCGCGAGCGGGGGCAACGGCGGCGTGTCGACGGCGAACGCCAATGGCGGGCCGGTCTCGATCGGTTCGACCAACACGGGCGGAAGTAGCGGCAGCCATGTCAGCGCCGCCATCGACGCCGCGATCGCCTCGGGCGACGACATCGCGGCGGCGGTGATCGCGGCCATCTACGGCAGGTAGGCCGCTTCGGTTGACGTAAAAAGAGGCCGACCCGTTCCGGGTCGGCCTCTTTGTGTTGCTCGGATATCCCTGCGGGAGCGAGCGGATCCGTCAGCGGTTGCTGACGAAGTGGGCGCCTGGGTTCGTCCCGATCGTAGGCAGCGGCCACGCCGGTCCGACCGAGCATCGTTCGGTCGATGAGCTTGATGGCGTCAAGGCCTTCTCTGCGGGCAGCTTGAACGAGGCGATCGATTCATCGCGAATCGAGGCCCCTTCATGAGCTATAGCGGCGTGGCAAGAAGGATTCATTGCGACCGGAGCAAGGGCGCCCAAGCATCATCTCGGCGCCGCTGACACGGACGCCGAGATTCCTCCTTCGTGGGAATGACACGCCTTGGGCACGGCGCTGTAAAGCGTTGCGGAGCCCTTCAATGGTCGCGGCGGCACGGTCAGGCACGTTGAAGACGCTTGGGCGGCGATCGCTTGAGTTTTCGCATAATCTCGGTTATCCGCAATCCATGTTGGCGCGCAGATCTCTGACATCAAGCGGTACGATGCGCGTGCCGCCGGCGCCCCTGCCCGTCTTCGAGCGGCCCAAGGAGCTCACGATGAATCGGCGAGGATTCGTGGCGGCCTCGGCGTTCGCCGCGCTGGCGGCGGCAACGGCCGGTATGGGCGGCGACGTGGCCGAAGCCCGCAAGCGGCGAAACCTTGGGGGGTCCGCATTCGCCCGCGCACAGGTCACTGGCAAGGGCGGTCGCGTCTCGGTCTCAGTCAACTGCGGCGCCAAGCGTCAGGCGAGCGACGCCGCCGACACTGGCGTCGCCAGCCGTGGCGGTCATGGCAGCGATGGCGGACAGAGCAGCGGCGGCGATGGCTCGGAGGTCTCCGAGCGCTGCTAGCCATGGCCCGGGCCGAGGACCAAGCGTCCCGCGTCGTGAGTCAGGCGGCGTCCGGAGTGACGACGATCGTTGCCGCGATCATTGGGTGGGTCTCACTCGGCGCCGCTTCGCCGCCAGCAAGCAAACTTTCCACAACGAACCATCCCGCTCGCTTCAGGGCGCGAACCACATCGCGTCCAGAGGCGCGCGGGATGGGCGGCATTGATTTACGCCACGAACTTGCGCTTGTTGGCGACGTAGTCGACCAGGATGTACTCGCCGAGGCGATCCGGGGTGGCGACGAAGACGCGGCCGGTGTTGATGCGCATCAGGTCGTTGATGAACTGGACCATATAGGGCGAGCGCTCCAGCATGAACGTGTTGATGGTGATGCCGTCGCGGGTGCAGCGGATCACCTCGCGCAGCGTCTCCTGGAAGGTGCGCGGCGTCGGCGGGTAGCTGAAGCGGACGTGGCCGTTGTCGAAGTGGGCGGTTGGCTCACCGTCGGTAATGACGATGATCTGGCGGTTGGCCCCCTTCTCGCGGCCGAGGATCTGGCGCGCGAGCTGGAAGCCGTGCTGCATGTTGGTGCCGTAGTTGTACTCGTTCCAGTCGATCGATGGCAGCTCGCCGGGCTTGATCTCCTGCGCCAGGTAGGAGAAGCCGATGATGCTGAGGTGGTCGCGGGGGTACTTGCCGCGGATGAGGGAGTCAAGGGCCAGGGCGACGCGCTTGGCGGCATTGAAGCAGCCGTTGTAGAGCATGGAGCGGCTCATGTCGACCATGAGCACGGTGGCGGAGCGGGTCGTGTATTCGGTGCGGTAGACCTCGAAATCGCGCGGCAGGAGACGGACGCCTGCTGAAGCCGCGGACGGGCCTTCGCCGCGCTGGACGGCGTTCATGATCGTCTTCGGGATGTCGAGCAAGAACGGGTCGCCAAACTCGTAGGGCTTGGTGACGTCGGTGCGATCGCCGGCGCCGCCTTCGCGGCGGAGATCGTGCTGGCCGGCGCGGTCGCGCTTGAGATCGGCGAAAATGTCGGTGAGGGCTTTTTCGCCGATCTTGCGCACGCCCTGGGGAGTCAGCTCGTAGCCGCGACGGGTTTGCCGGATGTAGCCGGCCTCTTCGAGCATGCGGGCAATCTGGCGGAGCTGCTCGAGCTGCTCTTCTTCTTCGGCGCCGAGGAGATCGCGGATCTTGTCGTCGTCGAGGGCGGCAAGGTCGTTCCAGTCGCGGACGTCGCGGAACTGCGATTCCAGGTCGTCGTACTCGCCGAGGCGCTCCATCAGGCGCATCGCCTGCTCCAGCGTCAGCGATTCGTCGCCGGAGAACTGGTAGCCGCGCCGCCACTGCTCGGGCGGGATGAGGGCGCCCAGGTTTTCGCCGAGGCGGGACATCTCTTGACGTAGTCCCTCGTCTTGCATCGCGGCCTGCATCATTCCTTGCAGCTCGCTGCGCTGCTCGGCGCTCATGCTCTGCATGAGTTGACGCATGGCGCCCATCTGCTGCTGCATGCGCTCCATGAGATCGTCGAGCGAGTTGAGGCCGGGGCCGAAGAAATGGCCCCAGCGGTGCATGAACTCCTGAAAGCCAGGGTCCTCGCCGCGGCGGCGGGCCTCCAGCATCTCGTTGAGTTCCTGCATCATCTGGCGCATCTCGGCCAGAGCCTCGGGGGTCATCTGGGAGAGGGCTTGCTGCATGCCCTGGAACATCTGCTGGGTCATCTGCTGCTGCAACATGTCCAGCAGCTCTTGGAACTGCTGGCGCGCCTCGGGGGTCATGAAGTCGTAGTCGGTGAGGGCGCGGATGGCTCCAGCGGGGTCTTTCGGCACCGCGTCGAGCTGCTCCAGCCGGCGCTGCGCCATCGCTTCCAGGAGCTTGCGCAGGTCGGGGTCGGGCGCCTCGCTGGAGTCTGCGCCGCCCGATTCATCGCCCTCGCCCGCTTGACCCGCTTGTCCGGATGCGCCCTGTTGACCGGATTCGGCGCGAGATGGCTGGGCGGAATCGCCGCTCTCCTGGTCACCGTGACCGGCATCCGATTCCGAGCCGGGATCACCTGACGGGGCCGCTTGGGATTCTTCGAGACGCCGGGCGATGCCGGCGCGCTCGGTGGCGAGGATTTGCTCGATGCGCTCGGCGATGTCGCTGAGCATCGATTGCAGGTTGTACTGCTCGAGCTGCTGCTGGCGGCGCTCGCGCAGGCGCTGCATCAGGCCTTGCAGGCCCGGGACGTTCTCGCCGTCGGGGCGCTGGAAGCCCCAGCGGAAGAGGCGTTGCAGGGCGCGGTTGACGTCGCCATCCTGCATGAGGTCGTCGGACATGGCCCGCATCAGGTCGTCGGCCGAGAGGGGGCCGATCTGCTGCGTGCCGTCCCAGCGGGAGTAGCGGGAGCCGAAGCGGTAGATGGGCATGGGGGGTCTCCGGTCAGTCGGTGAGGCGGTCAACCGCGGCGGCCGACCGAGACGCGTCGTTGCTGCGGAATACGGCGTTCACGAACGGGGTCGCGCTGTCGTCGGCGACGATGGCGGTGGATCGGCAGCGACGGAGAAGTCATCGAGGCGACCCAACACGATCGGTAGGTCGCGTTCGGCGATGCGCCGGGCGGCTTCGTCGGCGCTTGGGACGCCGTGGCTCGCCGCGTCGGCGTACTGCTCGAGGAGCGAAACGACGGGGGCCAGCATCTCGGCGTCGAACCGGCGCACGGACGCGGCGCCGGCGCGCTGGCGGGCCATCGCCGCGATGATGCGCTCCGCTTCCGCGGTAAACGCTTCGACCTGGCCGCGGACGTCGTCGGCGGCGATGCCACAGGAAATCGCCTTGATGCGCTCGATTCGCTCGTGGACCGCGGCAAAGGCCTCGGCGGCGAAGGGCGCGGCCGTGTCGGGTTGGACATCGGCGTGCCGAGCCGGGCTAGCGTCACCGAGCCATGGCGCGAGGGAGCGCAGCACCTCAGGGACGCGAGCCGGGGTGGCGGAGCCGTACGTGGCGAAGGCGTGGAACGCGAGGCCCCAGCCCCAGAAGAAGAGCGGCCAGTAGAACCAGAGGTCGAAGGGGCTCGTCAGGAGGTTGAGGGTGAAGAGGAAGAGCCCGACGCCGAGGTAGACCGCCAGGTGCGTGCGGAATGCGGGCTCCGTTCTGGAAATTCGCGATCGCTGCCGGGTCCCGACGTTGAGGGGTTCGTGCCGTAGCGCCATGGAGGGCTCCTGTAAGCATGGCCCCTCCCCTACCGGTGGTAGCGGGCGGGTCCGGAGTAGGTTGATTCGTCCTTGTTCAGCCGGCGGTTGAGGTGGAGGCCTTCGAGGATGAACTCGACGGCGGAGGCGACGGCGGCGGGGTTGCCGCCCACATCGAGGAGTGCGACCGCGTCGGCGACGCCGTCGAGGTGGCTGAGCTGATGGACGTAGTCGTGAGCCGGCATCATCTCGCTGGCGTCGACGGTCAGGCCGTTGTCGAAGGCGAGGACGAGGCGGTCGAAGTCGCGCACCGAGAAATAGCGGTTGAAAACACTGGAGACGGCGCCCTGGATGAGCTTGTCGACGATCTGGTCTTCCTGAATCTCGCCCAGGCCCTCGATCTCGATTTTGCCGGTGGTCGAGGCGAGGACGCCGGCCAGGTCGGAGATGCGGGGAGCGGTCTGGCGCTCGCCAAGGCGGATGGCGCGCCGGGTGGCATTGGAGACGATGTTCTCGAAGTTGGCGACGCTCATGCGCACCGAGACGCCGGATCGCTGCGAGACGTCGTGGGAGCGGCGGGCCAGGTGGGTCAGTTCGGCGACGATCTCCTTCATGAACCCGGGCACGGCGACGTCGATGCCGTCGGTGTCGTAGACGGCGCGCTCCTGGTCCATGATCTCGATTTCGAGCTCGACCGTCTCCGGGTAGTGGGTGCGGATTTGGGAGCCGTAGCGGTCCTTCAACGGGGTGATGATGCGGCCGCGGTTGGTGTAGTCCTCGGGGTTGGCGGAGGCGACGACCAGGACGTCGAGCGGGAGGCGGATCTTGTAGCCGCGGATCTGGACGTCGCGCTCCTCCATGACGTTGAGGAGGCCAACCTGGATGCGCTCGGCGAGGTCGGGCAACTCGTTGAGGACGAAGACGCCCCTGTTCGTGCGCGGGATGAGGCCGTAGGAGATGGTCAGCTCGTCGGAGAGGTAGCGCCCCTCGGCGACCTTGATGGGGTCGACCTCGCCGATGAGGTCCGCGATAATGGTGTCGGGGGTGGCGAGCTTTTCGCCATAGC
>CALMZR010000314.1 GCA_937870845.1 uncultured Chloroflexota bacterium
AAGATGCCGAGCCGGTAGTTGATGGTGACGACCACGACGTCGCCGCGGCGCACCAGCTCGCTCCCGTCGTAGAGGCGCTGCGAGCCGGCCCCGGCGATGTTGCCGCCGCCGTGGATCCAGACCAGCACCGGGCGCGAGCCGGTTGTGGCCGGGGTGAAGACGTTGAGGTAGAGACAGTCTTCGCTCGTCTCAGGCACGTGGACCGGCAGCACGATCTCGACCGGGTTGACGCCTTGCGGCGCTCCCGGCCCAAAGCGCGTCGCGTCCCGCACCCCGATCCACGGCTCGGCCGGCTCCGGCGGGAAAAACCGCAGCGAGCCGAGCGGCGGCTTCGCGAATGGGACGCCGCGGAAGACGAGCACGCTCCCCCGCTGTTCCCCCTCCAGCCGTCCGAACCCGGTCTCGACGACCTGCCCGGACGCGGCGCGTGCCTGGAAAAGACTCGTGATCGGCGGCGCGCCGGCGACAGCCGCGCCACCTATGGCCAAGACGGCCTTCACGGCCGATCGACGGGCCAGTCGGGGATTCATCTCGCCTCCTACCTTCCGTATCGCTGAACGTCATGCCCGAACGCGGCAATGACCGTCACGAAAAACGACGCGAACGCGGAGGACGTCAGGAGGGGAACAACCAACTCCGGAGCGTCGGTGCCGACGAACCAATCAAGGAGAACGACACCAAGCAAGAGCGAGAGCCAGATAACGAAACTCATCCCAAGAGCCCACGGCCAGAGGCGGCTGAGCAAACGACGCGATCCGGGAGAAAGATGGTTCCGCCACCACGTCAGCGGGGTATTGATCCTCGTGGCTACGACGCCGACCAGCATGCCCAGCAGCGGCGGGCCGAAGCCGGCGCCGACCAGGAGCATGATGACCGACACGACCATCAGGACCAGACCACCGTGCCTTCGCTCGACGAACAGGGTGGACCAGAGGAGGAAGAGCAAAGAGGCGACAGGATCATGAGTCCCTTGGGAGCAACGTTGCCTTGCAGGATTTCCCCGACGCCATGCTCGATCCCCGCCAGCCCTGCCAGGGCTCCAAATGTCGAAACCGTGACTCTGGCGGCGTTCCTCATGCGCGCGGCTGACATCGCCGTGGTTTCTGGTGGATTCTCATACGCCCATCACGCGCGGGCGCTTCCGCGCGTCGCCTCCACCGTCGTCACGGAGCGAGCCGAAACGGCGGATACCGATCGGTGACCAGCGTGATCGCGTAGCCGGTCACCCGGTTCTGCCAGCGCAGCACTCCTTCCACGAAGTGGAAGAGGCCGCGCGGGTAGGTCCCGGTAGCCAGGATTGCGAACCAGGCGACGATGACCGCCACGAGCGCCGCGATGCCCAGGACGATCAGCACCAGGTAGTGCGGGATGGCCAGGAACCATTTGACCAGCGGCAGCCAGCGGTTCAGGTCGCGCGGCACGTCCGGGTAGGGGTAGTCGAGGTGGACCGCCTGGTAATCGTCGGTGCTGGGATAGCGGTCGTCCATCAGCGCCAGATAGACGCCGACGCGGTTGCTGAAGCGCACCAGCTCCAGGTTCCAGTCGAACCACCACCGGGGGTATTTTTGGCGGAACAGGATCATGAGCAGCGGAGCGAAGAACAGCAAGCCGCCCGCCCCGACGACCAGCACGCCGCTGTTGGCGCCCGCGTCGGCCATGCGGTCGTCGATGGTCCAGCGCCAGGTCGCCCCGGACACCGACGCCAGCACGATTCCGATCGGGATGGCGAAGAACACGCGAAACAAGGTGGAAAGCCGATCGAGCGGCCGTTCGGGATAGTCGACCGCGAACGTGACCGGGTATGCAGCCTGATCCATGATGCCCTCCTTTGCCGGCGCTCAGCCCCGGCGCCCGCCCCCGACGGCGCCGAGCAGCGGGGAGCCGGCGCCGGCCAGGAACCCGAAGTCGTACCAGTTGCCCGCGCGGGTCGCGTCGTAGAAGGGATACCCTTCCCAGGCGCCGAAGACGTGAGCGATGAGCACCACCCATGCCGTCAGCCCGTTCCAGAATCCCCACGCCAGGTCTTGCCACCACACCATCGCGCTCCTTCGCGCCGCGGTCGCCGCTGCACCTGCGGCGTCCCTCCTTCGCGAACGCCCGAATCATCGTGTTCCGTCACCATGGCGTCGGCACATGATCTGGCTCGCGATCTGGGCGCTGGCCGTGGGCCTCAACGCCGTGCCCGCCTTCATGCCGCCCACGTGGGCGGTGTTGGCCTACTTTCACCTCTACCAGGGGCTCCCCGTCGTGGCGCTGGCGATCGTCGGCGCCCTGGGCGCCGCAACGGGGCGGGCGCTGCTCGCCCTGGGCAGCCGCGCCTTTGGCGACCGCTTCATCCCCGTCGCCTGGCGGGCCAACATCAAGACCCTGGCGGCTGGCTTGCAAAGCCGTCCCGCGCTGGCGCTGCCGTCGCTGGCCCTCTTCGCGCTCGGCCCCATCCCCAGCAACCAACTCTTCGTCGCCGCGGGCCTGGCCCACGCCCCGTTGCCGCCCCTTCTCCTCGTGTTCGGCGTGGCCCGCTGCATCAGCTACATCCTCTGGGTCAGCGCCGCGAACGTGGCCGATCGGTCGCTGCGCGACGTCCTCGGGTCGCGCTACGTGGGCTGGGGAGCGGTCGCCATCCAGGTCGCCGGCTTCCTCCTCATCGTCCTCGTCATGCGGGTCGACTGGGGCCGCCTCCTGCCGCCGCATCTGACCGCCTCGGCCACCTCACCGGGACGCCCCGGCCGGCACGCCGGGCTTCGCCACGAAAGGCAGCGCCGCGACGGTCCCCCCGCTCGATTGGCGGAAGGTCCCGGCGACCTGGAGACCGAAGAGCAGGAAGCCGGCGGCAATCACGGCGCCCGCGGCGAGCACGAGCCAGGCCGGCCCATCGGCGTGGGCGCGCCAGCCGAGCGCGGCCACGCTGAGCGCCACGCCGCCGACGATGGCGCCAAGCTGGAACGGGGCCAGCCAGGGCCAGCGCAGCGGCTGACCGGCGAGGCGGGGCAGGAAGTAGTAGCCGACGCCGGAGATCAGCAACCCCGTCCAGCCGAAGAGGTTGATCTCGGCATGCACCACGCGGAGCCAGACGCCGAGGATCGGTTCGATGGCGAACGCGGCGCCGAGCCCGATCCCGACGGCCAGCAGCCCCATGGCGGCCAGGAGCGCCGGTCGCGTCGGCGAGGGCAACGCGACGGTGAGCGGAGCGATGTTGGCCAGGAAGAGCGCGATAGCGGCCGCCTGGATCGGCCCGGCGATCGCGAACAGGATGGCTTGATCGGTCGCCAGCGCCAGCAGCATCAGCGGCAATCCCACGACGACCAGGGCGAAGTGCAGCCGGATAGCGGCCAGACTCCGCCAGCGCCGCCCGGTCCAGCGGGCCAGGACGTGGTAGCAGACGCCCGCCGCCATGGAGAGCATGTAGCCGATCAGCAGCGCGTGCGCCCACACGAGATCCCAGCGGCCGACACCGGGCCGCCACACCGCCGTGACGACGCCGACGACGAGCCCGAGGACCAGATAGACCCCGGCCATCCGCATGAACCGGGTGGCGATCGGATCGACGGCGGCTTGCTCTGAATCGGGCGGCGGCGGCGCGGGCCGCTGCCCCGGCGCCTGCCGGAACAACCGCGCCAGGTTAACCGCGGCGACGATCGCGCTCGCCAGGGCAAGGACGCTGCCGGTTACAACCAGCGCGCCCAGCCCCGCGACGCGACCGGCGAAGACGAGCCACGCGCCGGCGACGACGAGCGCCACCTGCGCCCGCACCCACCTTTCGCTCGCCCAGGAGCGGCGGGAGATGACGGGCACGACGCGGATGTTGATGGCGAAGATCATGGGGATGACGCCGCCGAGCACGGCCAGGGGCACGACGGCCGCCCAGAGCGCCGGCCGGTAGGGGATCAGCCCCGCCGCCAGCGCCGCCACGGCGAACGCGGCCATCGCCGCGGGCACGAGATACCGGCCCATGCTCTCACCTCGTCTCCGGGGCGGACTCGGCGACGACGCGGGCGACCTCGGGCAGCACGGCGTCGCGGTCGAGTCCGTGCAGATCGAGCGCCTCGCCGAGCGGGCGCCCGCCACCACAACAGAGATCGATGTTAGCGGTACTTTGTTGACAGCGCTGCGAAGACCGAGAATCGGGGCTGCGACGTGCGTGACAGGGGCGCAAAGCGTT
>CALMZR010000315.1 GCA_937870845.1 uncultured Chloroflexota bacterium
GGCAAATCATGGACAAGGCGTTCGACGCGGTCTACGGTACGGCGACGAAGTACAGCGTCCACATGCGGACGGCGGCCTTGGTGCGGGCGATCGATCGCGTCGCCGAGTTTACCCGGCTGCGGGGGATTTACCCATAGCTGGCACTGCTGAACGATTGCCGTCGCGAGCAGTCTCGATGTCCGCAGGCCGTGACGCCTGTCGGCGAGATTTCTCCTTGATTGTCCTGATACGACGCGGTGGCGTAACGGCTGCTGCGCCGCTTTTCATACCTCTGGTTGCAACCTGTGGAACCGCTTTCTCCTCTTGACGAGCCGAATAGCCGCGCGACGCGGACGATCTGGCCGCTGATATTGGTGGGCTCGGTCGCGGCGTTGATCGCCGTGGTCAGCTTCGGCGCCGGAATCGTCGCCGAGCGACACCTTTTTGGCGCCCCTTGGCTCAAATCAGGGCGCTTGATTGGCGGCCTGACCGGAGGCGACAGCGCAGGGTTGGATTTGGCCTTTCCTCGGCAGGCCGAGGTGAGGCGACTGATCGAAGAAGAGTACTTCTTCCTCCCGGCCTCGCCGGAGGCGGAGGCGACATTCTGGGCGGAGCTGGATCGCGGGGCCATGGAGGGGATGGCCGCGGTCGCGGCGACCCCGGTCGCGTCGCTGGACGAGTACCAGCGCGAGCTCGACTACGGGGCCGCGCAGGGGATGACCGACGTCCTCGGAGACGACTACACCGTCTTCCTCGAGCCGCTTCTGGGCGAACCTCTGCGGGAGGAGTTGGCCGGGGAGTACGAGGGGATCGGCGTGTGGATCGAGCAACCGGGCGGCGAGTTCACCATTACGGCCCCGATCCCCGGTTCTCCCGCGGCGGCGGCCGACTTGCGGCCGGGTGATGTGATCCTGGCGGCGGACGGGACGCCGTTGACCGATCTGGAGAACGACGCCGCCATGTCGCTCATTCGCGGCCCCGCCGGCACATCGGTGAGATTGACGATCCGTCGTCAGGGCGTTCCTGAGCCGTTCGACGTTAGCGTGATGCGCCAGGCGATCGTTATCCCGGCGGTGGTGTACGAGACGATCGAGGAGGGACGGGTCGCCCACGTCACGGTGACGATCTTCGGAGACAACACGACGCGGGAGCTGGACGCGGCGCTGGCGCAGGCGAAGCAGGACGGCGTGGAGGGGATCGTGCTCGACTTGCGCGGCAACGGCGGCGGCTGGGTGACCAGCGCGCAGGAGATGATCGGCCGCTTCGTGCCGGAGGACGCCGGGCCGGCGCTGTACCGGGATCTCGACCTGGAGGACAACGGCGAGTTGGCTGCCGAGCCGATCGTCGCCGGCGGCGAGACCGCCTACGACATCCCGCTCGCGGTGCTGATCGACGGCGGGACGGCCAGCGCGGCCGAGATCGTGGCCGGGGCGATTCGCGACTATGACCGCGGTTTCCTGGTGGGGACTAACACCTTCGGCAAGGGGCTCGTACAGCGGGTCCACGACTTCGAGGACGGGTCGTCGGCTCGAATCACCTTCGCGCGCTGGCTGACGCCTGACGAGACCCCGATTCCCGAAAGCGGCCTTACGCCGGATGTTCTGGTCGAGGTCGCGCCGGATGCGAGCGGCGACCCACAGCTCGAACGAGCCGTCGAGGTGGTGCTCGGCGTGGCGCGGGAAAATTCGCCCCCGTAGCAATCGTCGCGACCCGGAAACGCTTTCCAGGATTTTACAGCGCGATTGCCGTCCGTTAACAGGCGCGGCGGTACGGTTGAAGCGTGATGCACGAGATGCCGCTGAGCCGCCAAGAACTTGCGCCGAATCCGTTCGCGAAGGGTGTCCCCGAGGTCGCCACGGTCCTGATCGTCGAAGACGACCCCGTGCTGCGCGGCACGCTTGCCTACAACCTGACGCGCGAGGGGTTTCGCGTCCTCACCGCGGCCGACGGCGAAGCCGGTCTGGAGCAGGCGCGCCGAGAGCGCGGCGATCTCGATCTGGTCGTGCTCGACGTGATGCTGCCGGGGATCAGCGGCTTCCAGGTGCTGCGCGCCCTCCGCGCCGAAACCGACATCCCGATCTTGATGCTCTCGGCCCGCGGCGAACAACAGGACCGCATCGACGGTCTCGAGCTGGGCGCCGACGACTATGTGGTCAAGCCGTTCGTTCTGCGCGAGCTGCTGGCACGGGTGCGGGCGGGGGTGCGGCGGCGCGCCATCGCCGGAGCGCAGCCGCCCGCGGTGCTGTTCCGAGGGCCGCTACGGATCGAGATCGATCGGCATCGCGTGCTGGTCGATGATGAGGAGTTGTCGCTGCGACCCAAGGAGTACGGGTTGCTTACGACGCTTGCCTTTCAGCCGGGCAAGGTATTCAGCCGACAGGACTTGCTGGACGCCGTTTGGGGTGAGGACGTCATCGTCGACGAGCGCACGGTCGACGTTCATATCTCCTGGCTACGCGGCAAGCTTGCGGAGGCGGGGCTTATGCCGACGGTGATTCAAACGGTGTACGGAGCCGGGTACCGCTTCGCCGTGCCGGACCCGAGGGGAGCCAACGAAGACGTCATCGGCGCCGGGAGAGCGCCGTAGTTCCAGGTGGTCGGTTCCGGATCGCGTGATCCGGTTCGCCGAACAGCGGCCGGCGGGGAGCCGGTACGAAGCAGGTCGTTGGAGAGGAGAGTTCATGAGTCGCAGCATGATTTCCTGGATTGGAGCGGGAGCGCGAACCGCGCTCATCGCCGCGGCGCTCAGTGTTTCGGGGATCCTTGCTCCGATCGCCATGGCCCAGGACGAGGTTCCCGAGCCGGCGAACGCGGCAGAGTTGGCCGACTTGACGGGCGAAGTGCTCGTCGATGGATCAAGCACGGTGTACCCTGTCACGCAGGCCGCGGCGGAAGAATTCTCGGCGTACGCGCCCGAGGTCCAAGTCACCGTCGGCATCTCCGGCACCGGTGGGGGATTCGAGCGGTTCTGCAACGGTGAAACCGACATCTCCGATGCGTCCCGTCCGATCGTTCCCGACGAGGTCGCGATCTGTGAAGAGAACGGGATCGAGTTCATCGAGCTTCCGGTCGCTTACGATGGGCTCTCCGTGCTCGTCAACCCCGCGAACGATTGGGCCGAGTGCCTGACCGTCGAGGAGCTCAACACCATCTGGGGCCCCGAAGCCGAGGGGCAGGTGACGAACTGGAATCAGGTCAGGGAGGATTTTCCTGACGCGCCGCTGAACCTGTACGGCGCGGGCACCGACTCGGGAACGTTCGACTACTTCACGCAAGCCATCAACGGCGAAGAGGGCGCCAGCCGCGGCGACTTCCAAGCCAGCGAGGACGACAACATCCTGGTCCAGGGCATTGCGGGGGATCCGAACGCGCTCGGATTCTTCGGATACTCGTACTACGTGGCGAACCAGGATGCGCTGAAGTTGGTGGCCGTTGACGACGGCGACGGGGAGTGCGTGCTGCCTTCGCCGGAGACGATCACCGACGCGTCGTACCAACCCCTGTCGCGGCCGATCTTCATCTACGTCAAAGCAGAGTCGGCCGAGCGCCCCGAAGTTGCGGCGTTCGTCGAGTTCTACCTGAGCGAGAGCTTTATCCCGATCATCGACACGCCCGAGGTCGGCTACGTCGAGCTCGCGCCGGAAACGTACGATGCGCTTCGCGAACGGTTCGCCAGCAGGACGCTTGGTACGCTGTTCCCAGAAGGATCGGAAGTCGGAGCGACGCTCGATCGCTACGTCAACGGGGGCGAAGCTGGAGCCACGCCCGAAGCGTAGCTGAAGGCGTACCATCCGTGGAGCGGATGGCGGCGGACGGGGTCGGCCAGATCTCGTCCGCCACCTTCTGTGGCACGAGGCCTAATCAGGGACTTGGACAGCTATGGCCGTAGAAGTTTCGCATGTAGAGCCGCCGTTTCAGCCGGAGAGTCTGCGCCGTAACTTCCGGCACGGGATCGGCGATACGGTGATCCATGGATTGCTATTTGCCGCGGCAGCGATTGGCGTGCTCACCACCCTAGGGATTCTCTTTTCTCTGGCGTCGGAAACGATCGCCTTTTTCCGGCAAGTGAGTTTCGCTCAGTTCTTCCTGGATACGCGGTGGACCCCATTGTTCTCAAGCCAGCGATTCGGCATCTGGGCGCTTATCTCCGCGACGGCGTTGACATCAGCCATTGCCTTGGCGATCGCGGTGCCACTCGGACTGACGTCGGCCGTCTATCTGAGTGAGTTTTCTTCACCGAAGATGCGTGAGACGCTCAAGCCGCTGCTGGAAATCCTCGCCGGCGTGCCCACGGTGGTGTATGGGTTCTTTGCCCTAACGTTCGTTACGCCCTTGTTTCAGCGATTCATCCCAGGGATGCAAACTTTCAACTCGCTCAGCGCTGGGCTGATTATGGGAATCATGATCGTGCCGCTTGTGGCATCGCTGAGCGAGGACGCGATGTCGTCGGTGCCGCGGTCGCTGCGGGAAGGCGCCTTCGCATTGGGCGCGACACGGTTCGAAGTGGCCACGCAGGTCGTCTTTCCAGCGGCGCTTTCCGGCATTGTGGCCTCGGTGATCCTGGCGCTATCACGGGCTGTCGGAGAAACGATGGTGGTGGCGATCGCTGCCGGCCAAACGCCAAACTTCACGTTCAACCCACTGGTGGCGGTCGAAACCATGACCGCCTATATCGTGCAGGTTAGCCTAGGCGACACGCCAGCGGGTTCGTTGGCGTACCAGACGATTTTCGCCGTTGGGACGACTCTGTTCCTAGTCACGTTCGCGTTGAACGTTTTCAGTCACTGGTTCGTGCGACGCTTCCGCGAGGTGTACGACTGATGAGCACGATGCAGGACACCCGCGTGGCAAAGGCCTTTCCAGACTCTAACTTGGCTGACGGGATGCCGAGCGAGAGCGCCTGGAAGGAGCAGCTCACATCCCGCAAGCGCCGGGGCGGGGCGTTCAGGTCATTGGGCATCCTGAGCATTCTCATCGCGCTCGGTGTGCTCGCTGTATTGATCGCCGACGTCCTGGTAAGGGGGCTCCCCTGGCTCGATCTTGGCTTCATCAGCAACTTCGATTCTCGGTTCGCCGATCGTGCCGGGCTCTGGGCCGGGCTCGTCGGCAGCGTCTGGATGATCGGGCTCACCATCCTCTTCGCATTGCCGATCGGCGTGATGGCGGCCATCTACCTTGAAGAGTATGCCGGCGTCAATTCGATTACGTCGTTCATCCGGATCAACATCACGAACCTGGCTGGGATTCCTTCGATCATCTACGGGCTCTTGGGACTGCAGATCTTTGTGCGCTATCTCGGCCTCGGCCGCAGCGTGCTCGCGGGTGCGCTGACGATGGCGCTGCTCGTGCTTCCCATCGTCATCGTCGCCTCCCAGGAGGCGATTCGGGCGGTGCCCCCGAGCCTGCGGCAAGCATCCTTTGCGCTCGGCGCAACGAAGTGGCAGACGGTCTGGTATCACGTGCTGCCCGCGGCCTTTCCGGGCATCCTCACGGGGAACATCCTGGCGGCTTCCCGGGCTATCGGGGAGACGGCGCCATTGATTACGATCGGAGCCCTGACCTATCTTCGCTACGTGCCGGACGATCCGCTCGATCTGTTTACCGTGCTTCCGATCCAGAT
>CALMZR010000316.1 GCA_937870845.1 uncultured Chloroflexota bacterium
AGAGCGAGGCGCGGCCGACGATGTCGAGATCGAAGGCGTAGGGATGATCGGCGGGGACTTCGGGCAGCCACGGCGCGACGAGATCGTTCCAGCGGCGGTCGAGCCGGGCTAGCGCCTCCTCCTGAATGGCGCGCAACGTGGCCAGCCGCGCCCGCTCCCGCCCCAGCCGGGAGTGGTACATGGCCAGCACGAGGAATGCGGCCAGGAAGAGCGCCGCCAAGGGCCACCCGAGCGGGGCGCGGCCCCAGAGTCCCCAGGCGCCGGCGGCGACGGCGAGGAGGAACGCGATCAGCCGCGCGTTCGCCACCAAATTCCAGCGGGCGTCGATCCGTTCGTACCCGATGGTCGCATCAGCAAGACGGGTTTGATAGGGAAGGCGCGGGGTCATGTCGGCATCGGTCATGCGGGGAGTCTAGGCGGTCTGGTTGGCGGCATGCCGGTCGTGTCGGTGAGGCGTGTGACGCCCGCTATACTGCGGCGGACTCCCGGAGGGACGTGACGTGGCCCAGATCAAACCCGCTCCCGGCGCCTGGACCTACGAGGACTTGTTGTCGCTGCCCGACGACGGCCGCCGCTACGAGATCATCGAGGGGGAGCTGTACGAGATGCCGTCGCCCAAGTCCGCACATGCGCTGACGGTGATCAACCTGATCGCGCTTCTGCTCCCCATCCTCGCCAGGCTCCGCGGCCAATTGTTGACAGCACCGATCGACGTCTTCTTTCCTGGCGCTAATCCTGTGCAACCCGACATCCTGGTGATTCTACCTGGCGGTTCGGCTCGCATCGTTGAGAATGGCGTGGAAGGGCCGCCCGACCTCCTCATCGAAGTGCTCAGCCCATCGAACCGGACCCACGATCTGCTCACCAAGCGGGCGCTCTACGGCCGCGCGGGCGTGCGCGAATACTGGATCGTCGATCCCGAGGCGCGAACCATCGAGATGCTCACCCTCGACCGCGATGCCCTGCACTGGGTCGCCGTATGGTCGGGCGACGAAACGCCGGCATCACCGCTGCTCGGCTCGCTCCCTGTCACCGCCGCCGAAATCTTCGCCGGCATCGAGGAATAGTCCCGACGAGCGCCGTTTCCCGTAGCCGTTGCGGCGGCCGCGCGGGCGGCGATGGGGGCGTGAGGAACAGGGGAGCCATGACCGGGCCGAAAGCGTCGCTGACCTGGTGGTCGTTCGCCGATCGCGGCGTGGAGGCGGAGGCGCTGATCCGCGCCGCCGCGGCGATGGGCTACGACGGGATCGAGTTGGCGGACGAGGCGCTCTGGCCGCCGATCGCCGACGCGGGGCTGGCCATCGCCAGCCACCGCGGCCACGGCACGATCGAGGACGGGCTCAACCGGCGCCGGAACCACGGCCGCATCGAGCGCGAGCTGCTGGCCAACCTGGAGCTGGCCCAGCGGTGGCGCATCCCGGTCCTGATCTGCTTCAGCGGCAACCGGGATGGGATCTCCGACGACGAGGGCATCGAGATCACGGCGCTCGGCCTGTCGCGGGTCGCCAAGGCGGCGGAAGACGCGGGCGTTACGCTGGCGCTGGAGCTGCTCAACAGCCGCGTCGACCATCCGGGATACCAATGCGACCGCACGGCCTGGGGTCTCGCGGTGATCGAGCGGGTCGAGTCCCCGGCCGTGAAGCTCCTGTACGACGTTTATCACATGCAGGTCATGGAGGGGAACATCATCGGCGCTATCCGGGCTCATCATCCCGCCTTCGCCCACTACCACGTCGCGGGCAACCCCGGCCGGCATGAACCGGATAGCTCGCAGGAGTTGCGGTACCCGGCGATCTACGAGGCCATCGCCGCGACCGGCTTCACCGGCTACGTCGGCATGGAATTCATCCCGCGTGGCGACCCCATCGCGTCGTTGCGGGCGGCGCTGAACGATCTGACGGAGGGTGACGGGGTGACGGGGTGACGGGGTGTCGGGGAGCGCTTTGCCTGTCGCCCTAACACCCCGCCACGCTGTCACCCGCGAAGCCGATAGAACCGAAACGTCTCGTGCTCGACCGGCAGTTCGTCGATGCGGTGGCATCCGGCGGCTTCGGCGTAGCGGCGGAAGGTCGGGCGGCGCATGACGGCGCCGGTCGCGGCGGAGGGCGCAGCGGCCATGCCGACCGGCAGGCAGTGCAGCACGCTGAAGCCGTACATCATGCGCTCGATTTCGTCGCCGTTCGGGGCGAACGCGTCCGGAACCCGCTCGTCGACGATCAGCACCGTGCCGCCCGGCCCCACCAGCCGCCGCATCGCCGCCAGCACGGCCACCGGATCGCTCATGTCGTGGACGCACTCGATGGCGAGGGCGAAGTCGTATCGGCCGGCGAGTTCGGGATCGCCGGCGTCGCGGGTGATCATGGTCACCCGGTCGCCGACGCCCGCGGCGCGGGCGTTCTCCCGGGCGGCGGCGACTGAGGCCTCGTCCGGGTCGAAGCCGTCGACGCGCGCTTTCGGAAATGCCTTGGCCAGGGCGATGCTCGACCACCCCTGCCCCATGCCGATGTCGGCGATGCGGGCCGGCGGATCCCCTTGCAACCGGGCCACGACGTCCGGCATTGCCGCGATCCACTCCTGCGCCAGCAGATGCGCGAACGCGGGGCGGTTGACCCGCGCCTGGCCCTCGTGCAGATCGCGGCCGTAGGCGGCGTAGGGGACGCCGGCGCCGCTACGGAATGCCGCAAGGAGTTGCTGCACCGGCGCCACCGTGCCCGCCACGATCTGAGCGAAGGCGGCCATCTGGGTCGCGCTCTCCGGATCGACAAGGACGGTCTCGTAGCCCTGGGGAAGCCGGAACCGCCGCTCGTCGGCGGGAGCCTGGGGGTTGTCGCAGGCGAGGAAGCCCGCGGTCGCCTGCTGCTCCAGCCACTCCCGCGTGGAGCGCTGGTTCGTCCCGGCGTGGCTGGCCAGCTCGGGCGCGGACATGGGGCCGCGATCGTGCAACGCGCGGTAGAACCCGAGTTGGTCGCCGATGTAGACGCAGAACAGCTCCAGGGCGTGGACGCCGGCCGTGGACATCCGATTGGCCAACTCGTCCGGCGTGGCGTAGACGGTCTCCGAGACGGTTGCGCTCACCAGACATCTCCTTCACCATGAACCGCCGCAATGGAGCGCGGCAGCGATGCGGCTCCCTGACCAGCCGGGTACGACGCAGCCTACGCCGAACTGTCGCGAAGTCAAGTAGATGAAGGACGGCATATGGACCACGACGCGAAGCACGCGGCCGCGCACCCGCGCACCGTCGGCATCCTGATCTTTCCCGAGGTGGAGATCCTCGATTTCTGCGGGCCGTTCGAAGTCTTCGCCAGCGCCGTGCGACCATCCAACGCTCCGGGCGAACCGGACATGCGCCTCTTCGACGTGGTGACGATCGCCGAGCGGGCGGAGATCGTCGCCTGCCGGGGCGGGCTGCTGGTGCAGCCCAACCAGACCTTTGCCGAACATTTCCCCCTCGATATTCTGGTGGTCCCCGGCGGGTTTGGCACGCGCGCCCAGCAGGAGAACCCGGTCGTACTCGATTGGATCGCGCGCCAGCACGCGTCCGAGTCGCTGACGACGAGCGTCTGCACCGGCGCGTTCCTGCTGGGGGCCGACGGGTTGCTCGATGGCCTGCGCGTCACGACGCATTGGGCCACCATCGACGGTCTCCGTTCGCGGCACCCGGGCACGAGCGTCCTGGCCGACACGCGCATCGTCGACGAGGGGAAGATCATCACTTCTGCCGGGGTTTCGGCCGGGATCGACATGGCGTTGCACGTCGTGCGGCGCTTGCACGGGGACGAGATCGCCCGCCGAACCGCGCGTGATATGGAGTACGACTGGGGCGGCGCGCCGGAAGCCGGGAAGCAAGCGCCGTGAGCGAAGGTGAGGATCGCGCATGGATCAGCAGGACGATTGGACGTGCGGCAAAGGGTTGGCGGCGAGCGCCGTCTTGCCGGAGCGATTGGGCAACGTGGCGGCGGCGATGGCAGCGGTCCTGGAAGTCCACATGGAGGCGTTGAACCTGGAGGACGCCCATGCCAGGCAGGAGTACGAAGCCTATCGCAGCGTTTCCCGTCAGCTCGGACAGGCTGCTTCGCGCCTCGACGCCGTAGCGCGGGAGATGGCCGGGTATCGGGATTTGCCGATGGGCCGGCACGACATGGAAGCGATGACCCAGCCGCGCGTGGGAGAGAACTTTGGCGCGTTTGTCGGGCGCAAGCTGGAACTCCTCACCCTGCTCCAGGAATCGATCGAGAGCGACCGGCAAATGCTCGACCAGATGGACGGTTGACAACGCCACATCGGGCGCGCTGGCAACGGCGAGGCGGGAGGCGGGGGGTTGATACTGCGCGTAGGCGCGACGTCCGTGTCGCCTGCTGCCCGCTTGGCTGAACCGGGCGGCGATTGACCGCCCTGTGGCCGGCCTGCACACTGTATCCGCATCGCCAGGCGGGGATGCCCGCCGTGCGAATCGAGCAATGCGCAAGCGGCGTACGAGCGTCAGGCGCGTGGAGAGCGCCCCCGTGCAACCCCCATTGCTGTGCATTCGCCTGCTTGGCGCCGTCGATCTGCGTTACGGCGATCGCTCGCTGCCGCTGCCGTCGGCGCGGGCGGAATCGCTGCTCGCCTACCTGCTCTTGCACCGGGATGCGCCGCAGCCGCGGCAACGCCTCGCATTCCTGCTCTGGCCGGACTCCACCGAGGAGCAGGCGCGCACGAATCTGCGCCACGTCTTGCACGACCTGCGTCGGGCCCTGCCCGACGCCGACCGCTTCCTCGACGTCGCGCCGCGCACGCTGCGCTGGCGGCCAGACGCGCCGTTCTGGCTCGATGTCGCCGCCTTCGAGGCCGCGCTGACGCGGGCGGCCGCCAGCGACGAAGATGATGCCCTGCCGGCTCTGCGTGAGGCAGTCGAGCGCTACCGCGGCGATCTCCTCG
>CALMZR010000317.1 GCA_937870845.1 uncultured Chloroflexota bacterium
GGTGGCGCTGACGACGATCGCCCATGCCCTCGGTGTGCGTGATGAGCGGGGCCTGCCGCCGTTGGAGCAGCTTTGCCGGCTTCTCCGGGACCGGCGCACGCTGCTGGCGCTGGACAACTTCGAGCACGTTTTGCCGGCCGCGGCGGCGCTGGCCGATCTGCTGGCCGAGTGCCCCGAGGTGACGATCCTGGTCACCAGCCGCGAGCCGCTCCACGTGCGGGCCGAGCGGTTGGTCGAGGTCTTGCCGTTGGAGGTTCCCGCGCACGAGGGCGACGCGGGCCATCTGCCGTCGCCGGAGACGCTGGGGCGGGCGGCGGCGGCGGCGCTCTTCGTGGAGCGGGCAAGGGCGGTCGCGCCTGGGTTCGCGCTGCATTGCGACAACGCCAGGGACGTGGTCGGGATTTGCGCGCGGCTGGACGGGCTGCCGCTGGCCATCGAGCTGGCGGCGGCGCGGAGCCGCGAGCTGCCGCCGGATCGACTGCTCTCGATGCTCGATGACCGGTTGGGGACGCTGGTCGATGGGCATCGCGATCTGCCAGCGCGGCAGCGGACCATCCGCGACACGATCGCCTGGAGCTACGACCTGCTGGAGGCCGATGAGCGGGCGCTGTTCCGGCGGCTGGCGGTCTTCGCCGGGGGGTGTACGCCCGCCATCGTCGCCCGCATGGTCGGCGGGGACGAACCCGAGGCGAAAGAGCGGTTGGAGCGTCTGGCCGAAAAGAGCCTGATCCGACGTCGGGGCGCGGACGACGCGACTCGGTTCGAGATGCTGGAGACGACACGCGAGTTCGGGCTGGAGCGGCTGGCGGCAAGCGGAGAGCTGGACGCGGCGCGCGAAATCCTGACCAGCTACGCGCTGGAATTGACGACGATGGCCGGCGATCGGCTGTCCGGACCCGAGCAGGCCGAATGGCTCGACCGCCTGGACGCCGAGCGAGACAACTTGCGCGAGGCGTTGGTCTGGACGATCGGACGAGGCGCCGCGACGGAGGCGCTCAGCCTCGGCGGCCACTTGTGGCGGTTCTGGTGGAGCCGCGGCTATCTCAGCGAAGGGCGGGAGTGGCTGGCGCGGGCGCTGGCGCTCCCTGGAGCGGACGATCCCGCGGTGCGCGGCGCGGCCGTCAATGGGGCGGCGTCGTTGGCCGAGAGCCAGGGCGACTTTGCGCAGGCGGCCGCGCTGCATCAGGAGGCGCTTGCGCTGTGGCGGGAGCTGGGGTCGCTGGCGGGGGAGGCGCGGGCGCTGAGCGGGCTGGGGACCGCCGCTTCCCACCGCGGCGACTACGACACCGCCCGCGATTACCACGAGCGGGCTCTAGCGCTGGCGCGGGAGGCTCGGGACCGGCCGGGAACGGCGCGCACGCTCGATCGGCTGGGGACGCTGGCCCGTCGCCAAGGGGATCTGGAGCGGGCCGAGGCGTGCTACACGGAGAGTCTCGACATCTTCCGAGACGTTGGCGACCTGGTGAACGCCGCGATCGTGCTGAGCAATCTGGGCGAGGTCGTCCAGCAGCAAGGCGAGACGGAGCGGGCCGCGGCGTTGTTCGAGGAGGCGCTGCGGTTGCAACGCGAGCTGGATCTGCCGGACGGGGTCGCCTTCGACCTGGCCAATCTCGCGCGCGTCCGGCTCGAACAAGGGGAGACCGAGCGCGCGGCGGCGTTGAGCGCGCAGGCGGTGCGCCTTTTCCGGGACATGGGGAATCGGCTCGGACTCGCGGGGGCGTTGGCCGTTTTCGGGATGGCGACACGTGCCCAGGGGGAGCCGGAGCGCGCCGTCTCGTACTTACGCGAGGGGTTGCGCATCCTGGCTGACCTCGACGAGCGTTCGGCGATCCCGGAGCACCTGGAGATGCTGGCCGGCGCCGTCCTCGATGCTGGGGACGCGGAGCGGGCGGTACAGCTCGTCGGGGCCGCGGCGGCGCTGCGGGAGGAGATCGCCTCGCCGCCATCGGCCGCCGATCGGAATACGGTCGAAGAAACTCTGCGGGCCGCCCGCGCCACGCTTGGCGCGCAGACGGCGAGCGAGGCGTATGAAGGTGGCCGCGCGACTCCGCTCGCGCGGGTGCTCAGCGAAGCCCTGGCAGAACCTCCAGAAGGCTGATCGACCACCAGCCACCAGCCATCAGCCAGTAGCCAGGGGCCGAGAGCCGATCTGGGAAGAGTTTGGGAAGACCGCCTCGGTAGTGTGCGAGACGACCCCTCCCTGGGGTCGCCCGTGCGAACGAGGAGGCGATCATGAACGAGTCCGAGCGCGAAACGGATCCGCAGGAGCGAAAGGAGCCGGAGCAACCGTTGGGGCGGCCGGGATTCGCCGTCGCCGCAGACGAACCGGCGCGAAGGGACCCGCTAGAGCGGCACGCCGCCGTCGGAGGAGCGGGCGAAAACGGACGACGGTTCGATCGCCTCACCCAACTGCTGGCCGGCAGGCTCGACCGGCGCGGCGTGGCAGGGGTCGTGACCGGCGCCCTCCTGACGCTGAGTCTGGCCGGCGACGCCTCAGGCAAGAAGAAGAAAAAGAACAAGAAGAAGAAGCCGGTCGGGTGTCGGAATGGCTGTCCTCCCAATCACATCTGCACCGGGGGACGTTGTGTGCCAGCCTGCACAACCGGCCGGCCGTGCGGCGCCGAATGCTGCCGCAACGCTGAGGTTTGCCTCAACAACGTGCAATGTGTCGTTCCGTGCAACGATGGCCGGCTCCGCTGCGGCGGCGTCTGCTGCGGGCCGACCGAGATATGCAATGCCGCCAACGAGTGCGATGACGCGTTGAGCGACAACCTCATCAGGAATGGCGATGCCGAGTCGGGCAGCGCGTCGCCGAACGGCAGAACGCCGGTGGTGATTCCCGATTGGACGGGGACGACCGGCGGCACGACCGTCGTCGCCTACGGCAACACGACCGGCGGCTGGCCGGAACCGGACGATCCGGGTCCCGACGATCGCGGCGTGCAGTTGTTCACCGGCGGCAACCACGGCGTCTCGGAGATGACTCAGACGGCGAGCGTGAGCGAGTTCGCGGCTCCGATCGACGGCGGCAGCATCGGCTACGAGCTTTCGGGGTTCCTCGGCGGCTTCGGCGGCCAGGGCGACCGGGCGACGCTGACCGCGATCTTCCTCGATGGCGACGGCGACGAGTTGGACCGGGACAGCGTCGGGCCGGTGACGACGGCCGATCGCAACTCGGCGACGGGTCTTCTGTTTCGCTCCGCCACCGGGGCGGTTCCGGTCGGCACGCGCAGCATCAAGTTCGTCTTGACGCAGACCCGGTCCTCGGGGACGTCCAACGACGGGTATGCGGACAACCTCTCGTGCGTGTTGCGGGTGACGTAGGGGGGCTATCTTCGCTCCGCCGCCCTGAGCGGCCCTCACCCCAACCCCTCTCCCATTGCGATGGGAGAGGGGCTTCGCGTGCAGCTTGGTCGGAGCTTACGAGGCGTGTTGTTGGGCGTAGAGCTGCTTTGTGAGCTGGAT
>CALMZR010000318.1 GCA_937870845.1 uncultured Chloroflexota bacterium
ACCAACTTCGCAGCCTGGAAACCCGCCTCACCTGGGCGCTCGCCACCCACAAGGCCGACGCGGCCACGAACCACCGCTCCCTCTCGCGGCGTCTCGCTGCGCACAACCCCACGACAACAATCCAACGCCATCAGCACGCCATAGCCAGCGCAACGGCCCGTCTCCGTAAGACGCAACGCCGCATCCTCGACGCCCACCGGATGGACGTTGCCCAGGCTGCAGCACTCCTCGACGTGCTCGACCCCGCCGCCGTCCTCGGCCGCGGCTACGCCGCCGTCCAGCGCAAAGACACCCGCCAGCCCATCTACAGCATCGACCAGATCAACAACGGCGATGCCTTGGTCACGATGCTCCACGACGGATCGATCGCCACACTCGTGGAGAGCAAGGCGCCGCGCCGCCCCCTCGCCGCGGCAAACCCGCAATGACGACCGAGGAGCCCAGCGCCCCGCCCTCCATCCCCGCCGTCCAGGCCCTCATCGCCGACGGCGCCTTCGAAGACGCATTGCACGCCCTGGAGACCGTCGTCGCCCACCTCGAACGCGGCCGCCTCTCCATCGACGAGTCCGTCACCTGGTACGAGCTCGGCCTCGCCCTCTCCCGCCGATGCTCCGACCTCCTCCACCAAGCCGAGCTTCGCATCGCCACCATCGAAGACCGCTACGCGGCCGATCCAACCGCCAACGACCCATGGGACGAGGACTGAGCGGGAAGCATTGCCCTCCGGATGCTCCACCGCGCAATGTCTGTATGGGCAATGTCTACATCGCCCGTGGCCCGAAGGGCCACAATCGTGGCCCAGCACTCGCCCGCTGACTTTTCCCGCAACGTCACGACACGAGTCCGGCGTTCCACACTAAACTCCGTCCAGCATCGTTGGCCCAAAGTCGAGGGAGCGCCACGTCCGTGAAACCCGACCTCATGCTCGAACCCTTGCCCCCAGGCAAGCTCCCCGCTTGGCTCCTCAACAAGGTCCTTCCCAGGACCGCCGCCGACCCCCACGTCCTCGTCGGCCCCGGCCTCGGCCGCGACGCCGCGGCCATCGCCGTCGGCGACCGCGTCGTCGTCGCCAAGAACGACCCCATCACCTTCGCCTCCGAGGGCGCCGCCTGGCACCTCGTCGAGGTCAACGCCAACGACGTCGCCTGCATGGGCGCGACCCCCCGCTGGCTCCTCGTCACCGCCCTCCTCCCCCACGGCATCACGCCCGCCGGCATCCTCAACCAGTTCGCCGAGCTGCGCGAAGCCTGCCGCTGCCGCGCCGTCGACCTCGTCGGCGGTCACACCGAGATCGTCCCCGGCCTCGAGCGCCCCATCCTCGTCGGCATGATGCTCGGCGAAATGGCTCCCGGCGACCTGATCGAACCCGGCAAGGCGCGCCCCGGAGACGCGCTGCTCCTGACCAAAGGTCTCGCCATCGAGGGCACGGCCCTCCTCGCCAGGGAGCGCCGCGACCGGCTCGTCCCCCTCATCGGCGAACACGCCGTGCGCGCCGCAGCCGACCTGATGCGCGACCCCGGCATTTCCGTCGTCCGCGAAGCGGAGCTCGCGCGCCAAGCCGGCGGCGTCACCGCCCTCCACGACCCCACCGAAGGCGGCTTCGCCACCGCCGTCCGCGAGCTTGCCGCCGCCTCCGGCGCCGGCGCCGCCATCGACGCCGACGCCCTCCCCATCTTCCCCGAAACCCGCCTCGTCGCCGACGCCCTCGGCCTCGACCCCCTCGGCCTCCTTGCCTCCGGCGCCCTCCTCATCGCCGCCGCTCCCGAAGCCGTCCCCGCCATCCGCCGCAACCTCGAGGCAGCCGGAATCCCGGTCTCCCGGGTTGGCACGCTCACCGGCGATCCCGAGTCGTTCACTGTGCGCTCTGGCCGCGACGAGCGTGAACTACCGTCGTTCGCCGTCGACGAGGTCGCCCGCGAACTTGCCGGCGACCAAGCGCCAGAACGATCCGAGTGAGCCGCGTGCTCGCCTTCAAGCAGGAAAAGCCCCCCTCTCCCGTGTCCCACGGGAGAGGGGGGTTGGGGGGTGAGGGCACGCATTGACCCTCCTCATCGGCAGCGCCAACGCCCGCGTCGGATTCGACGACGGCCTCGCCATCCTCCGCGACGGCGGTTCCGCCATCGACGCCGTCATCGCCACGATCCGCCGCGTCGAAGCCAACCCCGACGATCACTCCGTCGGCTACGGCGGCCTCCCCAACCTCCTCGGCGACGTCGAGCTCGACGCCAGCCTCATGGACGGCCGCACGCTCGCGACCGGCGCCGTGGCCGCCCTCAAGAACCACCAGGACGCCATCGACCTCGCCCGCACCGTCATGGACACCCTGCCCCACGTCCTCATCGTCGGCGACGGCGCTCGCATGCTCGCCGCCGAATCTGGCCTTCCAGAGCGCAACCTGCTGACGCCCGAGGCCGAAGCCATCTGGCGCGCCCGCATGGCCGACGGCGCCGAAGGCGCCTACCAACGCAGAATGCGTGAATTGGCCGCCCGGTTGAGCCGCGACCCCGAGCGCCCCCTCGACGCCCACGGCACCGTCAACGTCATTGCCCGCGACCGCGAAGGAAACCTCGCCAGCGGCGTCAGCACCTCCGGCTGGGCCTGGAAATACCCCGGCCGCGTCGGCGACTCCCCCATCATCGGCGCCGGCAACTACGCCGACAACCGCTGGGGCGCCGCCGCCTGCACCGGCCGCGGCGCGATGGCCCGACGCCTCCGCACTGCCCATTCCGTGGTCATTGCAACGCGGTTCGGGCTCTCGCCGGACGACGCGCTGACGGTGGCCGGGCAGGATTTGCTCGCCCTCGACGCCCCATACGCTAGCGACGTCAACATCGTGGCAATCGATCGCGACGGCAACCATGGCGCGATCTCGAAGGTTCCCGGCAAGACCTGCGTGTTCCAGCGAGAGGAAATGCCGTCGTTCGTCGAGCGCAAGCGGCGCGTGATGACCGCGGGCTGACGTGGCGCCGCGGATGCGCGTCCCCGGCGAACCGGTCATCGCCGGCAAACTGACCATCCGGGCCGGCGGCCGCAAGGTCGTCGAAGGCGGCCGGCACGGATTGCGCCAAGCCGCGCGCGAGCGATTCAACGCGGCGGTGCGGAGGCTCGTCGCATGAGCCTCGTGACTGATGCCGATAAGCCGACACTCTACAAGCGCATCCGCGCCGAGCTGGCCTGCGACGGGGCGCGCTTCCGCAGCGGCAGCGACACCGAGGTGATCCTCGCCGGCTGGGCGCGCCACGGGGCGCCCTTCCTCGCGAAGCTGCGCGGCATGTTCGCGCTCGCGCTCTGGGACGCGGAGGCGCGCCGCGGCTGGCTCGCGCGCGATCCCTTCGGCATCAAGCCGATGTACTGGACGGAGCAGGGCGGGGCGCTCCTCTTCGCGAGCGAGACGCGCGCGCTGCTCGCCAGCGGGCTGGTGCCGCGTCGTCTCTCGCGCCCGGCGGTCGCGTCCTATCTCGCGACCGGGTCGGTGAGCGAGCCGCTCACGATCGTGGACGGCATCCGCATGCTGCCCGCGGGCACCTGCGCCGAGGTGCGCAT
>CALMZR010000319.1 GCA_937870845.1 uncultured Chloroflexota bacterium
CAGGAGATTTTGCTCACGGCCGCCCAGTCGCTCTTCGCCGTGGCGTTGCTGCTCGACCGGCGGCTGTCGATGGTCGGTGCCGGGCTCCTCTTCGGGCTCTTCGCCCTCCAGTTCGCCTGGCCCGACATCCGCACGGAGCTGTCGATCGTCTACATCATCCTCGCCGCCATCACCCTGGTCATCAGCCGCACCCACATCGCCGATACCTTCCGCGGGGTGTTGGCGCCGCCGGAGCACCACTGACGGGCGCCTCCGGCTCCTGACCACGGGCTACGGCGCCGCGCGCCCTCGTGTCATTCCGACGAAGGAGGAATCTCGGCGTTGTGCAACCGGGCGTTCCCCGACCGCCGGGATGCCTCGCTGCCGGCCGGAATTATGGGAAGCGACTGGCCATATCTCTGCCGGCCGCTTCCCAGGCTATCGCTCGCTGCCCACCCCGGATATGGAGGGCAAGCGGGCGCGCCGCTACGCCTCCGGCGTGGCCTCTTCGCCCATCATCTCCTCGGGCGGAATCACCAGGAAGGCCAGACCCACCGCTGGCTCATTACCGTCGTTGCGAATCTCGCCGTTGACGCTGGACGGGATGTAGGCGGCGTCCCCTGCTTCCAGGGTCACCTCCTGGCCCGCGGGAATGGCCTCCGAGGCTTCACTAAAATCCCCGGTGGCCTCGGCTGCCGCGACCGCCTCTCCCAGCGTTGCGCCCCGGGTCACAGTCATCGCTCCTTCCACGACGACGGTGAATGTGCCGGACTCGACGACCAAGATGCCGGCCGTCGGATCGCTCTCCTCGATCGGGAACCCCGCCCCGGGATCCATGCTAATGCGGGCGATAAAGAGATCGGACGGGCTTTGCACCTCCACACCCAGGGCGAACGACACGGGCTCGAAGGTCAATCCCTCCTCCCCCATCGCCTCGTCCGTGGCCGGGGTGGCCTCCTGGGCGACGGCGTGGGGCCGGGCGCCGAGAGCGACGCTCCCCAGCAGCATCAGGGCGACGATGGACAGGAGCGTGGTGAACCGGTGCATGGGTCTCCTCCCGTTCTCCGACTATGCTGGACGCCTGCCCACCTGGCAAGAGCCTCGGCGCATTGTCGCAAGGGATATGCCAAATTGCCTGCATGGCGTGCATCATCGTGACGAGCTTCGAACAAGACAGAGCGTGGCTGCGTCATCGCTTCGGCCCCAGCGTCCGCGCCGCGCCGAGCACGAGACAGGGCGAGTGGTCGCACGCCTACGCCTTTGCCCGCGAGGGGCACGAATACGTCGTCCGCTTCAGCGCGCTCGACGAGGACTTCCGCAAGGACCGCTTCGCGACGCGCTTCGCCTCCCCGGCGCTGCCCATCCCCGCCATCCTCGAGATCGGCGAGACGGACGAGGGTTTCTACGCCATCTCGGAGCGGGTTTCCGGCGGCTTCCTCGACGAGCTGGACGAAACCGGGATGCGCGCCTCGCTGCCCTCTCTCTTCGCCGCCCTCGACGCCATGCGGGAGGCCGCGCCGGTGGGCACGACCGGCTACGGCATCTGGGGCGCCGATGGCCACGCTCCCCATCCGAGCTGGCGCGCCGCCTTGCTCGACATCGCCAGCGACCGGCCGGGAGACCGCATCCACGGCTGGCGGCAGCGGCTGGCCGCCTCGCCCATCGGCTCGGGAGCCTTCGCGCAGGCGTACGCTCGGCTTGGCGAATCGAGCGACTCCTGCCCCGAAGAGCGCCACCTCATCCACAGCGACCTGCTCAACTTCAACGTCCTGGTCGCGGATGGGCTCCTCAGCGGCGTCATCGACTGGGGCTGCGCCATGTGGGGCGACTGGCTCTACGACCTGGCCTGGTTCTGCTTCTGGGCGCCCTGGTATCCGGCGTGGGCCGGCATCGACGTCGCGGCCGAAGCGTCGCGCCACCACGCCGCCATCGGCCTCGATGTCCCGCACGTCGCGGAGCGGTTGGCGTGCTGCCAACTCCACGTCGGACTCTCCGGGATGGCGTACCAGGCGTTTACGGAGCGGTGGGACCTGCTGACGGAGACGGCGGCCCGCACGCTGGAGCTTGCCTGATGCGCGGTGCAGCCCCGGTGATCGTCCCTGCGCCTCTCCTACCTTCCAGCGCCGCCGGTGGCTGCAGAGCGCCGGAGGCGACCCGCGGATTGGCGGGACCAACCATGTCGGAGCGGTTCATGACCCGCCGGACCGCCTATGGCTCATCCCTTCACCGCCCCCAGCGTGAAGCCGGAAATGAACCGGTCGAGAAAAACAGAGCGTTTCGGCGCCGGCTCGACGACACTGATCTGGAGTGGCTCAGGGTTCAGTTCACGACGGAGGGCGGTCGCGTGACGGCTTTCACGGTCCAATACGAACCGTCGTCGAAGACCAGGCCGTCGCGGTGGCACGGTACGACACGGCGCACGGCTTCCCACATCTCGACATCCTCGATCGGCGCGGCCGTGTCGTTGCAAAAACACCTGTGGCGGATCAACCGTCGCTCGGCGCAGCGTTGACGTTCGCCGAGCAAGACATGCGAAACTCCTGGCGACGGTACCGCGAGGCGTTCTTCAAGGATCCGCGATGAGCAAACGCGCCACCATCGACGACAAGCGGGCCGCGCAGATCACGGAGCGAATTGGCGAGACCTTCGACTTCATGCGCGACGTGCTCGACGATCCGGCTATCCTGGACGAAATTCCCGACGGGGCAGAGATCGAGTTGCGCACCGTCACGATTGGGGACCATGCGTACCGCATCGTCGCCTACCGTTCGGAGAGCGACCGCGAGCGCTGGATTGCGCGCACGACGGGGCGACTGGATCAGGACCTCGCGCGCGGTCGCCGCTTCTGGGTCTCGATTCGGCTCCACAGCGATGTCTCCGCTCAGGCCGCAATGAACAGCGTCGAATCCGCCCTGAAGGCGGCCGACGAGACCGATCAGCTCGCACACCGCATCGCATAAGCCGATCGCGCGTTGCAGCCCTATCCCTTGACCGCCCCCAGCGTAAACCCGGAGATGAATCGGTCCAGAAACACGTTGTAGAGCAGCGCCATCGGGATCGCCACCAGCGCCGCCGCCGCCATCAGCGATTGCCAGAAAAAGACATCCCCCCGGATCAGCTCCGTCGTCACCCCGATCGAGATCGTCTTCTGGTCCGACGACGTGACGAAGGCCAGCGCGTAGACAAACTCGTGCATCGTCAACGCGAAGCTGAAAACGACGACGGTGAGAAGCCCCGGAATCGACACCGGCAGCACCGTCCGCCAGATCGCCTCCAGCCGGCTGTAGCCGTCGATCATCGCCTGCTCTTCGATGTCGCGCGGGATCGACTTGAAAAACCCCATCAACAGCCAGGTGCAAAACGGGATCGTGAACGTCGGGTAGACCACCACCATCGCCCACCACGTGTTGCGGATCCCCAGCTCCGCCACCACCCGCGACAGCGGGATGAACAGCAGCGTCGGCGGCACCAGATAGACGAGGAAGATGGCGATGCCGAGCCCCTCCCCCCACTTCCCCGCCAGCCGCGACAGGCTGTACGCCGCCGGAACCGCCCCGATCAGGGTGACGATCACCACCAGCACCGACACGATCAGCGTGTTGCGTACGAACGTCGCGTACTCCGTGTTCTCGAACAGATAGGTGATGTTCGCCAGCGTCGGCGGCTCGTTGTACAGAAACGGGTTCTGGTTCGGGTTGTACAGATCGGTGTTCGTCTTGAAGACGGTGAGCACCATCCACGCAAACGGGAGCGCGGCAAAGAGCGCGAAAAACGTTGCCGTCACATAGAGCACCCCGCGGCTCGCGACCTTGCGCACCCGCGCCCGGCGCCGCTCCCGCTCGTTCGCCGCATCGTCCCACACCGGCGCCTGCGACGCGGGTGATAGGGTCATAGGGTCATGGGGTGATGGGGATGCGTGTTCAGGCGCTACCGAGGTCATAAGAAACCTCTTCCTCCTGCATCCGCTTCGAGAGAGAGTCTCGGAGGGCGATCAACTGGCGGCTCACCGACGCGGCTTGATCGAGCAGGGGTGCGACCCGTTCCGGCGGCGCATGACCCAAGAGGGGGACCAGATCGAGATACGTCTCGACTTCGACAAGCGAACCACGAGCAATCGAGAGGAACTGCAAGTACTCGCTCAAATGCCGTCTCGCATGCCCTTCGGCGATGTTGGCTGGAATCGACACGGCAGCACGCTGCATCTGGCTCGATAAGCCATACATCTCATACTTTGGAAAGATCCTCGTCAGCTCATAGACGCTAGCCACCAACTGCATAGAAGACTGCCAAACCCTGAGATCACGAAAGCTCTGAACCACAGTCGCCCCTCCCTATCACCCTATCACCCGACCACCCCATCACCCTCGTCAAACCGTCTCCGCCCGCCTCGCCAGCCGCAGCATCAACGCCGCCACCCCCACCAACACCGGGAACAGGAACAGCGCCACCGCCGCCCCCTGCGCCAGCGCCCCCGCCTCGATCCCCCGGAAGTACGCCCAGCTCGCCAGCACCTGGGTGGCGTTCGTCGGCCCCCCGCGCGTCAGGATATAGACCACCGTCATGTCGGTAAACGTAAACACGATCCCGTACAGCACCGCCACCGCCATGATCGGCAGCAACAGCGGGATGCGGATGGAAAAGACCTGCCGGAAGAACCCCGCCCCGTCGACGTTCGCCGCGTCCTTGACGTCCTGCGGAATCGCCGTCAGCCCCGCCAGCAGGATCACCGTCGCCAGCGGCAGCGTCCGCCAGACGTGGACCAGCAGCACCGAGAACTGCGCCCGGTCCGGATACGCCAGCCAGTACGCGTTCGTGCCGTACCAACTGGTCCCCAGCGGGCTGCCCGGCCCCAGCAACCCCACCTGGCGCAGGATGTAGTCGATCGGGCTGTAGACGTTGTCCAGCGTCCACAACCACCCCAGCACCCCCAGCGCGATCGGCGTCGTCCAGGGCAGCAGCACCAGGAAGCGCACCAGCCGCTTGCCTCGGAAATCAGCCGACAGCACCAGCGCCAGGATGTTGGCCAGGATCAGGACGATGATCTGCGAGGCGATCGTGAAGGCGAACGTATTCCGCAACGCCGTGCGGAAGATGTCGTCGCCCAGCGCCTGTTGAAAGTTGCGCAGCCCGACAAAATCGATGCTCTGGTCCCCGACGCTCACGTCGCTCAGGCTGTAGAGCACCGCCATCACCAGCGGGATGCCGACCAGGGCGATGATGTAGATGACGGCGGGCAGCAGCAGCACCGGGGCCAGCACGTTCTCCCGGTCGAGCCAGTAGCGTCCCCGCGCCTCCGGCTCGGCCGCGGCTTCGACCCGGGCCCCGGCGCTGGCGCTCATGCCCGTCTCCCGTTGCCCGGCCGGTCAAGCCGCAGACCCGTTTCCGGATGAAACCGCTTCAAGTCCGCTCGGCGCACGGCGAAGTCGCTCGTGCTGCCGATCTCCACGGCGATGTCGGCATTGGCCGGGAAGCGCGCCACCGCGCTCGCCTCCCCGATCTCCCCGTACAGCAGCCGCTCCGCCCCCAGATACTCCGTGCGATGGACGTGGTACGGGAAACGGATCCACTCGTCCCCCATCGCCGCCTTCCAGGGGACGAAATGCTCCGGCCGAAATCCAAGCAGCTCACGGCCCCCATCCGCTGGCACGAGGTTCATCGGCGGCGAGCCCAGGAACGTGGCGACAAAGGTGTCGGCCGGGTCGTCGTAGATCTCGTGCGGCGTCCCCACCTGGCGGATGCGCCCCTGGTCCATCACCGCGATGCGGTCGCCCATCCCCATCGCCTCGACCTGGTCGTGGGTGACGTAGATCGTCGTCGTTCCCACCCGCCGCTGGAACCCTTGCAACTCGTCCCGCGCCGAGGCCCGCCGCTGCGCGTCGAGGTTCGACAGCGGCTCGTCGAGGAGAAAGACGGTCGGCTCCCGCACCAGCGCCCGCGCCAGCGCCACCCGCTGCCGCTGCCCGCCCGAGAGCTGCCGCGGCTTGCGTTGCAGCAGCCCGTCGATGCCCAGGATTCCCGCCGCCCACTGCACCCGCTTCTCCTGCTCGGCCCTGGGCAGCTTGGCCGCCTTCAGGGGAAAGGCGATGTTGTTGTAGACGGTCATGTGCGGGTAGAGCGCGTAGCTCTGGAAGACCATGGCGATCTGCCGCGCTCGCGGCGGCAGGTCGGTCACGACTCTCCCCCCGATGAGGATGTCCCCCTCCGTCGGCGGCTCGAGTCCCCCGATCATGCGCAGCAGCGTCGTCTTGCCGCACCCGGACGGCCCCAGCAGCACCAGGAACTCCCCGTCCGTCGAGGCAAGGTCGATTCCGTCGACGGCGTTGACGCCATCGAATCGCTTGCTCAGGTCGCGGACCTCGACGACAGCCATGGCTAGACGAGTCGTGAGTCGTGAGTCGTGAGTCGTAAGACAGACGAAGTCGGAGCTCGTGAGTCGTGGGTCGTGAGTTGGACCGAGAGCGTCGCGCTCGCGCGATTCGCGTTCATCCTTATCCCCGATCCGGAGCCGGCGGCCAACCTGCCAGCCGCCCACCCCTCACTCACGACTCACGACCCATGACCCACGACTCCGTTACGCTCCGCCGCCCATCAACCCCTCGGCCTTCCACTTGTCGAAGATGGCGACGATCTCCGCCTCGGCCTGGGCCACCGACTCCTCGGCGGTCTGCAGACCGGTCGCGGTGCGCGCCATCATGTCCGGCAGGATCGGCAGGTTGAAGATCTCCCCCAGCGCCGCGTTGGCCGGGCCGGGGTGGCCGAGGTTGGTCGTCCAGTCGTTCGCGGTCGACAGCACGTTGAGCTTGTCCGGCGGCTCCGACTCGAACGGGTCGTCCGCCAGCCACTCCGACAGCTCCGGCACGGTCGATGTCCAGGCCGGGAAGTTGTACAGCTCGCTCTCGTAGCTGGCCTGAGCGTAGTTGCCGACCAGGTGCATCAGGAATTCCTTGGCCGTGTCGGGGTTCTGGGAGTGCTGGGGGATCATGTCGATGAAGACGGCGTGCCCGTGCGCCAGCGCCCAATCCTCCCCGGCCGGGCCCAGCAGCGGCGTCTTGAAGAAGATGTCGGCTCCCACCTCCGGCTGGTCCTTCTGCGCCGTGCGGTAGGCCGAGATCGAGTTCAGGATGTAGGAGGCGCGCCCGGCCACCAGGAGCTGGTTGTTGCTGGCCGCGTTCCAGCCGAAGACCTCCGGGGTCATCGTCTGGTTGTACAGCTCGGCCATGAACTCGACGGCGGCGATCGTCTCCGGCGAGTTGATCGTGACGTTCTCACTCTCGTCCTGGATCGCCGCCCCGTACGCCCATATCAGCGTCTGCGCCGCCATGCGGGAGTCGACCTCGTTCGACATCCCGATGCCCATCTGAATCCCCTGTTCGGAGCGGATCTGGGCGCCGCCGGAAAGCAACTCATCCCAGGTGCTCGGCCCATCAGGAAAACCAACCGCTTCCCAAAGAGAACGGCGGTAGTCGCCCGGGTCGGGGGCGTAGCCATGGCAGAGACCGTAGAAGTTGCCGGTCGTCGGGTTGAACGAGTTGCGCATCGCCATCGGCAACTGCTCGCCGTGGCGGTTGTTCAGCTCCTCGACGACGTCGTTCAGGGGGAGCATGCTCTGCTCGTACTGGGCCAAGGAGGCCAGGTGCTCCACCAGGTCGTGCCCCTCGCCGGCGGCGATCTCGGCCGCGATAGCGGCAGGGACGTCAGCCGTGTTGATGTGATCGACCTGCGTCGTCACCCCGTTGGCCTCGCCCCACTCCGCGACGAACTGGTCGTACCAGACATCGAAGCGGGGCACGAAGTGGCTCCAGAGCAGGATGCGCAGGCTCGTGCCGGAGATATCGGCCGTGGTCGGGGTCTGCACCAACGTGGCGGCCCCGGCCCCGTCGCGGAAGAAGGGGGTCGCCGCGGCGAGCGTCAGCGTCGCCCCGGCCCCCTTGAGCAGCGTGCGCCGGTCGGTGTGGGAAAGCAAACGGGATCGCGGGGAAAGGTCGCCCATCAATTCGCTCCTTTGCGTATCAGGCATAGCGCCGCAATTGGACCGGGCCGCGCCGCCCGGTCCCAGGATCGAACCACCTTCGGTTCGCCCTGTCAAGCGCGCACAATCCGGGCCAACGAGGGTGTCAGAGTCCAGGTGTCGGGTGTCGGAGACGATAAAGCCCC
Organism: uncultured Chloroflexota bacterium; assembly: GCA_937870845.1. Taxonomy (GTDB): domain Bacteria; phylum Chloroflexota; class Chloroflexia; order Thermomicrobiales; family UBA6265; genus JACCXM01. The sequence goes on from CALMZR010000319.1 coordinate 8,134, forward strand.
TCTCCCTGCGCACAGGGCCGGGCGCCCTCTGGGCGGCGGTTGGGGTGAGGGTTGCTCAGGGGCTGGGGCGAAGGCGGAGCCTCAGGCGGCGCAGGGCCTCATCTCGCAGTTCGCGGGCGCCAGAACTCCTTCGGTCTCATCGTCTCGAACCGTCTTCAGCGGCTTCGGGGACGAGTGCGGCACGTCCCAGACAATGCCGAGCGGAACGAACTCGCCTCGCCTACCCCGAAACCCCTCCCGGCTATCGACTCCGTAGCGCAGCGAGGTCGCCGCCAGCAGGATCAGGAGCCCGATGGCGACGAAAAGGCTGCCAAGCTCTTCCATGACGTGCTCCGTTCGGGCATCCGTTCCAGACAAGAACAGGATCACTTCGGCGAATAAGCCGCCGGCCGGCGCGGCGCGACGGGCGCCCCGAACGGCAGCCGCGGCCCCACGAGCGAGCGCAACCGCGCCAGCGAGAGTTGCGGCAGCCGCCACCCGCCGCGCTCCGCCCTGCCGGATTGGGCCAGCGCCGCCCGCGCATCCGCCTCGATCGCCCGCTGCCGCTCCTGCCGCCGGAACTCCGCTTCCGTCTCGATGCCGTACCAGTTGTGCATTGCCGACTCCTCGCTGCTCCGGCGTCCGTGGCGCGCTCCGCGGGCTTCGCGCCTCCGCTTCCTGCCACGTCGATACAACGTGCCGGGGCGTGGTTCGTGAGGTCGCGGGCGGCGGCTTGCCGCCCCGACGGCGCCATCGGAGACCCGGCGTGTGCTAGCGTCCCGCGCGGGGAATGGCCCTTGAACCGGGGAAACAGCCGATGTCCGACAACGGCGCCGCCTCCGCCGCCACGCAACGGCATGCCACCGCGGTCCTGGAAGGCACGTCGCGCCGTGGCCGCCTGGGGCGCCTCCTGCCCTTCCTCGGCCCGGCGTTCATCGCCTCCATCGCCTACATGGACCCCGGCAACTTCGCCACCAACATCCAGGGCGGCGCCCAGTTCGGCTACCTGCTGGTCTGGGTCGTGCTGGCGTCGAACCTGATGGCCATGCTGGTGCAGGCGCTCTCGGCCAAGCTCGGCATCGCCACCGGCATGAGCCTCCCCGAGGTGATCCGGCAGCAGTTCCCTCGTGCCGCGACCTGGTCCCTGTGGGTGCTCGCCGAAGTCGTCGCCATGGCCACGGACCTCGCCGAGTTCCTCGGCGCCGCGATCGGCTTCTACCTCCTGTTCGGCATCCCCTTGCTGCCCGCCGCGCTGCTGACGGCGGTCGTCACCTTCGCCATCCTGGCGTTGCAGCGGTACGGCTTCCGCCCGCTGGAAGCCGTCATCTCCGCCTTCGTCGGCGTGATCGGCGTCTCCTACCTGATCGAGACCATCCTCGGCCGGCCCGATTTCGCCGCGGCGGCCGCGGCCGTCGCCCGCCCCCAATTCGCCGGCACGGAGAGCGTCTTGCTGGCCGCGGGCATCCTCGGCGCGACGGTGATGCCGCACGTCATCTATCTGCATTCGGCGCTGACGCAGAACCGGATCGTCGCCCACGACCCGGCGCTGAAGCGGCGCATCTTCCGCTACGAGGTCGTCGACGTCCTGATCGCCATGGGCATCGCCGGTCTGGTCAACGTCTCGATGCTGATGATGGCCGCCGCCACGTTCTGGGAAACCGGCCGCGGCGTCACCGCGGAGAGCGACATCATCCTGGAGGCTTTCCGCACCCTCACGCCGCTGCTCGGCGGGGCGGCGAGCCTCGTCTTCGCCATCTCGTTGCTGGCCTCGGGGCTCTCCTCGTCGACCGTGGGCACGATGGCCGGCCAGGTGATCATGCAGGGGTTCATCCACCGCCAGATCCCGATCTGGCTGCGCCGCCTGATCACGATGCTCCCAGCCATCGTCGTCATCGCCCTTGGCGTCGATTCCACCCGCGCCCTGGTGCTGAGCCAGGTGGTCCTCTCCTTCGGCATCCCCTTCGCCCTCGTGCCGCTGGTCCTCTTCACCCGCCGCCGCGACCTGATGGGCGATCTGGTCAACCGGCCGCTGACGACCGCCGTCGCCGCCCTGGTCGCCGCCCTCATCATCGCCCTCAACGTCTTCTTGCTCTACCAGACGTTCTTCGGCTGAGGACGGGAGGCGCCGATGGCTTCGCCCTTCACCCCGCAGACGCTGCTGGCCCCGCTCGACGGCTCGCCCGCCGCCGAGGCCATCCTCCCCGCCGCCGAGCTGCTGGCGATCCGAATGCCGGCCGCGGTCCTGCTGCTGCACGTCATCGAGCGAGGCGCCCCGCGGCGCGTCCACGGCGAGCGGCACCTGGCGGACGAATCGGAGGCGGAATCGTATCTGCGCGATGTCGCCGCCCGGCTGGCCCGCGCCGGCGCCGCGGCGTCGTGGCACGTCCACCTGGCGCCGGTGGGCGATGTGCCGCGCAGCATCGCCGCGCACGCCGCGGAGCACGGCGCCGGGCTCATCCTGCTCAGCATGCACGGCCCGGGCGATCCTCGCTCCTGGTGGAGCGGGAACGTCGCGCAGGGCGTCATCCGCCATGCCGATGCCCCGGTGCTGCTCCTTCGCGCCGGCCTGCAGCGTGAGGCGGAGGCGTTTGCGCCGCAAGTGGTGAACGTCGCCATCGACGCCGCGCGGCAAGGCGAGGCGGCGCTCCCGGCCGCCGCGCGGCTGGCGGGAGCGCTCGGGACGCCGCTACGGCTGTTCATGGTCGTGCCGACCGTCGCCACCGTTCCCGGCGATCAAGCCGCGGCGGCCCGTCTCATCCCCTCCGGCGCCTCCGCCGCCCTCGACGCCGAAGCGGAAGCCGCCGCGCACTATCTGGTGCGGCTGGCGGGGCGCGTCCCCGGTCTGGCGGACTCCGTATCTGTCGTCACGGAGGTGGCGCGGGGGGACCCGGCGCAGGTCATGACCGCCCTCACCCGGCGCCAACCGGGCGTACTGGCCCTGGCCACGCACGGCCGAGCCGGGCTGGACGCGCTCTGGACGGGCAGCATCGGCGCCCGGGTCATCGCCCGCGGCGCCGGCCCCTTTCTGCTGGTCCACCCCGAACCGGCCGACGCCGCCTTCGCCTCGTCGCCGCCCCGCGGCGCGTGACCGCGGCTTCGGGCGCGCTACGCCACCGTGAACGCTGTCGCCATCCCGTCCATGACGTGCGGCCGGCCGGTTGTCGGGTCGATGATGAAGCAGATCACCGCGTGGGTTCCCGGCGCCACGTCGAAGGCGTTCCAGGTGGTCGTGCCGCCCGATCGCAGCGCGGCGTAGGCCACTCCGACCATCTGCGCCAGCAGCGGCTCGCTCGCCGGCGGCGTGCCGGCCATCGGGGAGGCGAGTTCGGCGACGATCTGCTCGCCGGGCGTCCCCTCCGGCACGCGCGACCTCACCAGGTGGTGCGCGCCGTGGGCGCCCGTGTTGGCGGCCACGAAAGCTGAACCGCGCCTGAACCACGGGGCGACGGGCAATCGTCGACTCCGCTACCCGCACACCCCCGCGTCGCCGTTGAAATCGGTACAGTCCGGGGTCGTGCAATGGCAGGCGAAATCCTGGCAGCACTCGTTGCGCCCGATCACGCAGCTCTCACCGAGGGCGATGCAGCACACCGTATCGAACTGAGGGAACGCCGTGTTCGCGTCGCACGTCCCGCTGCAGCACTCGGCGCCGTCGCTGCATGCTTCTCCGGAGGGAAGCAGTTTGCAGGCGTTTCGCCGGCGACGACGGCGCCGCCGCGACCTCGCCCAGCGGATCGGCGACGCTGGCCCAGAGCCCCAGCAGCGTCGCGACGGCGGCCAGCACTCCCCGCCGCGGCGAGGCCCCCATCAACGCGCGCGCCAACCCATCGACCCACCCGCCGCGCTCCGGCATCACGAGGCAATGCCGAGCCGCACCGCGACCGCCGCCGCCTCCCGCCGGTTGGCTGCCCCCAGCTTGCCCAGGATGTGCGCCACGTGCGCCGACGACGTCCGCCGGATAATCGAGAGCCGCTCCGCAATTTCCTGGTCCGTCAGGCGCAGGCAGAGCATCGCCAGCACCTCGCACTCCCGCTCCGTCAGCCGGAACGCCGCCGCGGAAACGGCGGGCGCGTCGGCGCCGCCGTTCAGCCGCGGCGCCAGCGCCTCCGCGATCAAGCGGTCCACCGAGAGCTCTCGCCCCACGGCGACCTCGCTGGCCCACGCCTCGGCCCCCAGCATCCGCCGCGCCGCCGCCGCCGCCCGGTCGCGCGCGCGCCGATCCGCCGCCCGGGGTTGGGAAGGGAGCATCTCGCGCAGCGCGTCGCTCCCAGGAGCTGCGCCGCCATCCCCGCGCGCCCCTGCTGCACGAGCACGGCGCTCAGCCGCTCCAGGATCGCGGCCACCACCTCATCGAGCAGGAGCGCCAGCGCCCGCTCCGGCGCTTCCTCGCGCCCACGCGACAGGCCGCCCGCCATCGGCCAGGGCGTGATCTCGATCGACCTCGCGCGAACCGCCATCGCGCCCTTACCCATCCCTCGCGAACGCGGCGTGGCAAATGCCAAGCGTGGCGGGCCCGCGCACGTCACGGCAACGTGCGTCCATGATGAGTCCAGCTTCTGCAAATGCGTATCTTCCACTACATCATCTCGCCCGATCCCCGTTCCGTCAAGTCATGCCGGCGCCATCGAGCCGCTCGCCTTGGTGCTGCGATGGGCCACATGGCGCCAACAAGCGACGCCTTGTTTCCGATTCGGGCCGAAAATGGAAATACGGACGCGTCGTATGCTCGCGCGCTAAAACACGGAGCCGGATCGTCACTCCGGCGGCTCGATCCGCCCCTTCAACGGCGTCCCGCTCGCCCACCGCGCCATCGCCGCGCGAAAATCGGACACCGCCTGCGGCCCAGCGATCTCCAGCCCGGCCATGAACGCCGCCTGGCTGCTCCAGCGATACCCCAGCAGTTCGGCGTAGAACGGCTTGAGGGCTAGCCCCTCCCGCCGCCGCTCACGGGCCGCGATCACGTAGCGGATCGCCGCCTCCACCGTCGGCGGGTCCGTCCAGTCCGCTCGGAAAAGCACCCGCCCACCGCGTCCGATCACGTACGTCATGTTCGGCAACAATCCATACAATCGATGCCCCGTGCCGGCCAGATCGTCGACCAGCACCGGCCGCTCGATCCCGAACCGATCGATAAAGGCACGCGCGTGCGCCAGCTTCTGGGCCATGTCGCGGTGCGCCGGAAAATGCTCGCCCGGATGCGCCTCGCGCGTGTAGAAAAAGACGGAGCGCACCCCGTGCGGCGCGTACTCCCGCGCCAGGGCATCGAGCGCTGGCGCCGCCAGCGCGCAATACGGTCAGGTCAGCGACCCAAACTCGATCACCAGATCGCCATCGCGCCAGAAGTCGCCGAGCTGCGCCGCCTCGCCCGTCCCCGCCACCGTCACCGCCGCATCCGGCGCCACGCTCCCCACCGGCAGCACGGAACGAAAGGCGAGAAAATCGTCGTCCCCCACGAACTCCGCGTAGTTGTATTCGTCCATGCCTTCGTCCCTCCCATCAGCCTGTCCCGCGAATTCCGTCGCCCATCACCGTACCCCCGTCTCGTCCAGCGCCGCCACGTCCCCCCGCGGCGCCTCGACGCCGCGAGTCGCCTCGTAGCCGATCGCTCGCGGTTTGGCCAGCTCCCACGCCGTCCAGAACACCCCCTCGGAGAAGGTCGGGTACGCGTGCAAGGTGTCGCAGATGGCGCTCCCGGTCAGCCCCAGCCGCACCGCCAATGCGATCTCTCCCAGCACCTCGCCACCGCCCGCGGCCAGCACGCTGCCCCCCAGCAGCTGCCCCGTGCGCGCATCCGCCACCAACTTCACCCCGCCCGCCGTCTCGCCGGTAATGACGGCCCGCGCCAGATCGCGCGTCGGCACGGTCTCGGCGCGCACCTCGCGCCCCGCCGCCCGCGCCTGCGCTTCCGTCAGCCCCGCCCGCCCCAGCTCCGGGTCGGTGAAGACCACCGTCGGCACGACCGCGGCCGCGGTTTCTCGGCCTGGAACGCCGCCCAGCGCATGGTCGACCGCCACCCGCGCGTGGTGATCGGCCAGCGAGGTGTAGCGCGGCGCCCCCGCCACGCAATCGCCGATCGCCCACACCCGCTCCGCGCTCGTCCGCAACGAGGCGTCGGTAAGAATCCCTGTCTCGTCAAAGCGCACGCCCGCCGCTTGCAGCCCAAGCCCCTCCACATTCGGCGTCCGCCCGGCCGCGACCAGGATCTCCTCCGCGTCCACCTCGATCCGCTCCGTCCCCCGCTGGCCGACGATCCGCTTCCGCTCGCCCACACGGGAGACGCGTTCAGCGACAAACCCCGTTTCGATCCGAATCCCCTCGTCAGTCAGCAGGACGCGCAGAATCTCCGCCAGCTCCGGCTCCTCTTGCGGCAGCACGCGCGGATTGCGGCCCAGGATCGTCACCTCGACGCCGAACCGGGCGAAGATCTGGGCGAACTCCACCCCGATCGTCCCCCCGCCCAGGATCGCCAGCGACCCAGGCAACGCCGGCAGCGCCACCGCCTCGACGTTAGTGATGAACGCGGTTTCGCTCAAGCCGGGAATCGCCGGCTCGGTCGCTCGTGCGCCTACGGCAAGGATGACCGCCTCCCCCCGCAGCACGTCGCCGCCCACCGCCACCTCGGTCGGCGACAGCAGCCGCGCCTCCCCCTTGCGCAGGTCGATCCCCGCCTCGCGGATGTTGCGGTCCCCATCCCCGCCGCGGATGGTGTCGATGACCCGCTCCACCCGGTCGACCACCGCCGGCCAATCGGCGCCGACCTCCCCCACCCGCACCCCGAACCGTCCCGCCGACCGCGCCTCGTGCAGCGCGTGCGCGGCCCGCACCAGCGCCTTGGTCGGATCGCACCCGGCGTTCAGGCACGTCCCGCCCACTTTCCAACGCTCGGCCATCGCCACCCGCGCCCCGCGCCCCCGCGCCTCGAACGCGGCCGTGCTCCCCGCCGCCCCGGCCCCAATCACGATCAGGTCGTAGGCCGCTGTGGGCGTATCGCTCATGTCGTCTCCTTAGCCGAGGCTATCAGCTATCGGCTATCAGCGTCTGGCCCTTGGCTTTCTTGGCGCCATCTCGCCGTGCACCGTCGCTGACTCATGGCTGATAGCCGATAGCCGATAGCCGATAACGCGATGTGCGAGTTTACGGCGTCAGTCTACGAGCTGGTCGAAGGCGAGGGGCGAGAGGCCGTGCAGTTGGCAGAAGAAGACGGCGACGGTGTGGCTGAGGGTCTTGCGCAGCGCGCGGCTGGTCAGGCGCCACGTATCGCGCGCCCAGGTGCGCTTGCGGTGATAGCGCTCCACGAATTGCGAGGCCACCGTCTCGATGCGCCAGCGCACCCGCCCCAGCACCCGGCCGCGCTCCGGGTCGGGGTCGGCGGCGCGCCGCTTGAACGGGGCTTCCAGGGCTACGCCGGCCGGGGCCAAGGCGGCGGCCAGCGTGGGAGCCCAGTAGTTGCGGTCCCCCAGCACCTGCCCGGCAGCCCCCTCGACCAACTCCGGGACCATCGCCAGGTCGTGGACGTTGGCGGCGGCCATCTGCTGGGCGACCACCACCCCCGGCCAGCAGACGCGCAGGTGGTCGCGAAAGCCGTAAAACGTGGCCTTGGAGCCGGCGTCGTGGCCGTAGGCGGCCTCGCCCTTGAAGCGGGAGCAGGCCCGGGCGCGGCCGAAGCGGCAGACCGGCACCGGCACGGAGTCGACGATGGACAGGCGGGGGTCGTAGAGAACGCGATCCAGCAGCACGCGCCACAGCCGCTCCTTGACGGCCCACAGGTTGGCCGCCTGCCGCGTAAAGGTGGTGCGGTGGACGCGGCCCAGGGCCGGGAACCAGTCCGGGTGGTCGCGCCGGAAGTAGCGGTAGATGGCGATGTCCCGATCGTGGCCGAGGAACTCGCCGACCACCTCCATCGTCAGCACCTCGCTGTCGGCCAGAACCGGGGCCGGGCCACGCTTACGCACCCGACGCCACCCGGGGTCGACCGCCGACTCGGCCAGCAGATCCTCGACCAGACACAGCACGGCTATAGTGAAGCTCTCCAGGTCCACGGGGCGCCTCCTTGCGACACCGGCTCAGCACCGCGCATGGTAGGCCCGCCCCGCGGACCTGGCCCCAAAACTTGCACATCGCGTCGATAGCTGCACGAAACAAACCGCGGCGGGGACCGTCGAGGGTGGAGTCCCGACGGGCGCCCGGCCGCGGATTGCGCCCACGTCTTCCCTGTTGGCGTGCATGCACGGCAAGAAACGTGAGGCATGCATAGCCTAACAGGTATGAGTGTCACAGGTGACACGCGCTGAGTATCAGGCGTGGCGTGCGACCGCTTCCGCGCCAGCGCGAGAGCCGGCGAAGCTGCATCCTGCTACCGGCTGATAACGGCGCCGTTGGCGTTGGGATGGGATGATCCGTTCCGCGACGGCATCGGCGCCGCGGAGGAGGAGGGCCATCGTGTGGCAACCGGACGGCTGGAGTTTCCGCGCCAGGCTCGGGGTGATCGTGCCGCACGCGGCCATCGGCACGGAATCGGAATTGCAGGCGATGGCCCCGGAGGGCGTCTCCATTCACTCGGCCCGCGTCCCGCTGGGGGTGATGCGGGCAGGCGGGGTGATGGATCCGACCATCGCGTTAGAGCCGGTGCGCGCCTTCGCCGATCCGCCGCTCGTCGATGAGGCGGCGGAGCTGCTCGCCGCCGCTCCGCTGCATGGCATCGGGCTCGGGTTCACCAGCTCCAGCTACGTGCGCGGCGCGGCGGACGACGAGGCGCTGCGCGAGCGGCTGGAGGCCCGGACGCGCGGTATCCCGGTGGCGATCACCAGCCTCTCGGCGGTGCTGGGAGCGCGCGCCCTGGGCGTCGCGCGTCTGGCGCTGGTCGACCCGCCCTGGTTTTCGCCGGAGTTGACGGCGCTTGGCGTGAACTACTTCCGCGCCCACGGCTTCGAGATCGTCCACGCTGAAGCCGCCGCATTGCCGAGCGACCAGCGCGCCATTCACCCCGGCCAACTCTTCGAGTGGGTGCGCGACCACGTTCCCGCGGACGCCGAGGCTGTCTACATCGGCGGCAACGGTTTGCGCGCAGTCGGGGCGATTCAGGCGCTGGAGGAGGATTTGGGCGTCCCTGTGCTGACGGCCAACCAGACGCTGCTGTGGCATCTGCTGCGGTTGGCCGGGACGCGCGTGCCGGTGGCCAGGTATGGCCGGCTGTTCGACCAGGCGCTGTCGGTCGAAGAAACCAGGACCAATGGCGGGTGACGAACCCGCGCCGCTGGCACACGGCTTGCCCTCTCCACCATCCCAAGGACCGCGACCACTCCCGCCGATGGGGATGAGGGATCGCCATCGGGTCGCCAACGACAGCAGGGAGGCGAGCCGGATGCGGCTACTCAAGGACTACGCCCTCGGATGGGTCTTGTTCAGTCTTTTCGTCGTCTTCTGGGTCGGGCAGTCGGTCGTCGGTTGGCAGGAGTTCGTCGCCGAGCAATCCACGCTCGGTGAAACGGCCGCGGTCTTCGGCGCGGACGGCTACGTCTGGAATTGGGCGCGGACGACGCTGGAGAACTGGCAGTCGGAGATGCTGCAGCTCTTCGCCATGGTGGTCCTGACCTCATTCCTCATCTTCCGCGGCAGCCCCGAGTCGAAAGATGGCGACGAGGAGATGAAGCAATCCCTGAGGCGCATCGAGCGGCGGCTCGATGAGCTGGAGAGCCGCCGAGACCTCGTGGCAGGCAACGGCGCTCGCGTCGAGCGCATCGGCCCATTGCCCGGTCGTATGGCAGGAGACTAGCGCGCATGAGACGAGCGGCTCTAGCGGCGACGTGCCGACCGCGTCGGGATGCAGGGCATCAATGCTGGTTCGATGACTACCCATCCAGATTGGCGTTCAGATGGGCCGGGCGGCGCGCATTCGCCGATCGCCGGCAGCCCCATCGACGCCCGGTGAACGACGCTGGCGCGGTTCGAATCCGCCGGCCTCCGCATCGCATCAGCCTGAAAACACCTGACCACTCGGCCGGGACGGCAGGCGGCGGCCGCCCGGCCGGCGCCTATGCAGCAAACCTCAATCCGACCGCACCCAGGGGATAGCCACAGTCCACTCCGCAGCTTGCGCGCGGGCAAAACACGGCGAGAATCGCGAAGGCACGGGGCGGACTTTCCCAGGCCGAACCGTGTCTTCGCGTCGTGCGGCGCGTCCGGCTTCCCGATGCTCTGGGCTCGCATCGGACGCGTGCCTCCCAGGTCCGTGTGGCCCGAGCCGAGCGGAGAACACCGCCGAAACTGACGGCTTCGGAAACGTTGTTCCTCGCATTCGCGAGGCGGGGATATAATGACCATGACGAGGCGTAGCGGACACCACGCACGGCTCCCATGCGCCCAACCATCCCTGATGCTGCCGCGACCCTCAAGCCGTATCGAGCAAGGAGGGAAGACCCCACGCCACCGCGCCGCAACGGCGCCAACGAAGATCTCCTACCCCGACCGCGTCCGGGACTGGTCCCGAACATGCGGCGGGCTGGTGATGGGCCGGGGCGACGCCGCCTCGGCGGAGCCACGTGAGACGATCGGAGGCACCCCCATGGCTGACTCGACTTATCGCGATCTCGTGCGCAAGCTGCGCGGCGGGCGCATCTCCCGCCGGCATTTCATGCAGAGCGCCGCCGCGCTCGGCGTTTCCGCGACGAGCATCAGTTCCGCGCTGCGCGCCAACCCGAGCTACGCCCAGGAGGCGTCGGAAGTCGTTTTCTGGACCACGCACACCGAGCCGGAACTGAGTTCGCTGCAGAATATCGTCGATGCCTTCAACGCCGGGAACAGCGATGTACAGGCCACGTTGGTGCAGGTGCTCGGTGACGAAACCGACACTACCCAACTGATGACCGCCGTCCGCGGCGGCTCCGGCCCCGACGTCTACATGCTCGACCGCTTCATCGTCGCCCAGCGCGCCGCGGAAGGGGTGTTGCAAGATCTTTCGGAGTTTCTCGGCGGCGAAGACCCGAGTGAAACGTACGTCCCGTTCGCGTGGGCGGAAGCGAACTTCCAGGGAACCCCCTTTGCGCTCCCGTTCGACACCGACGCGCGCGCGCTCTTCTATAACATCGGCATGCTGCAAGAGGCCGGGATTGATCCCGCCCAGCTCGATATCGCCAACGGACCCATCACCTGGGATTCGCTGGCGGAGATGGCGACCCAACTCAATGAGACGGACGCGGATGGCAACTTTAGCCGCATGGGATTTGCCGCCTACACCGACCAGGCGTGGCACTACACCTACGGATTCGCCTTCGGCGGCAACTTCTTCGACGAGGCCGCCTGCGAAGTGACGCCAGACGACGCGGGGGTCGTCGCGGGTCACCAGTGGCTGTACGACTACGTCGCGGCGCTCGACCCACAGAAGGTCAATGCGTTTGCCGGCCCCGTCGCGGCGACGGTCACCGTTCCCGAAGAACAGCAGGTGTTCATCTCCGAGCGCGTCGCGTTCACGATCACCGGCAACTGGTATCTGAAGACCCTGCCTCAGTATGCGCCGGACATTGAGTACGGGGTTGCGCTCATGCCGGTGCCGAACGAGGGCGATGAGTCGGCAACCTGGGCCGGTGGGTGGTCGGCGGTCATCCCGCAAGGCGCCAGGAATCCCGAAGGCGCCTGGCAGTTCATGCAGCACCTCGCCGGGGAGGCCGGGCAACGGACCTATCTGGAGGAGGTCGGGAACCTGCCGACGATCGTCAGCCTGTTGGAGGAGAGCAGCCTCTTCACCGACGAGCGGCTTCGGTTCTTCGCGCAGGATCTCTTGCCAACCGCCAGGAACCGGCCGCCGCTGCCCGTCGGCGCCCGCTATTGGGACGAGTTGACCTCCGCCTGGGAGCGCATCTACCTCAATCAGGAGGAGCCCGAGTCGGCCTTGGCCGCGGTGAAGGATCGCGTCCAGCCTGACCTGCAAGGGTTCTGCCCGATCGACGTCGTGTAGAGATCGCCCCTCATCCCCGGCCCTTCTCCCCGTGCGCGGGGAGAAGGGAAGAGATCCCGGTGGCGGGGCCGCAAGCCCCTCTCCCCGCGCACGGGGGGAGAGGTTGGGGGTGAGGGGTCGTGAGCACCACCGCGCCGCCAATCCGTCCCGGTCCCTTCGGCCGCCTCCACCTGACGCGGAGCGAGCGGCGGAACCTGCGCCTGGGGCTGCTCTTCATCAGCCCCTGGATCGTCGGGTTCCTGGCCTTTCTGGTCTATCCCATCGTCTACACGCTGCGCATCAGCTTCACCGAGTACACCGGCTTTGGCGAGCCGGAGTGGATCGGGCTGGGGAACTACCAGGCGCTGCTGCAAGACGATCTGTTCTGGATCTCGCTCTACAACACGCTCTACTACACGGCGCTGGCGGCGCCGCTGGGCGTAGTCGTCGCCATGGGGCTGGCCCTGTCGATGAATCAGCCGCTGCGCGAGGTCCCGCTCTACCGCGCCATCCTCTACCTGCCGTCGGTGATCCCGTTGTTCACTCTGTCGTTTATCTTCCTCATTCTGATGAACCCGACGCAGGGGATTTTCAACCAGTTCCTGATGGCAATCGGGCTGCCGAACATCAACTGGTTCGGCGACCCGGCCTGGACCAAGCTCGCCTTCGTCTTCCTGGCCCAGTTCGGGGCCGGGCAGGTGGCATTGATTTTCCTGGCCGGGTTGAAGGGGATCCCCGTCACCCTCTACGAGGCGGCGATGCTCGACGGGGCGGGCGTCTGGAGCCGGTTCCGCAACATCACGCTGCCGATGATGACCCCGATCATCCTCTATGACCTGATCCTGGGGTTGAGCCTGGGCTTGCAGGTCTTCACCCAGGCGTACGTCATCACTCGCGGCGGACCGGCCGACGCCAGCCGCTTCTACGTCCTCTACCTCTACGACAACGCCTTCCGCTACGGCAAGATGGGCTACGCCTCGGCCATGGCCTGGATCCTGTTCGTCATCACCTTCGTCCTGGCCATGCTGATCTTCCGCTGGTCGCAGCGGTGGGTTCATTACGAGAATCAGTAAGCGCGGCGGGAAGGAGGCGCGATGGCCAGGGAGCAACCGATGGCGGGGACCGCCGCCATGCCGGCGATCGGAACGCCGGCGGTCGGCGATGCGCGGCGGGCCTGGCTGCTCAAGCAGTTCCGGGAGAAGGTCGTCCCCCGCGTCGCCCTGATCCTGGTCTGCGCCCTCTTCATCCTCCCCTTCTACTGGATGGTGGTCACTGCGCTCAAAACGCGCGAAGAGTTGGTCATGTACCCGCCAACGCTCTGGCCCAGCGAGCTGGCGTGGTCGAACTTCCGGGAGGCCGTCGAGTACATCCCCTTCTTCCGCTACCTCTTCAACACCTCCGCCATCACCTTTCTGACCATCGTCGGCTCGGTCATCTCCAACCCGATCATCGCCTACGGCTTCTCCCGCATCGAGTGGCCTGGCCGGGACAAGGTCTTCTACGTCGTGCTGGCCACGGTCTTCATCCCCTTCCCGGTGCTGATTGTGGCGCTGTTCGACATCTTCGCCAACACGCCGCGTCCGGTCTTCAACGGGCTGGAAGTGAGCTGGGAAGGGAACTGGATCAACACCTACATGCCGCTGGTCGCCCCGATGTTTTTCGGCAACGCCTTCTGGATCTTCCTCATGCGGCAATTCATGATGCAGATCCCGTTCGAGATCTCAGACGCGGCCCGCATCGACGGGGCCAGCGAGTTCCGCATCTTCTCCCAGATCGTGCTGCCGCAGGCGCTGCCGGCCATCGGCGTCATCAGCATCTTCGCCGGGCTGCACGCCTGGAACGACTTCCTCGGCCCGCTGATTTTCTTGCAGAACGAAACGATGTACACCCTGGCCGTGGGACTGACCTTTTTCCAGTCCCAGCACCAATTGCAGTACAGCTTGCTGATGGCGGCCTCCACGTTGGTCGTGCTGCCGGTGATCGCCCTCTTCCTCCTCTTCCAGCGCACGTTCGTGGAGGGGATCAGCCTGGGGAGCCTGAAATGAGGGTGATGGGGTGTTGGGGTGACGGGGTGTCAGGGAACGACGGGCAGAGATTCACGGCGCTTCCCGAATCCTCACCACGTGTCCCTGTCACCCCGACACCCAGACACCCTGACATCCCGTAAGGAGCCAATCAGTGCCTAGCAGATTTGACGAGCGGCGGCACGAACGGATCGCGCGCCGCCTGGAAGAGTTGCGCGCCTGGCGCAATGCCGCCGAGCATCCGGTCGCGGAGTGGACATTCGCGGCGGGCGATAGCGAGCCCGTCACCCTGGGCATCGGGGAGTTCTGGCCGGTTGTGGAGACGCCCGTTCACTTCGCGGCGACCGCCACCGTGCCGGAGGCGTGGGCCGGGCGGCCGGTGGAGCTGGAGCTGTGGCTTGGCGGCGAAGGGTTCCTGCGGTTCTCGACCGGGCTGCAGGCGGGGATCGATCCGTTCCACCACGGCTTCGTCATTTCCGAGGCCGCGGAGGCTGGCGAACAGATCGCCGTCGATGCCGAGGTGGTCCCGAAGGGGATGTTCGGCAGCCACGTCGCCGAGCCGCGGCTGGAGCGGGCGCATCTCGTCGTGCCGCAGCGCGAGGTCCGTGCGCTGGAGCGCGACCTGGCGATGGTCGCCCAGGCCGCGCTGGAGCTGGGTGAGCACGAGGTCGTGCCCCATCTGCTCGACATCGCGGAGGCGGCCTTTTCCATCACCGGGCCGGCCTGGCCGACCGCTTCCGACGTGGCGCTGTCGCGGTTGGCCCTCGGCTACAACAACCCGATCGGCAGCGGCGTCAATTCGGTCCATTTCGGGTACGCGGCGGAGGCGTACGACGTCCACCCCTTCTCGGGCACGATCTGGCATCTGCCGTCCGCGCCGCGCCCGCTGGAGCCGTTGCCGGAAGCCACGCTGGACGCCGTGCGGCACGCTCGCGCCGAGGTCGCGCAACGGCTGGAGCGGCTGAAGGCTGACTATCCCCCGGTGGGGCGGCTGGCGCTAACCGGGCACGCCCACATCGACCTCGCCTGGCTGTGGCCGGTGGCCGAGACGCGGCGCAAGGGGCGGCGCACCTTCGCCACGGTGCTCGACCTGATGGCGCGCTATCCGGACTTCACCTTCAACCAGTCGTCGGCCCAGCTCTATGCCTGGATCGAGCAGGACGCGCCGGACCTCTTCGCGCGGGTCAAGGAGCGGGTGGCCGAGGGGCGCTGGGAGCCGATCGGCGGCTCGTGGGTCGAGCCCGATTGCCAGGTCACGGGCGGGGAGGCGTTC
>CALMZR010000320.1 GCA_937870845.1 uncultured Chloroflexota bacterium
GGTGTCCCCAGGGGCGATCCGGGGGCGTGCTCCACGATCAAACATACAAGGGGCGATGCCTGCATCGCCCGTCGGCCGCAGGCCGACAACGGGCGTTGGGGATGCGCCGTTGCCGGCCGCGCCAACCCTCCAGCGAACCATGACCACCCACTTGGTGTGACGCGGCCACCCGCACGATGCGGCGGATGACCTCGGCAAGCACCTCATCGGCGCCACCCCAGGCTCGTTCTCGGCCATCGTCGCCTCCTCACCAACTTTGCGCGCCTCAGACCTGGAGTCCGGCGCTCGCTATCCCCGAACACGGTGGATCCCATCGACACCATCCGGTCAATCGCCCAGTCGATCAAGCGCCAATTCGCGCTTCCTGACTGGATGGCGCGATCCAGCCACCGCAGCCCAATAATCCGCGTCCGTACGCGCCATTTTTCCCTACCCATGGCGCGAATCTGTGGTAGACTTATGTCCGTTATTGCCGGTTTCGTAGCTTCTCAGGTTAGGGGAATCGCCTCGTGGAGATTGGAAACGTACGGCTCGCCAGCGTCGAAACCGAAATGCGGCAGTCGTTCCTCGACTACGCCGTCAGCGTCATCGTCCAACGCGCCCTGCCGGACGCCCGCGACGGCCTCAAACCGGTCCACCGCCGCGTTCTCTACGCCATGGCCGAGATGGGCCTGCGCTCCAACACCCGCTACCGCAAGAGCGCCGGTATCGTCGGCGAAGTCCTCAAGAGCTACCACCCCCACGGCGACAGTTCCGTCTACGACACCCTCGTCCGCATGGCGCAAGACTTCAACCTCCGCTACCCCCTCGTCGACGGCCAGGGCAACTTCGGCTCCGT
Source organism: uncultured Chloroflexota bacterium (assembly GCA_937870845.1). GTDB lineage: Bacteria > Chloroflexota > Chloroflexia > Thermomicrobiales > UBA6265 > JACCXM01. The sequence goes on from CALMZR010000320.1 coordinate 839, forward strand.
CGACGGCGACAGCCCCGCCGCCATGCGCTACACCGAGTCCCGCCTCACCACCATCGCCGACGAGCTTCTCGCCGACCTCGACAAGAACACCGTCGACTTCCAACCCAACTACGACGCCTCCGTCGAAGAGCCCAAGGTCCTCCCCGCGCGCCTGCCCAACCTCCTCATCAACGGCAGCGCCGGCATCGCCGTCGGCATGGCCACCAACATCCCGCCCCACAACCTCACCGAGATTTGCGACGCCGTCCAACTCCTCGTCGACAACCCGGAGGCCACCATCGAGGACCTCCTCGAAATCGTCACCGGCCCCGACTTCCCCACCGGCGGCACGATCCTCGGCCGCGAAGGCATCAAGGCCGCCTACGCCACCGGCCGCGGCCGCATCGTCGTCCGCGCCAAGGCCTTCGTCGAAGAAGCGGCCCGCGGCGGCCGCTACCAGATCGTTGTCACCGAGCTCCCCTACCAGGTCAACAAGGCGCTCCTCATGGAGCGTATCGCCGAGATGGTCCGCGACGGCAAGCTCGACGGTATCAGCGACCTGCGCGACGAGTCCGACCGCTCCGGCATGCGCGCCATCATCGAGCTCAAGCGCGACGCCCAGCCCGCCAAGGTCCTCAACAACCTCTTCAAGCACACGTCGCTGCAAACCAGCTTCGGCGTCAACATGGTCGCCCTGGTCGAGCGCGGCACGCAGCCGCGCACCCTCACCCTCAAGCGGGCGCTGCAGGAGTACATCGCCCACCGCCAGGAAGTCGTCACCCGCCGCACCGAGTTCGAGCTGGAGCGCGCCCGCCGCCGCGCCCACGTCCTCGAGGGCCTCAAGATCGCCCTCGACAACATCGACGCGGTCATCTCCACCATCCGCAACTCGCGCACCACCGAGACGGCCCGCGCCAACCTGATCAAGGCGTTCACCCTGACCGAGGTTCAGGCCAACGCCATTCTTGACATGCGCCTGGCTCGCCTCGCCGGTCTGGAGCGCAAGAAAGTCGAGGACGAGCTGAAGGAGGTCCGCGCGGAGATTCGCCGCCTCGAAACCCTCCTCGGCGACCCCAAGCTCATCCTCGCCGTCATCCGCGCCGACATGGACGTCCTCAAGGAGAAGTACGGCGACGAGCGCCGCACCCGCATCCAGGACATCTCCGGCGCCCTCTCCGAAGAAGACCTCATTCCCGAGGTCGACGTCCTCGTCACCCTCACCAACCGCGGCTACGTCAAGCGCAGCGTCGGCGAGCATTTCCGCACCCAGCGCCGCGGCGGCCGCGGCGTCACCGGCGTCACCATGCGCGACGAAGACGCCATTCAGCACATCCTCGCCGCCAACAGCCACGACTGGCTCCTCGTCTTCACCAACCGGGGCAAGGTCTACCAGCTCAAGGTCCACGAGCTGCCCGACGCCGGCCGCACCGCCAAGGGCATGCCGATCATCAACCTCGTCAACATGCAGCCCGACGAAACCGTGACCACCTTCCTCAAGGTCAAGGACTACGCCAACAGCCAGTACCTCTTCTTCACCACCCGGCTCGGCCGCGTCAAGCGCACCGCCCTCGACCAGTTCCGCTCCGTCCGCTCCTCCGGCCTCATCGCCATCGGCCTCGACCCGGAGGACGAGCTGGCATGGGTCCGCATGACCAGCGGCGGGGACGACATCATGCTCGTCAGTGAGGGCGGTCAGGCCGTCCGCTTCAAGGAAGAGGTCGTGCGGCCCATGGGCCGCCCCGCCGCCGGCGTGATCGGCATCCGCATGGCCCAGGGCGACCGCGTCATCGCCTCCGAGGCGGTCGTCCCCGGCAAGGACCTCCTCGTCGTCGCCCAGAAGGGGCTCGGCAAGCGCTCCCGCACCGACCACTTCATCACCAAGGGCCGCGGCGGCAAAGGCGTTGCCGCCATGAAGCTCACCGCGCGCACCGGCAAGATCGTCGGCGCCAGCATGGTCGACGACGACCACACCCTGATGTTGATGAGCACTTCCGGCAAGGTCATCCGCCTCCCCGTCTCCCAGATCCCGACCATCGGCCGCCAGACCCAGGGCGTCTTCCTGATGAAGCTCGACCCCGACGAGATGGTCGCCACCATGACCACCGAAGCCCGCCGCGATGAAGACCCGAACGGCGACCTGCCGCCCCTCAACGGCCACGGCGACGCCGCCACGGTGGGTGATCGGGTGACGGGTGTCGGGTGACGGGCGTCGGGTATCGGAGTGTCATGGCGACGGAGGTAGTGGGCGCACCACCTCCCGTAGTCCATTGTCTAATCCCCGACACCCGTCACCCGACACCCATCACCTGCCGTCCTCCCTCCGCGCGCCCCGCGCCGGAGCCCGCGAGGCCCGCGGCCCAACAGCCTCCTCCGCCACCGTCTGAAAGAAGCGGCGGCTGAACAACGCCGCCAACGGCGTCAGCACCGTCAGCAACGCGGTGAGCGCGAGCAGAAAAATCGCGCTCACCGCGACCACCGCCCCTCCGTCCGGCCCGAGCACCGGACCCCGGCCCAGCGCCCAGAGCAGCGCGTACTGCACGCCAAACGCCACGGCGCCGGTCAGCGGCCGCCAGCGGCCCGGAGCCAGCAAGCCGGCGAAAATGGCGATCCCGGCAACGAGCAATGCCTCGCCGAGCATCATCAGCGCGGAGGTCTCGTCCAGCGCCCCCGGCGCGCCCATGATCGCCGGGACCAGCAACGCCGCCGGCAGAAAGACCAGCCCGCCGTCCTGCGGCGAGTCATCCGCCTGGTGCGCCGCGAAGAGCCACAGTCCGAGCAGTGCGACCGCCGTCGCCAGCGTCAGCCAGAGCAACGGCCCGGCCGAGCCGCGAGCAATGGCCACGAACGGCACACGCGACGCCGACGCCTGCAGCGTCGCGATCGGCATCAGGATCAGCGTCGCCAGCAACGCCATCTGCCAGTACGGCCGCGGCCCTCGACGATCCATCAGGACCGTGACCCCGATCCCGCTGGCCAGCATCAGGATGACGGCCCCGATCCGCACTGGCGTCGCGCCGGTCGGGAGCTGGAGGGGATCAAGCGCCCCCACCAGCGCCACGGTCGAGCCCAACAACGCCGGAGCCGCGCGAGCCAGCGCCCGGTCGACCATGGTCCTGGCGCCGCCGCGATTCGCCGGTCCTCCGGCGCCCGTCCGCGCGTGCGCGTCAGGGCGGCGCCCCTGCTGCGGCGCGGCGTCCTGACGCTCCGGTCTCCTGGCCGATCTGTCCGAATCGCGCGTCTCAGCTCTCCCGCGCCCGCAACGTCGAGATCGGCGTCTGCGTCGCCGTCCGGTTGCGGAACGACGCCACGGCCTCGATGCCGCACAGATCGAGCATGTCCAGCGTCTTCGCCAACCCCGCGCCGACCGTCTGCGCCGCGTGCGAATCGGTCCCCGTGGTGATCAACGCGCCGCCCCGATCCGCGTACCAGCGCACGATCGCCGGCCCTGGCATGCTCGTCTTCGGCGATTGCCGCAGCCCCGACGTATTGATCTCGAACGCGACCCCGCGCGCGATCATCACGTCGAAGATCGGCAGCAACCGCTCCCGATACCGCGCCGGGTCGTAGTCGCGGTGCGTCTTCGGCGCGTACCGCTTCGGCAAGTCGAGATGCCCGATGGTGTCGAACCAACCCGTCTCGACCGCCATCTGGACCTGATCGAGGTAGGGCAGGAAAACGTCGTCCTCGGTTCGATCCGAGAAGTAATCGGGGAAGATCATCGCTCCGTCCGGCATGTAATGAACCGACCCGATCACGAAGTCGTACTCTCGCCCATACTCTCCGACGAACCGCTCCACGACCTCCACCGTACCTTGGTTGTAGTCGATCTCCGCCCCCCGCAGCACCGTCAGCTCGCCAGCGAACTGCTCCCGTACCCGGTCCAGCTCCCCGAGGTATTCCTCGGGCCGGTAGTAGCCAAAGCCGGGGTCGATCGGAACGTGATCGACGTGGTCCGTGAACGCGATTTCGGTCACCCCCGCCGCGATGGCCGCCCGGCACGACTCCTCCATCCGCACGACGCAATCGACCGAGTACGTGCTGTGGACGTGGTAATCGAACACGACCCCCTGCCCCTGCCCTTCCCCAACGGCGCCCGCGTGGACTATAGCAACGTCGCAATCTGGATAGGCGTTCACAGCAACATGCCAACACTGTCTCACTCTGAGGCCCAAGGCCGAAGCGTTCCAGCGCCATTGACCGGACGCGGCCTGAGGCAGAGACGCTTCGCTCCGTTCAACATGACGCAATGCCCGCACGCCGCTTTCGCCCGGAAAGCCAAGAATCCCGCGTTGCTACAATCGCCGCCTGCTGGGATGCGGAGGTTGCGACATCGTGGATTTCACAGTGATCTGGCAAGAGGTCAGAGCCGCGCTCGGCCTGGACGCGCCGAACGCCGTCAGCACCGTCTCGCGAGCCATTCAGATACTTTTCGTCGTCGTCCTGACCCTGCTCATCGCCCATTGGGTGAGCGGCTTCATCATGCGCGCCGCCAAGGCTGGCCGCATCTGCGCCGAGGTCGCCGCCCTGGCCAGCCGCGCCGCCGCGCTCGGCATCTACACGCTCGGCGTCACCGTCATCCTCGCCGTCCTGGGCGCCACCTGGACCGCCATCGCCGCCCTCCTCGGCGCCGCCACCTTCGGCATCAGCCTCGCGCTGCAGGACGTCGGCCGCAGCTTCGTCAACGGCGTCTACATCCTCGTCGAGCGCCCCTTCCGCATCGGCGACAAGGTCCGCATTGGAGCCGCCGAGGGCCGCGTCGAGGACGTCGGCGTCCGCCTCACTACACTGCGCGCCATGGACGGAGAGCGCATCGTCGTGCCGAACACCGTCGTCTTCTCCAGCACCATCGAGAACGCCACCACCGGCACATTCGACCGTCAGCGGTTCTCGGTGCGCGGCATTACCGAGCCCGTCACCGAAATTCCAACCGCTGTGGTTGATGCCCTCAGAGGAACGCCGCATCTTTCCCATCGAGCGCCGACCGTCTCCATCATCCAGGCCACGCCTGACGGCACGGATATTCAGATAACGGTCGAGCACGACCTTGGGCAACGGGTCGAGGCTGCCGTCATCGCCCGGCTTCGCGCGCTCTTTCCGGAGGCGACCATCTCGACAGCGTCCGCGGCCGCGGCCTCGTGAGCGGCCCACGGCAGCCACGTCGCATCGGCGTCCTGGGCGGCACCTTCGACCCGGTCCACAACGGCCACCTCCACATCGCCCGCGAGCTGCGGCAGGCCCTCGGCCTCGACGCCATCGTCTGGGTCCCGGCCGGCCGCCCCCCGCACAAGGCCGGCCAGATCGTCAGCAGCGACCAAGACCGCCTCGCCATGCTCGAGCTCGCCCTGAGCGGCTCGCCCACCGACGACATCAGCGCCATCGACATCGAACGCGCCGGCCCCTCCTACACCGCAGACCTCCTCGAGATCCTGAACCAACAATTCGCCCCCGTCACGCTCGTCTTCCTCATGGGCGAAGACTCCCTGCGCGACCTCCCCAACTGGCGCGACCCCGCGCGCATCCTCCGCCTCGCCGAGCTCGCCGTCGCCGGCCGCCCCGGCATCGAGGCCGACCTTGAGTCTCTGGCCGCCACGATCCCGGGCTTCGACGGCCGCGTCCACATCATCCCCACCGTCGAAGTCCCCTACTCCTCATCCGACATCCGGGAGCGCGTCCGCGCCGGCCAGCCCATCACCGGCCTCGTGCCGGAGGATGTCGAGCGGTACATCGCGGACCACGGCCTCTATAGGGGTGACAGGGTCTCAGGGTGACTGGGCGATAGGCGCAACGCCCCCGTCACCTCAACACCCGACCACCCTGTCACCCTCAAACGAGCTGCCGCTCCCTCGCCACCTCATCAATCGATTGCGCCGCAATCCGTACCGCCTCATCCAGATCGGCCCGCGACGAGATCAGTGGCGGGGCCATCTCGAACGCCGTCCCGATTGGACTGGCGATCACCCCGTGCTCGTACATGCGGCGCACCACGGCGCGCACCGTATCGTCCTCGAACGGCGCGCGCGTCTCCTTGTCCCGCGCGAAATCGACCGCCAGCCACATCCCCTTGCCTCGCACCTGCCCCACGATCGGATGCGGATCGAGGTACTCCTGCAGAGCGTCGAGCATGTACTCCCCGTCGTCTCGCGCCTTGGCGATGAGATTGTCCCGCTCCTTGATGGCGATCACCGTGTTCGCCGCGGCCGCCGCCCCCGCATGCCCACTGAACGTGTGAACGTGACGGAAGACGGGGAGTGCATCGATCAGGTCCGGGCGGGCGATCACCGCCCCCATCGGCGCGTATCCCGCCGTCATCGCCTTGGCCATCGTCATGATGTCCGGCGTGATCCCGTAGTGCTCGCTGGCGAACCACGCCCCCGTGCGCCCGAACCCGGTGATCACCTCATCAACAATCAGCAGCACGTCGTATCGGCCGCAAATCTCCCGCACGCGGCCGAAATACTCCGCCGAGCAGGTCTGCACCCCGTGCGCCTGCATGATCGGCTCGGCGATGAAGGCCGCCACGTTCTCCGGCCCCTCGTGCTCGATCTGCCGCTCCAGGTAGTCGGCGCAGAAGACGAAGTACGCCTCCTCCTCCATACCGAACGGATTCCGGTAGCGGCTCGGACCGGGGATCAGCGAGTAGCCCGGCACGCCCGGCTCCGAGATGTGGCGCGTACCCAGCCAGTCCGTCGCCCCGATCGCCCCCATCGTCGCCCCGTGGTAGGCGTTCCAGCGGGAGATGATCTTGTTCGCCCGCGGCTTGCCCGTATGCGCGTGGTACTGCTTGGCCAGCTTGATCGCCGCCTCCACCGCCTCCGAGCCGCCGGTGACGAACATCACCTTCGTCAGCCCCTCCGGTGCCAGCTCGGCGATCTTCGCCGCGAGCTGAATCGTCGGCGGGGCCAGGTTGTTGACCGTCCCCACGTAGTGGAGCTGCTCGAGCTGCCTGGCCACGGCCCCGGCAATCTCCGCGTTGCCATACCCCAGCGAGTTCGCCCGCGTGTGCGAGCTCATCATGTCGAGGTACTCCCGGCCATCGAGCCCGGTCAATCGCACCCCGTCGCCCTTCGTGTAGACAATCGGCCCGTCGCGACGCACCTCCTCCGCCACCGCCAGCGGAAAGACGCAGTGCGCCATCGCCAGCGCGGTCAGGTCGCTGGCCGCGATCCCATCACGGGTTTCGAGCATCGAAGGCTCCTCTCGCATTCTTGGATCTTTCGTGTGTGATCCTGCCGTCCTTCACTGGCGCCGTCAACTACCGTGCCTGTCGTTGCGGGGCAACGGCCACGTCACGGCTCGCCGTCCGTAGGGGCACGGCATGCCGCGCCCCCCGCGAGGATGACGCGCTGCCTGTGATCCCCATCTCCCCAGGTCGGCCAGTCTCGTTGTGCTATAACCACCCCCATTGCGCCAGGCGGCGCCCCCGGAGAGTTCCGCCCCTCCACCGGGAATCCCGTGTCTCACCGGGCTTCCTGCCCCCTGATCGGAGTTTCGGACATGCTCAGAGCGCTCTGGCCGGCCATCATGGCCGTCCTTATGCTGACCGCGCCAGCCGTGGCTGTGGCCCAGAACCCCGCCTACGGCATCGACCCCGCCAACATGGACTTCGCCGTCAGCCCCCGTGAGGACTTCTACCGCTTCGCCAACGGCGGTTGGCTGGAGCGCACCGAGATCCCCGACGACAAGTCCTCCTACGGCACGTTCACCGAGCTCTACGACATCACCCTGGAACAGTTGCTCGCCATCCTCGACGAGGCCGTCAGCGGCGAGCGCGCCCTGGCCGACGGCGCCGACGAAGCCAAGGCCGTGCGCATGTGGCAGCAGGGCATCGACATCGACGCCCGCAACGCCGCCGGCCTCAGCCCCATCGAGCCGATCCTGGCCGAGATCGACGCCATCAGCGACCTGGCCGGCTATCACGAGTTCCAGCAAGGCGCCATGTTCTCCGGCCTTGGCGGCTCCCTCCCCATCGGCGTCTCGCCCGATTTACGCGACAGCGGCATGAACGCCGTCTACCTCGGCGGTCCCTGGCTCGGCCTTCCCAACCGCGACTACTACCTCGAAGAGGGCAACGAGGCCGTTCGCGACGCCTACGTCGCGACCAACGCGCGCATGCTCGAGCGCCTCGACCGCGACCCCGAAGACGCCCAGGCCGCCGCCCAGGCCGTCTACGACCTCGAAGCCGCCCTCGCCGCCACCACCCTCACCCGCGAGGAAGAGCAGAACCCCGAGCTCTCCTACAACCCGCTGACCGTCGACGAGCTTGCTGGGCGCTACCCCGGCATGGACTGGCGCGCCTACCTGGAAGCGCTCGACATCGCCGATACCGACCGCCTCATCGCCACCCAGATCGGCTATCTCGACGCGCTCGCCGCCATCCTGGAGCAGACCCCGATCGAAACCCTGCGCGATTATCTGCGCGTGCAGCTCTTCTGGAACTTCTACAACAACCTCGACCTGGAGCTGGAGGAGACCGCCTTCACCTTCCTCCAGTCGCTCGGCGGGGCGCAGGTCATGCCCCCGGTCGAGGAGCGGTCACTCAGCCAGACGAGCGGGCTCATGGGCGACGCACTCGGCAAGCTCTACGTCGCCGAGCACTTCCCGCCCGAGGCCAAAGCGGAAATGGAAGCCCTCGTCGCGCGCATCATCGCCGCCTTCGGGGAACGCCTCGAGCGCAATGAGTGGATGACCCCGGAGACCCGCGAGAAGGCGCTCGCCAAGCTCGCCACGCTGCGCGTGAAAGTCGGCTACCCCGACGAGTGGGAGACCTACGATGAGGTCGAAATCGGCGAGTCCTACGCCGAATCGGTCCTCAGCGCCGCCAACGCCTCCTTGCGTGAATCCCTCGCCGAAGCCGGCCAGCCGGTCGACCGCGAAGAGTGGGGCATGAACGCGCAGACCGCCAACGCCTACTACAACCCCCTCAACAATGAAATCGTTTTCCCCGCCGCCATCCTGCAATCGCCCTTCTTCGACTACCGCGCCGATCCCGCCTCCAACTACGGGGCCATCGGCTTCATCATCGGCCACGAGATCACCCACGGTTTCGACCTGCAAGGCTCCCGCTTCGACGAGAACGGCAACCTCGAAGAGTGGTGGACCCCCGAAGACCGCGCCCGCTTCGAGGCCCTCAACCAGGACCTGGTCCAGCAGTACGACGCCATCGAGGTTCTGCCCGGCCTCTTCGTCAATGGGCAGATCACCGTCACCGAAAACGTCGCCGACCTCGGCGGCGTCGAGACGGCGTACGACGCGCTCCAGAGCCTTCTGGCAGAGCAGGGCGATGGCGGGACGCCGGCCGCGGACGGAACGGCGCTCATCGCCGCCGATGCCGCCGAGCTGACGCCCGAGCAACGCTTCTTCATCGCCGCGGCCACCGTCTGGCGCGGCGAGTTCCGCGACGAGGCACTGATCACGCGCATCCGCAGCGGCGTCCACGCCCCGCCCGCCGTGCGCGCCACCCAGCCCCTGCGCAACACCGACGATTTCTACGACGCCTTCGGCATCATCGAAGGCGACCCCATGTACCTCGCGCCGTCGGAGCGGGTGCGCATCTGGTAGACGAGGGTGTCAGGGTGCTAGGGTGACAGGGTGACAGGTCTTGGACGCCGCAGGCGAACAGTCCAAAATGTGAGGGTACGCCTTGCGGCCAATCTGCATTACCCTGTCACCCTGTCACCCTGAGCCCCCGACACCCTGCAGGAGACCGACGATTGCCAACCCGAACCTGGTTGACACTGGCGTTCATCATCGTCCTTGCCCTCTTCGCCGGCTGGGTGTCGCTGCCCGGTTCCGCCTACGACGTCGGAGGGTTCCGCGCCGCGCATCCCGTCCGGCAGGGGCTCGATCTGCAGGGCGGTCTCCAGGTCGTCATGCAGGCGCAACCGGTCATTGGTCGAACCCTCGACGCCGCGGCCCTCGATGGCACGCGCCAGACCATCGAGCGCCGCGTCAACGCCCTCGGCGTCAGCGAACCGTTCATCCAGACCCGCGGCGACGACCAGATCATCGTCGAGCTGCCGGGCGTCGACGATCCGGAGGAAGCCGTCTCCATCCTGCAGCAGACCGCGCTGCTCGAGATCATTGACCCCCAGGGGCAGTATTTGGCCCCGGGAACCATCGTCAACACCTCGCTCGGCCCCGCGGAGCAGGCGCTCGGCGCCGAGGCGGCGGCCACGTCCGAAGCGACGCCGGTAGGCACGCCCGTCTCGGCCACGCCCGTTTCGGCCACCCCCGTCGCCGGCATCCCTGACCCCGTCGGCCCGGTCTATGAAACCATCGTCAGCGGCGACGACCTGCGCGACGCCTACGTCACCACGGGCAACACCGGGCTCGGCCAGGTCGTCGGTTTCGAGCTGCAAGGCGACGCCTCCGCCCGCTTCTTCGAGTACACCAGCCGCAACCTCGGCCAACCGATGTCGATCGTCATCGACAAGACCGTCATCTCCTCACCAGTCATCAACGGCGCCATCTCCGGCCAGGGCATCATTGAGGGCGTCCCCCCGAGCGAGGTCAATGACCTGGTCATCCAGCTCAAGGCCGGCGCCCTCAGCGTCCCCCTGGAGATCGTGCAGAGCCGCACCGTCGGCCCCACTCTCGGCCAGGATTCGATCGATCGCAGCCTCGTCGCCGGCATCATCGGGCTCGGCATCGTCGGCCTCTTCATGATCCTCTTCTATCGGGTGCCGGGGATCGTCTCGGTGATTGCCCTGCTGATCTACACTGCCATCGTCTTCGCCATCTTCAAGATCGTGCCCGTCACCTTGACCTTGGCCGGGATCGCCGGCTTCATCCTCTCCATCGGCATGGCCGTCGACGCCAACGTCCTCATCTTCGCCCGCGTCAAGGAAGAGCTGCACATGGGCCGGCCCTTGCCGCTGGCCATCGAATCCGGCTTCAACCACGCGTGGCCGTCGATCCGGGACTCCAACGTCACCACCATGATCACCACCATCATCCTCTACCTCTTCGGCGACTACACCGGCACCTCCATCATCACCGGCTTCGCCCTGACCCTCTTCATCGGCGTCGTCATCAGCATGTTCACCGCCATCACCGTCACCCGCACCCTGCTTCGCGTGCTCGTCGCAACCGGACTCTCCGGCGACCGCTGGTGGTTCGGCGCCGGCCCCCTCCCCGAAGCGGCGCGCACCCCCGCGGCCGACTGACCGGGCCATGAGCGGCAGTCCATGGTGTGTCATTCGGAACCCATTTTGTGTCATTCTGAGTCCCAAGGGCGAAAAATCTCGGCGCTGCCAAACGATCGTCCCATTGAGCCGAGATGCTTCAGCATGACGCGGGGCGCCCACGCCAACGGAGGAGCGAGACTGCTGTGACCAAACTCGCCAGCAAACGCAAGCTCTGGTTCCTCATCTCGCTCCTGATCATCATCCCAGGGCTCGTCTCCATCGTCTTCTCCGGGCTCAAGCTCGGCATCGACTTCACCGGCGGCACCCTCTGGGAGGTGCGCTTCTCCCAACCCGCCGAGGCCGCCGCGATCGAATCGGCGCTGCTCGGCGCGGGCGTCGACACCGCCATCGTCCAACGCTCCGGACCCGCCGCCGACGAGACGTTCCTCATCCGCATGCCGGAAGTCCCCGAAGGCTCCGAACGGAAAGCGGAGCTGGCCGCGGCGCTCCAAGCCCAGATCGGGCCGTACACCGAGTTGGAGTACTCCACCGTCGGCGGCGCCGTCTCAACCCAGATCCGCAACCGAGCCATCATCGCGGTGGCCCTCGCCTCCATCGGCATCCTGCTCTACATGGCCTACGCCTTCCGCAACACCCAGCGGCCGCTCCTTTACGGCGGCTCGGCCCTCGTCGCCATGCTGCACGACGTCCTCATCGTCGTCGGCATTTTTTCTATCCTCGGCCTCCTCTTCAACGTCCAGATCGACGCCCTCTTCATCACCGCGCTGCTCACGATCATCGGCTTCAGCGTCCACGACACCATCGTCGTCTTCGACCGCATCCGCGAGAACCAGGCCAAACTCCCGGACGACTCCTTCGAAGACATCGTCGACTACTCGCTCGCCCAAACCATCGTCCGCTCCCTCAACACCTCCCTCACCGTCATCTTCACCCTGCTCGCTCTCGTCCTCTTCGGCGGCGGCTCCACCCGCAACTTCGTCCTCGCCCTCCTCATCGGCATCATCAGCGGCACCTACTCCTCCATCTTCAACGCCAGCCAGCTCCTCGTCGCCTGGGAAAACGGCGAAATCCAACGCCTCTTCGGGCGCTTCCGCCGCTCAGAGCCGGACGCCGCGATGCCCAGCGCGTAGGAGCTATCGGCTATCGGCTATCAGTCGTTGGCGCGCAACGTTCAACGTAGTTGCGCGGCGGGCTGAGCCGATAGCCGATAGCCGATAACTGATAGCTGATAGCTCACGGCTAGTGGTAGACTCGCCCTTCGCGTGAATCTCCAGGGCTGCCGTGGCCGCGCGGGCTGGGCGTGGCTGCCGCCGGGGCGCGCCTCGCCGGGAAGCCCAGCGGGTCGGGGAGAGTTCGCTCTGCGAAAACGCGGGCGACGATGGAGGAGGGGGATTTGGCGCCTCGGGAGCTCTATTCGCTGCCAGTGGTCGTGTGCGGCGTGGCAGCCATTCTGTTCGCGTTCTGGCTCGCCAGGGACATCCTCTCTCGGGACTCCGGTACCCCCGCGATGCAGGACATCGCCAATCGCATCTACATCGGCGCGGTGGCCTTCCTGAAGCGGCAGTACTCCACTATCGCCATGCTGGCCATCCTCGTCGCCGTCGTCATCGGCGCCGTCGTCGGCATCTTCGAGACGGACCACAAAGTCGAGCGCGGCGTCATTACCTCCCTGGCGTTCCTCTTCGGCGCGCTCCTCTCCGGCATCTCCGGCTACATCGGCATGTACATCGCCGTGCGCTCCAACAGCCGCACCGCCTCGGCGGCCCGGCGCAGCCTGGGCGAGGCGCTCACCGTCGCCCTGCGCGGCGGCGCCGTCTCCGGCTTCCTCGTCGTCGCCCTCGGCCTCCTCGGTGTCCTCATCGTCTACTGGGTCGTCTACCCCTTCGTCCAGGGCGTGTTGCCGGCTGAGGCCGAAACGCCATTCTGGATCGTCGGCTTCGCCTTCGGCGCCTCGTTCGTCGCCCTCTTCGCCCAGCTCGGCGGCGGCATCTACACCAAGGCCGCCGACGTCGGCGCCGACCTCGTCGGCAAGGTCGAAGCCGGCATCCCCGAGGACGACCCGCGCAACCCGGCCGTCATCGCCGACCTCGTCGGCGACAACGTCGGCGACTGCGCCGGCCGCGGCGCCGACATCTTCGAGTCCTCCGTCGCCGAGATCATCGGCGCCATGATCCTGGGCGCCACCCTCTTCACCGTCGTCGTCGGCTCCGGGAACGCCCAGGGGCTCGCCTACGTCTTCTTCCCCCTCGTCCTCGGCGCTTTCGGGGCCATCGCCTCCATGATCGGCATCCTCTCCGTGCGGCCCGCCGCCACCCCCGCCGACCCCATGGACGAGTTGAACAAGGGCTTCTACGTCACGGCGGCGTTCGCCGTTGTCGGTCTCGTCATCGCCACGTTCTGGATGCTCCCCTTCGGCCGCATCGAGTATCTCGTCTGCGGCCTGATCGGCATCGTCACGTCGTTCGTCTTCGTCTGGATCACCCAGTACTACACCAGCGGCCGCTACCGCCCGGTCAAGGAGATCATGGAGGCCTCCCGCACCGGCCCGGCCACCAACATCATCTCCGGCATCTCCGTCGGCTTCGAGACCACCGGCGCGGCCGCCGTCGTCATCGCCATCGCGCTCCTCTCCTCCTACTTCATGGGCAACCAGGTGCAAGGAGCTTTCGACGGCGTCGGCTTCTTCAACTCCGCCGGCATTTACGGCACCGCCGTCGCCACCATGGGCATGCTCATGTCCGCCGCCTACATCCTGGCCATGGACACCTTCGGCCCCATCACCGACAACGCCGGCGGCATCGTCGAGATGAGCGACCAGCCCGAAAGCGTCCGCGACACCACCGACGCCCTCGACTCCGCCGGCAACACCACCAAGGCCCTCACCAAGGGCTACGCCATCGGCACCGCCGCCCTGGCCGCTTTCCTCCTCTTCTCCGCCTACCTGCAGGAGGTCGCCCGCTTCAGCGGCGGGACGATCGACACCAGCGTCGTCAACCTCGCCAACCCCCGTGTCTTCGTCGGCGGCCTCATCGGCGCCGCGCTCGTCTTCGTCTTCGCCTCGCTGGCAATGCGCGCCGTCGGCCGCGCCGCCTCGGCCATGATCGAGGAAGTCCGCCGCCAGTTCCGCAACGACCCCGGCATCATGGCCGGCACGTCGACGCCGGACTACACCTCCTGCGTCGACATCGCCGTGCGCGCCTCGCTGCGCGAGATGATCGCGCCGGGCCTGCTCGCCGTCGCCGTGCCGATCCTGGTCGGCCTCTTCCTGCGCTGGGAAGGGGCCGCCGGCATGCTGATGATCGGCACCATCGCCGGCGTCCTCGTCGCCAACGTCCTCAACAACGGCGGCGGCGCCTGGGACAACGCCAAGAAGATGATCGAAGCCGGCGAGCTGAAGGATGCCGCCGGCGCCGTCCTCGGCAAGGGGACCGCCGAGCACGCCGCTTCCGTCGTCGGCGACACCGTCGGCGACCCCTGGAAGGACACCGCCGGCCCCTCCATCCACGTCCTCATCAAGCTGATGGCGACGATCACCCTGGTCATGGCGCCGCTATTCATCTGACGGAGTCGGCAAGACGGCAAGACGGCAAGACGGCAAGTTGGTGAGTCGTGAAACGGGTGAAGCTTCGCGGGTAGCGGTTGCGCCTGGCGAGCAGCAGCACGCATCCCTAACCGAAGCTTTACTGGCCGGCTCGCCGTCTGGCCGGCTCGCCGTCCCGCACATCGCCGTCATCGGCGGCGGCATCACCGGGCTGACCGCCGCCTACCGCCTGGCCAGGCGCGGCTTCCGCGTCACGCTCTGGGAGCGCGGGGAGAAGCTCGGCGGGCAGGCGAACGCCTTTCCAGTGGCGGGGACCGCCATCGAGCGGTTCTACCACCACCTCTTCCAGAGCGACCGCGACATCATCGCCCTCGCCGAAGAGATCGGCATCGGCGATCGGCTCGTCTGGCTCCCCTCCAACGTCGGCTACTTCGCCGACGGCCGCATCTGGCCCCTCAACGGCGCCCTCGACCTCCTCCGCCTCGGCTTCCTGCCCCTCCACGACCGCATCCGCATCGGCCTCGTCACCGCCTACCTGCAACGCGTGCGCAACTGGAAACGCTTCGAGCGCGTCACCGCCGCCGAGTGGCTACGCCGCGCCCTCGGCACACGCGCCTACAACCGAACCTTCGGCGCCCAGCTCCGCGCCAAGTTCGGCCGTTACCACGACCAGGTGGCCATGGTCTGGTTCTGGGGCAAGATCTGGCTGCGCACCACCTCCCGCCGCTCGCCCCTGGAAGGCGAACGGCTCGGGTATTTCAAGGGCAGCTTCAACACCCTCATCGACGCTTTGGCGAACGCGGCCCGCGATGCAGGCGCGGCTCTATGTGTCGGAGCTGGGCCGAACGAGCTGCGATCCCGAATGGGTGGCGGTTGGGACGTCGTCCTCGACGACGAGACCGTCCCGGTCGATGTGGTCATAGTCACGACTCCATCTCCGGTGCTGGCCCGATTGGCGCCTGAACTACCTGAGCCATATCGGCAGAAACTCGGTGGCCTGGAGTACGAAGGCGCGATTGTCGCCTTGCTTCAACTCAGCCGCCCCCTCTCGAACATCTACTGGCTCAACATCGCCGACGACGACCTCCCCTTCACCGGCGTCATCGAGCAGACCAACTTCATCTCCCCGGCCGCGTACGGCGGCAAGCGTTTCGTCTACCTCTCCAAGTACCTCGAACCCGACCACCCCTACTTCACGATGCCCGACGATGAGCTGATCGAGACCTACATCCCTTTCTTGCGCCGCATCAACCCCGCCTTCGACCGCTCCTGGATCGAGCGCGCCTGGGTCTTCCGTGAGCGCTCCGCGCAGCCCATCATCCCCCTCGACTATGGCGAGCGCATCCCCGACCACCGCACCGGCCTCCCCGGCCTCTACCTCGCCAACACCACCCAGATCTACCCCGAAGACCGCGGCACCAACTACAGCGTCCGCCTCGGCGATCGCATCGCCACCCTCGTCGCCGCCGACCTTGCCGCAGCCCCCCTCTCTCACCGCAGTGGGAGAGGGGGGTAGGGGGGTGAGGGTTTGTCGTCGCCACAAACGGCGTCTCCTACTTTCCGGGCGGCGCTCCCATCGCGCCTGGAAATCCGCGACATCATTTCCACCTACGAAGAAGGCGACCACCGCCTGACCGCCCTCGACGGGCTGACCCTCACGGTCGGCGTCGGCGAGTTCGTCGCGCTCGTCGGCCCCTCGGGCTCCGGCAAGAGCACATTGCTCGACATCGTCTCCGGGCTGCTCACCCCCGACAGCGGCGATGTCCTGCTTGACGGCGAAGCCACCACCGCCGCCCAGCGCCTCGGCCGCTCCGCCTACATGCAGCAGCGCGACCTCCTCCTCCCCTGGCGCACCACCGTCGGCAACGCCGGTCTTGGTCTCGAAGCCGCGGGGACCCGCCGCGACGAGGCCGAGCGGCGAGCCCGCGCCGAGCTCTGGCGCTTCGGCCTGGAGGGATTCGACGCCGTCTACCCGGCCCAGCTTTCGGGAGGCATGCGCCAGCGCGCCGCCTTCCTGCGCACCCTCCTCCCCCACAAGAACCTGATGCTCCTCGACGAGCCGTTCGGCGCCCTCGACGCCCTCACCCGCGCCGAGCTGCAAGCCTGGCTCGCCGCCCTGTGGGAGCAGGAGCGATCCTCCGTCCTCCTGGTCACGCACGATGTCGAAGAAGCCGTCTTTCTCGCCGATCGCGTGCTCGTGCTGACGCCGAGACCCGGGCGCCTCGCCCACGAGCTGACGGTCTCACTCCCCCGGCCACGAACGCGCGCCATGCTCGCCTCTCCGGAGTTCGTCCGCGACCGGGCTGCCCTTCTCACGGCGCTCGGAGTTCTGGACGACCCCGCCCCATGAACAGACAACGGCAGCCTCCTCGCTGGCTCCCGCCCATACTCCTCACGGCCGTGCTCCTGCTCGTCTGGCAACTGGCCGTGCGCCTCAGCGGAACCCCCCGCTGGCTCCTCCCCGCCCCGGGCGACGTGGTCCTCGCTTTCATCACCGACTGGGCGATCCTCTGGCCAAACGCGCTCGTCACCCTCTCCGAAGTCCTGGCCGGGTTTACCTTGGCCCTCCTCACCGGCATCGGCCTCGGCATCGGCGTCTTCCGCTCTCAAACGCTGGAGCGCGTGCTCTACCCCCTCATCATCGCGAGTCAAACCATCCCCATCCCCGCTCTCGCCCCATTGCTCCTCGTCTGGTTCGGCCCGACCATCTGGCCGAAGATCCTCGTCACCGCGCTCATCGGCTTCTTCCCCCTTGCCGTCAGCACCGTCGAAGGCCTCCGCTCGACCGACCAGGACGTGGTAAACCTCCTCCGCTCGTTCGGGGCCTCGCCGGGGACCGTCTTTCGACTGGCCGAGTTTCCTTCCAGCCTGCCGTACATCTTCGCCGGGGCGCGCATCGCCGTCGCCATCAGCGTCATCGGCGCCGTCTTCGGGGAGCTCGTCGGCGCGCGAGCCGGCCTGGGCTACCTGATGACGCGCTCCATCGCCCAGTTCGAGACGCCCCGCCTCGTCGCGGCCATCGTGCTGCTTTCAATCATGGGGACCGGGCTCTTCGCCCTCGTCGGCTTGGTGGAACGCGTCGTGCTCCCCTGGCGGAGCTACGCGACCGTCAACCGGCCGTAGGCGTGGTCGCCACGTGCAAGGCGACCGTCCCGGCGCCAAGCCGCAGGTACCGCACCCTCGCGAATCCAGCCTCCAGCATCATCCTCCCGAGCGCGTCCGCATCCGGAAAGGCAGCCGCCGACGCCGGCAGATAGGCGTAGGCGTCGCGGTCGCCGCTCAGGACGCCGCCGATCAGAGGCACCACGCGGGAGAAGTACAAGGCAAACAGCCGCCGCAGCAGCGGAATGGTCAGCGGCGTCGTTTCCAGGCAAACCAGCGTCCCGCCGGGCCGGAGCACACGCGTCATCTCCCCTAGAGCCCCGAGGTAGCTCGGCATGTTGCGCAGCCCAAACCCGACCGTGACCGCATCGAACGAAGCTTCCGGGAACGGAAGCGCCATCGCGTCGCCCTCGATCCATGCGACGCGCTCCCCGCCTGGCCGTGCGGCGTCCTTGCGCCGCGCCTCCTCCAGCATCGGCGCCGAAAAATCGAGTCCCACGACCTCTCTCACGCCCGCGTCGCGCAGCGCCATGGCGAGGTCCCCGGTCCCCGTGGCGATGTCGAGCGCGCGCATCGCCGCCGGGTCGCGCCCCCGCAGCGCCTCCCGCACCGCCAATCGGCGCCAGGCGACATCGCGGCCCCCGGTCATCACCCGATTCATCAGGTCGTAGCGCGGCACGATGCGGTCGAACATGGCGCGCACGTCGTCCCCGGCCCGGATCGCTCCCCTGCCGAGACTCTCCCTACCCGGCGTCACACCACGATCCCCGCGCTCAGCGCCACCGCGAACCACAGGCAGAGCCGGGCGGTCCCCCCCAGCACCGGATTGAGCGCGCGTTCGGTCGCCGTCCAGACCTGCCGAACCAACACGACAGCGAGCGGCGCCGTAGCCCATGCCAGCAGCACCCAGAGCTGGGCGACTCCAACCACGATCATCGCCAGCGGCGCGGCATAGGCCGCCGCGAGCAAAATGGCGTACTCGCGACGGGTCGCCTCCCGCCCAATGCGCACGGCGAGCGTCCGCTTGCCTGCCGCCCGGTCGGTATCGATGTCGCGCAAGTTGTTGACCACGAGAATCGCCGTGATCAGACTCCCCATCGGCAACGACGCGAGAATCGCCAATGGCGACACACTCCCGGTCATGACGTACGTCGTCCCAATCACCGCCACCGGCCCGAAAAAGAGAAACACGAACACCTCGCCCAACCCCAGGTACCCGAACGGCTTCGGCCCCGCCGTGTAGGCCACTGCGGCGAGCATCGCCAGCAGCCCCAGCCCAGCCAGGACCCATCCTCCCCGCCAGACGAGATACAAGCCCGGAACCGCGGCGAGAACGAGCACCACCGCGGTCGCCATCGCCACTCGCTCCGGGCGAATGAGCCCGCTCTGCGTCACCCGCACCGGCCCCAGCCGTTCGGCCGTATCCGCCCCGCGCCGAAAATCGGCGACGTCGTTCGCGAGGTTCGCACCGATCTGGAGGAGCAGCGCCACGGCGAACGCCGCTACCGCCGACACCACGTGAAACCCGCCCTCCGACCAGGCGACCGCGCACCCGACCACCACCGGCGACACCGCCGCTGGCAGCGTTTTCGGTCGAGCGGCCAGAAACCAGGCGCCGAGCGGCGTTGCGGCGGATCGGGCGGCAAGCGATGGCGTCATGCGACGGATGGTACCGCGCCCTGTGCGCACTCACACCAGTTCCTCTCGCTTGGCGCCATTCCAGGCATATCGTGGAGGCATTCGGGGGTCCAGGCGGTGACGCCCCCGGCGGGCCCGCCGCGAACTTCCTGAACTTCCTGAACTTCCGGGGAGGCGTGCCACCCGGCTCGAGCGGAGCCGTGCGGCACGGCGCTGTTTCGTAGACGCACGAGCGCCAAGGTGATGCCGCTGCCGGCCTTCCCGACGGACAGCCTCGCTGCCGCCCGCGCAGCAGGGAGAAGGGCTGAGGATGTCGGGGCCTCCGCGGCGACCGAGCGACCGACTGGCAGAATAGCAGGCCGTTATGGTATATTTTCTCCCGCTTGGGGATGTTTGGTTTCGACAGGGTCGTACGTCAGGTAGGTGCGTGCCGAAGCGCCCGATGCACTTCGTAAAAACGGGCAACCACAGAAATGCGGACTCTCAGCTCGCATACGCTGCCTAAGTCACTGACCTCTAGGTAGCGCGTCTGCCCGGTCCTCCGCCTTCCGGGACCGGAATCAGGCGTCACCCAGGAAGGATGCGGCGATCTAGTCCGCCGAAGCGCGATCGCCTAAGCCAGTTCGGCTCACTGCACCGGGATCCCGTCGGGAGGAGCCTGATGCAGCACACAGAATCCCGACTACGCACGTAGGATGCTGCCGACCGGCGGTTCTGGACGGGGGTTCGACTCCCCCCATCTCCACCCAACGCAACGCCCTCGGGGTTTGGACCCCGAGGGCGTTTTGCTTGCACCGGCCGCCAACCGTTCTATTCCGAGGCAGGGTGTCATTCCGAGCGAAGCGAGGAATCTCGGCGCCCGCCACTACGGCTCCACGCTAGCCACCGGAGCCTCCACATCGACGACCTCCAACTCCCCCGTGATCGTCCGATGTACCGGGCACTTGCCCGCGATCTCCAGCAGCCGCGCCCGCTGCCCCTCGTCCAACGGCCCTTGCAGCGTGATCTCCTGCAAAATCCGCTCGACTTTCCGCCGCACCACCTCGCCGTCCGTCTCCTCTTCCACGACAAGCCGCTCGTGGCTGGCCCGCGCCGACACTCCCTCCACCGGCCAGCCCTTCCGCCGCGCGTAGAGCAGGATCGTCAGCACCGTGCAATGGCCCAACGCGGCCAGCAGGAAATCGTACGGATCGGGGCCGAGCCCGTCCCCGCCTGACGACTCCGGCTCGTCCCCGATGAACGCCTGGTCGCCTGTGTCTATCCGCGTCTGGTACGTGGTCCCCGGCATATGGGTCACCGTCACCGCCATGAGCGGCCTGCCGTTTCCACGCTTTGACTCCATGAAGCAGGGCGCCCGTTCATCGCCGCCGCGTACCCTCCAGCTTCGGTCGAAACAGCCAGCGGTCGACGATCTCGCCGCATTTCAAGTGGCGCTCCACGATCTCCCGGATCGCCCCGGGATCCACCTCGTTGTAGAACACCGGTCCCGGATAGACGTTCAGCGATGGACCGTAATCGCAGCGATTGCGGCACGTCGTCGCCAGTATCTCCACCCGGTCGGCAAGCCCCGCCTCGGCGACAGCCTGCTCCAACACCGGCAACAGCGCAGGACTCCCTCGCCCCGTGCAGTTCGGCCCGAAGCAGAGATGCACCCGGTACTGCCGCTCGTCGGCAGGTGGGAAGCCTCCATCGTCCTCAGGAAACACCGGCTCCCACGGGCGCGGCCGCCTCGATCCCTTCCCGAATCAGCCGGTAGTCAGCTTCCCCAATCTCGTGCACGTTGCCCTGGAACGCCAGCGTCCAGTTCGCCTCCGGCCACTTGGCGACGTAGGCCATCCGCCGCGCGATCGGCTCGGCCGGAACCGCGTCGTCGACCGGCAGCACGAGATCGGGCGCGATGTTGACCCGGAACGGATAGTCCTCGGCCGCCTTTTTCGGGTCGCCGCTCTCCCAGATCCGCTCGTGGCTCTCGTAATAGGGCGATTGGATGGTCGCGATCCCCCCGAACGCCTTGCGCCCCGTCAGGTAGTAGACGATCTTGTCGCCGGGCTTCATTCGCTCGGCCTTCTTGCGATGGCGCGACTTCAACCCCTGCACGGTGAAGTGATGCTCCGCCGTGCGCGCGAAGTTCTCCGGAGACCCGACGACGATCCAGTAAGTCGGCGCGGCGCTATCTGACATCAGTACGTGGCTCCTTTCGCCTCGCGTTCCGTGAGGCTCGGGGCGATGACGAGAGTATGTCACGCCACGATCGGCACGCGCCGATACCGGGATGCGAAGGCCCCAAACGCTGGCGCTTTTCGCTACCATTCCAAGCCACGCTCGCCCGACCGATTCAGGTACGCTACACCCATGAGCGCCATGACCCAACGCGATTCCCTGGTGGCCGACCTAGAGCGCATCGTCGGCCCCGACGCCGTTTTCTCGCGTCCTGCCGACCTCCTCGTCTACGAGTACGATGGCAGCGTCGACGGCGCGGTCGAGACCGCGGCCCCGGCGGCGGTCGCCCTGCCCACGACGCCACAACAGGTTTCTGAGATCGTGCTCCTGGCAAACAAGCATGGACTCCCGGTCGTGGCGCGCGGAGCCGGCACCGGGCTCTCCGGCGGGGCCGTGCCGCAGAACGGCGGCGTCATCGTCAGCCTGACCCGTATGAACCGCGTCCTGGAGATCGACAAAGACGATCGCACGGCCCTCGTCGAGCCGGGCGTCATCAATCTGGAGCTGTCGGAAGAGACCCTCCCCCACGGCTTCTTCTTCGCCCCCGACCCTTCCAGCCAGAAAGCCTGCACCATCGGCGGCAACGTCGCCGAAAACTCCGGCGGCCCGCACTGTCTCAAGTACGGCGTCACCACCAACCACGTCCTGGGCCTTGAAGTCGTCCTCCCCGACGGCCGCATTATCTGGACCGGCGGCCGCGCCCCCGGCGTCTCCGGCTTCGACCTGACCGGGGCCATGGTCGGCTCCGAAGGGATGCTCGGCATCGTCACCAAGGCGCTCGTCCGCCTGACTCCGACACCCGAGGCCACCCTCGTCTTGCTCGCCCCCTTCGCCGACATCGAATCCGCCTCGCAAGCCACCTCCAACGT
>CALMZR010000321.1 GCA_937870845.1 uncultured Chloroflexota bacterium
TTCATGTGCCGCAAGGCTTGGAGGTTCAAGTCCTCTCTCGCCCACCACAAATTAGGGCGCTTAGCTCAGTTGGCTAGAGCATCTCGTTTACACCGAGAGGGTCGGGGGTTCGAGTCCCTCAGCGCCCACCAGAATCCGGCTTTTTAGCCGGATTTAGATTTTCTGTCGTTGCTGGCGGATCATCCAGTTATGGGCGTTATAGTAGCGATCCGCGGCGGAGTTCATGGCCTTGCGGTCGTAGTTATAGACCGTCCCGCGTGTAACATAAAGATAGTTAGGCTGGTAGAGGGCCAGCGCGGGGGCATCGTTTACCCAGGCCTGGAGGAAAGTTTTATATTTAACTACTCTGTTCGCGTCATCGGCGCGCGTGCGGGCTGATTCAATAGCCTGGTCTGCTACGGGAGACTTGTATTCGCTGAGATTTAAGCGCCCCTGCGACGCAACACTCGCCTGAGCGCTGCCCCAGTAAGCATAAACGTCCGGATCGACGCCGATACTGATACCGTAAAGCAGAATCTCGTAATCGTGGTTGGCTATAATCGAGCCCTGCATGTCATCATTATTGTAAAAATTAACCACCGTATTAATGCCAAGTTGCCGCCACTGGCGCTGCAGGAATTGGGCAACCTTGGCGTATTCCTGCGTTTCCTGCGCGCTCAAATGCACGGTTAGCGGCTTTCCGCCCTGCGCGCTGCCGATGATGATCGCGTCGAACATGGCTCGCCCCTGGCCGCGGTGAGCAGCGCTCCCGAGCCGACGCCGACGGCAAAGCGCATGCCGCCGCGCGGCCCAACTGCCGCCGGCGCCCGCGGCGCTCCGGCGGATCAGGACGCTGGCCGCGTCCGAGGCCCGACGCGCGCCGAACGCGCCAGCAGCAAGCCAACGGCGCCGACTCCGAGGAAGAGCGCGACGGCAATCGCCTGCCAGGCGAGCGGCCGGTCGCGCTCGGGGATCGCGTCAGCGGTCGTCGCGGCCATGCCCGCCATGGCGCCCACGGTGAGCTCGGCCGAGGACTCCTGCTCGGCGCCTTCGGCGCGGATGAGATAGAGACCGGGCACGATGTCGCCCGGGATCCGCACCGGCCGCGAGAAGGCGCCTTCGCCATCCGCCGTCGCGTTCTCGAAGTGGGCGTCGCCATTAGGTCCCGTCAGGTGGATCTCCAGCGGGGCATTCGCCGTAAACCCCTCGCCGGAGACGATCACCTCGTCGCCCGCGGCGACCTCGGATGGGGAAACAGTCAGTTCAAGCTCTCCCCCATGCCCGCGGCTCGGTAAGGGGGCGAGCGCCAGCAGCGCCGCGGCGGCCATTGCGAAGCCCCGGCCGACGATGGGAGCCCAGTGTGTCGCTGGCCGGCGTGAGCGAAAGAGCATCGGCGTCATCGTGGCGCACCTCCAAATGCTGCCGCGCGTACCGTGGGATCCGTTTCGTCAGAGCCTGAACAGGAGGCGACGGGCCTCCTCGAGGTGCTCCTCGGTCGGACTCAACCAGACGTACAGGGAGAGCCCGATCATCGCCAGCACCACCGCCGCGGCGACTGCCAGAGCGATGCGCCGCCGAGCGGGAGAGCGCCAGGGCGAGCGATCGACGAACGGAACCAGAGCCAGCAGCGCGAAGAAAATGGCGCCGGCGTAGAGGATGCCCCGCACGCCGAACGGCCCCTCGAAGGCGTAGAGCCAAAAGAACATCCAGGCCGGTTTGGTGATCTCCATGCTAGGGTTGGCCGCCTCCCCGATCGCCGGCGGAAGGAGCACGGTCAGCACGCCCGCCACGCCGAGCAGGATGAGTCCGTAGCCGGCCATCTTGCGCAGGTGCTCGGCGTAGCTTGCGCCCAACTTCTCTTTGGGCAAGATCCCGCCCGGGGCCTCTCCGGCATCCGCCTGGGCTGGCAGGGCCGAGATGCCGTGTTTCTTGATCAATCCGAAGTGCAGACCGAACAACACGATCAGCAGCACCGGCAGCAAGCTGATGTGCGTGAGGTAGAGACGGGTCAGGATGGGGACGTTCTCCGCGAACTCCGGCGTGAACCAGGTTCCGAGGTTGCCGAGCAGCGCCGCCGCTTCCGTGTTGTGCTGGAGCGCCTCCCACGCCTCCTGATCCCAGCGCAGCACCGAGCCGGTGAAGACGAAGCCCAACGTCACCGCCAGCAGCGCAACGCCGACGAGCCAGTTGAGTTCCCGCGGCCGCTTGTACGAGGCCGTGGCGAAGACCCGCAACAGATGCAGGGAGGCGGTGATCGTCACCAGGCTCGCCAACCAGACGTGGATGCCACGCATGACGTCGCCCAGCGGCGCCGCGTCCTGGATGTAGAGAACGCTGTCGCGCGCCTCGGCGGGGTGCGGATGGTAGAACTGCGCCAGGTAGATGCCGGTCAGGATCAGGATTACGAAACCGACGAAGGTGACGCCGCCCAGCGTGTACCAGAGCGAATTGGCGTGGGCCGGCACCGGATACGACAGCGCCGAAATGCCGAGCCGCTCGTCAAGCCACCGTCGGAAGCGCTCGCCCGTGGGCGCCGATGGCGCCGGCGCCGCCTGAGGATGAGCGATCGCCAGAAGCTCGTTCGACATAACCGCCCTCCGGACTATCTGAGTTATTGCCCGAGCGACTGCAGGAGGGACTCCGCGTAGTCCCGCATCCGCTCGCCGTCTTGCCGCAGCGCCTCGCCCGCCTCGACCAACGCCGCGGCCTCGGCCTTGAGGCCGCTGGCCTCGGTTTCACTGAGCTGACCGCCCTGGCGCAGCCGATCCACGTCCGCGATCATCGCGGCGGCGTGGTCGATCATGGCCTGTCCCTCCGCGGCCATGCTGAGCCCATTACCGCGAAGGCTTTGCAGATTCAGCTCGTGGGCCCGATCGGGATCGTGAACCATCGACTCGGCGGTGGCGGCAAGCACCATCCAGGCGCCGCGCTCCCGCAGCGCCGCCGCGTCCTGCGCCCAATGCTGGCCGAGGGCGTCGAACTCCGCGACGTTTGAGGCGGTCATGGCTTCGGCGGCGCGCGCCATGCCTTCCGCCGCCGCGATCATGGCCGCGCCGCCGGCCGTCATGGTGTTGGCGGTCTCTATATCTTCGGCGGCGGGTAAGGGATAGACCGTGGGCGTCATCGCGCCTGGGGTGCTGCCCACCGGCGGGAACTGCTCGTGGAACGGCGTTGGCGATGCGGCCAAGCCCGCGGCCAGGGGAGGTTGCCGGGCGGCAAGGACAGCCACGGCGACGATCGTCGTCAGAATGGCGATGGAGACCAGAAGGTTGCGGCTGGTGATCACGGCGTTGCCTTTCCCACGTCGGCGGTCAGCGGTGGATCCGCTTGGCGCGAGATGCCACGAACATCACCAGTGGGCAAGCGACGAGCGCGGCCAGGATCCAGCCCGCTCCCCAACTCACGCCGAGCGATGGGAGGACCGCTATGCCAGCCAGGAGTAGCAAGCAGCCGACAATCATGGGCAGCCACGCATGGCCGTGGCCGTCCCCGCGGCCGCGCTCCGGGTCATCCATCGCATTCCTCCCTGAACACCTCAACCGGACACGCGTCGTATCCACGCAAAGCGTGCGCGTTGTGCCTGATGCAGGAATGAGACACGGCTGAGATGCAGATGAGAGACTGACGATCAGACACCGGAACGCCGGGATGAGGTGCGGGTACGGCCGGCGCGACGCGAAGCCGCTCGCCGGGGAGGGTAAGGCCGCGGCGCCGCAGCCCGGGTCGTGCCGAGCCACTGCTGCGCGAGCGCTATGCCGATGCCAGCGAAGATGATCGCGACCCCGGCCGTTTCCGTCGCGCCGATCGGTTCGCCAAAGATGGCGACGGCAAGCCCAAGGCCGAAGACGGGCACGAGAAAGAAGACCAACGACAGCCGGCCCACGTCGCCCCCCTGCACCAACCAGTACCAGACCGCCGTGGCCAGGGCCGTCCCGGGCAGCGCCAGGAAGAGGAGCAGGGCGGCGAACTCCGCGGTCCAGCGGACAGGTGAACCGCGTTCGAGGAGCGAGGAGGCCGCCAGGAGCGGCAGGCCGCCGACGAGAAGCTGCCACCCGGTGACCGCGAGCAACGCGGCTCCCGGTTCCAGGCGCTTGATGAGGACGCTGCCGACGGCGAAGCCCACCGACGCCGCCAGCGCCAGCGCCGGACCTGCCAAGCCTGCCGCGCCGCCGCGCAGCGCCGGCCAAGCGATCGCGACGGCCCCGAGGACGCCAAGAGCGAGGGTGGCCCCGTCAGCGCGGCTCATGCGCTCGCCGAGGACGAGGGCGGCCAGGCCAACGACGAAGATGGGCTGCAGATTTCCGAGGACCGAGGCGATCCCGGCCCCGGCCCGGCCCGGGCTGGCGAACATGGCGCCGTAGGCCGCGGCTGTCGCCGCCAGCGCGAGGAACAGGATCCAGGGCCACTGCCGCCGAGCCGGGACCAGGGGACGCCGCGAGGCGGCAACCAGCCCCAGGAGCGCCGCGCCGGCGATGACCAGGCGCCAACCGGCGAAGGCGAGCGGCGGCGCGTAGGCGAGACCCGCCGCGATCGCGACGTAGCAGGCGGCGTAGACCGCCGTCAGCCCGATGGCGATCAGCGCCCGCATATGGTCCACCCCTCGATCCCGCCGGTCGCCCGGTGATCCGGAGCTCGCTTGCGAACGATCCGTTGGTCCCCCTCCCGCGCACGGCCGGCGACCACGGCACGTGAGTGTCCGAGCGGCGCCGGCGCAAGCGGCGTCACTGACGAAGGTACGGCGACGCCAATCCGGCGGCGACTTCGGCGCCGACGCCTTCGCGGCCAGCGCCTCGACCGGGCGGAGGCGCGATCGCCGCCGGCTCGTCTGTCACCGGGCACGAATGGGTCTGAGGCGCATCGGGCCTCAGCACGATCGGCTCGCCGTGGTGGATTACCTCGAGTGGCTCCCCGGCGAGCAACTCGTAACGAGCGTAGCCTGGACCGATCGCGACGCGTAGCCGCCGTCCCCGGTACACGAGACGGAAGCGCAGTCCCGTCAGCGCCTTGGGCAAGCGTGGGGCGAACGCGAGCACGGCGCCGTGGTCGCGCAGACCGCCAAAGCCGGCGACCACGGCGAGCCAGGCGCCGGCCAGCGCGGCCAGGTGGACGCCTTCGCCGGTGTTGCCGGCGCGGTCGCGCAGATCGACGAGCGCCGTCTCGCGGAAATACTCGTAGGCGAGATCGAGGCGCCCAACCTCGGCGGCGACGATCGCCTGGACGGCAGCGGAGAGCGACGAGTCGCGCACGGTGATGGCCTCGTAGTAATCGAAGTCGCGGCGTTTCTGCTCCGGGGCAAAGCAGTCGCCGCAGAGGTAGAGGGCGAAGACCAGGTCGGCTTGCTTGATCACCTGGCTGGAATAGAGCAGGTAGTAGGGGTAGTGGAGGAGCAGCGGGTACTCCTCGTCGCGGGTGGCCGCGAAATCCCAGCGGCGGTAGCGCGTGAATCCTTCGGACTGGGCGGTCACGCCAAGCTCGTCGTCGAAGGGCACGGCCATGGCGTCGGCGGCCCTGCGCCAGTGACTGGCCTCCCGGGCGTCGCCGCCGAGCTCGATCGCGCGTTGAGGGCTCCGGGCGACGGCGTCGGCGGCGGCGCGGAGATTGCGCGCCGCCATCAGATTGGTGAACACGTTGTTGTCGACGAGCGCCGTGTACTCGTCCGGACCGGTCACCCCGTCGATGCGGAAGCGCCCCGCCGCGTCGTGATGCCCGAGCGACATCCAGAGGCGGGCCGTTTCGACGAGCAGATCGATGCCCGCGCCACCTTCAAATTCGGCGTCGTCGGTCGCGGCGACGTAGCGGCGCACCGCGTCGGCGATGTCGGCGTTGATGTGGAAGGCCGCGGTGCTGGCCGGCCAATACCCGGAACTCTCCTCACCCCGGATCGTCCGCCACGGGAACGCCGCGCCCGCCAGCCGCAGCTCACGTGCCCTCGTGCGCGCCAGATCCAGCGTCGAGTGCCGCCAGCAGAGGGCGTCCCGGGCGGCCGCGGGCGCGGTGTAGGTGAGGACGGGCAGCACGTAGCTCTCCATGTCCCAGAACGTGTGCCCGTCGTAGCCGCGGCCGGTGAGTCCCTTGGCGGGGATCGCGCGGCGCTCCGCCCGCGCGGCGGCCTGGACCACCTGGAAGAGCGCGAACCGCACCGCCTGCTGCATCCGCGGGTCGCCGTCAACTTCAATGTCGGCCCGGTCCCACACGTCATCGAGGTACGCGCGCTGCGCCGCCCGGAGCCCCTCCCATCCGGTTCGTTTCGCCGCGGCCAACGCGGCAGCGACCTGGTCGCGCAGCGCCGGCATCGAGCGCTCGCTCGACCAACCGTAGGCGAGCAGCTTGACCACCTTCAGCCGCTGCCCAGGGGCCAGCTCGGTGCTGAAGGTGACGCGCGCCAGATCCGGCTCCTTCTCGGCGGTGGTCACCGTCGAGGCCGGGCCATCGACCAGGTGGTCGATCCCGGCAACCATCCGCAGCCCGCTGGTCCGCGTGCGGTGCCCGAGCGCGGCCCCGAGCTCGTGGTGCATGGCGTACTCGCCGACGAGCGGGGCGCGCAGCGCGGCGGCGGCCCGCGGATCGTCGATTCGCGTGGGGACGGGCTCGTTGGCGACGAGGGTCGATTGCACGACGATGCGGGCTGGCTCGTCGATCGCTTCGACCTCGTAGCAGATCGCGGCCACGGCGCGCTGGACGAACGAGACGAGCCGGGTCGAGCGGATGCGAACCGCCTGGCCCGCGGGCGAGACCCACTCCACCTCACGCCGCAGGACGCCGTCGCGTAAGTCGAGGATGCGCTCGTGGCGCCGCAGCGTGCCGTAGCGCACGTCGAACGGCTCGTCGTCGACGAGCAGGCGCAGCAACTTGCCGTTAGTCACGTTGATCAGCGACTGTCCTTCTTCGGGATACCCGTACCCCGCTTCCGCGTATGGCAGCGGCACGGTCTCGAAAAATCCGTTCAGGTAGGAGCCGGGGGTGGCGTGCGGCTCGCCCTCATCCAGGTTGCCGCGCAGCCCGATGTGCCCGTTGGAGAGGGCAAAGATCGATTCGGTCTGCGCCAGCAGATCCAGCCGCAGCGTCGGCTCGGCGACGGTCCACGGCGCTACCGTGAAGATGTCTGGCGGGATCACCGCTCCTCCAGCAACTCGCTCAGGTCGCCGACCACCGTATCGGCGCCGTGGCGCCGCAAGGCCGCGGCCTGCCCCACGCGATCGACGCCGACCACCCACCCGAACGAACCGGCGCGCCCCGCCTCCACCCCGGCGATGGCGTCTTCAAACACGGCGCAGCGCGCCGGCTCCACGCCCAGCGCGGCGGCCGCGGCGAGGAACGTGTCGGGCGCGGGCTTGCCCCGCAGCCCGGCCTCGGCGGCGACGATACCGTCGACGCGCACCTCGAACAGGTGCTCGATGCCGGCGGCGACCAGCACTGCCCGGGTGTTCCTGCTCGCCGAGACGACCGCCCGCTTCAACCCGGCCTCGCGCACCGCCTCCACGAAGCGCACCGATCCTTCATAGACGTCGACTCCGCGCCGCCGGGTGAGCTCGAGGACCAGATCGTTCTTGCGCGTCCCGAGACCATGCACAGTCATCGCCGAAGAGGGATCGTCCGGGGAGCCATCGGGAAGCACGATCCCGCGCGACGCCAGGAATGCTCGCACGCCATCCTGTCGCAATTTGCCGTCCACGTACTGGATGTAGTCCGATGCGATTTCGAACGGGCGAAACGGCTCGCCCGTCTGCCTGGATCGTTCCAGGAGGAACGCGTCCAACATCTCCTTCCAGGCCGCCGCGTGGACCTTCGCCGTCTGGGTGAGGACGCCGTCGAGATCGAACAGGCAGGCGACGATGCCGTCGGGCAGGGTCGGAACGAGCGCGCCACGCCGCGCCAGCACCGCCCCGACGCCGCTGGGGTCGCCCATCGCGACCGCACGTTGGCCGTCGATCGATTTCGCCACTTCGATCTCCTTGATAGCGGCTGGCAACCGCCGGTGTCATCCGCGCCCAGGGACTTGCTGCGCTGCCGATACCCAGCGGCGCCTCCGTCCGGACTTCAGCGTTCACCAACCGCGGCGGCCGCGGCGGTGTAGACGGCGATTGCCCGCAGGTAGCCGGCGGCGATCCGCTCGGCGGCCGTCTCCCGATCGATCGCGCCGTCGCGGTGCGCCGCCAGCGCCTCCTGCCAGATCGTCCGGCCAACGGCGAAGCCCCGGAAACCGGAAACGGGCGCCGCGACGCGCAGCCAGTGCGCCACCCGCTCCTCGCTTGCGCCGCGCCCGAGCACGATACAGGCGACCCGGCCGCGGCCGTCGGCGCGGGCCTGCGTGACCGCGCGCTCGGCGTCCGCCCGCGCGTCCAGGCCCTCGATCTTCCAGATATCCGGTTCCACTCCGGCCGCTTGCAGCTCCGCCATGGCACGGACCATCAGGGCCGGGCGCAGCGCGCGGTCGTAGCGGTCGACGTCCCCGCCCACCGCCGCCAGTTGCGCGTCGGTGGCGGGCGCCAGCAGCTCGAACAGGAACGGGCGGCCGCGGGCATGGAGCCAATCTGAGAGGCGTCGCAACCGCGCGTGCTGCGTGGCGTTTCCCTCAGGCTCTTCGGGGTTGTAGCGGACCAGCACCTTGGCGAAGGTAGGATCGAAGCGTTCGAAATGTTCGCCGAAATCCTCGCCGTACTCGAAGTCGAACACCCGCTGGCCGCTCGCCTCCACCGGCATCGCCAGCAGCACGCCGTTCGCGCGCGCCCGGCGCGCGATGTCACTCCCGTACGCCTCGTCGACGAGGATCCCGGCCACGTCGCGCGGAGCGCCCCGTGCCCGCGCTTGCAGGAATCCCTCGAAAATGAGGGCCTTGGCGTCCGATACGCGCGCCGCCTCGGCCGGTGTTGGAGCCGCCGAGAAGCCGAACAGGTCGCGCGTGAACGAGGCGCGATGGTCGAACGCCAACATGAAGAGCCGTCCCTCATAGCCGAGCGCGTTCATCTTCGCGCCACCATCCTGACTCCTTCCCGGAGAGGTGCAAGCGCCCTCGGCCGCTTCACCGGATGAAGCGCTGCCACAGCCCGTAGCGCTCGCCGACCGGGCCGCGCGGCAGGCTGAGCAGGATCAGAGCCGCTCCGGCGAGGACGTTGTTCCAGGCGGAGGCGGTCGTCGCCCCGCCCAGCACCCAGGGCGCCGCGATGAACCAGGCGCCGAAGAGGACATTGATGAAGCGCACGGCGCGGCCCACGTCCGCCAGCGCGGTCATCGCCACCGTCACCACCAGCGCCCCCACGAGGTGGTCGCTGTGGGCGATTCTGCCCGTCGTACCGAAGACGGCCGGCGCGGCCATCAGCCAGAGGCCGACGGCGACGCTGGCGAGCAGGTTCCAGGGCAGCGCCACGCCCCAGACCATCGCCCGCGGCGAGACCACGTCGGGCCGTGCCGGGCGCTCGTCAGGGTCAACGGCGGCGAGCGTGCCGCCGAGCCAGAACGCGCGCCAGACCGATTGCCCCTCGCGCCGCGCCAGGACGAGGAACACGCCCATGGCGACGACTTCGTCAAGGGTGAGGGCGATCATGATCAGCATCGCCAGCGCCGCGATCAGGCACGGAGTGCACCAGAAGCCGACCGCGACCGGCTGCAGGATGATCAAGGTGATGCTGACGATGCCGAGCGGCACCACCAGGATGCCGAAGAACGTCACCATCCAGGGCATCGTCCGCCACCGCTGCCGGTCGCCCATGAAGCCCATCAGCGCCTCGACCATGTAGGCCACCGCGCCGAGGCCCGCGTCGGCGATGGGAAACGCGCGCGACACCTCGGAGGTGAGCACCCGCTCCGTGCCCTCGCCGAAGAACGGGTCCCAGATCGTGTCGATGTAGCCCAACTGGTAGGCGGTCATGTAGCGCGACAGGAAGAAGCCAAGGAAGGCCAGGGCGATGATCGGCGCCCGCTGCGGCCAGGTCGACGGGTTATACGACCAGCCGGGCGGCGCGGCGGGACCGGGCAGCATGCGCATGCCGGGCATCCCCGGCATCAGCAAGACGAAGGCGATCACGAGCGCGCCAGCAAGCGTGTCGTTGACGTAGGCGGCCGCCGTGGGGGCCCAGAAGACGAGCGGGGCAAACAGCAGCCAAACCCCGACCAGCGAACTTGCCCAAGGCGCCCACGGCGAGCGGCGCACCAGCGTGATGGCGGCGAAGAGGATCACCAGCGTACCGCTGATCGCGTCGCTCCAGGTCAGGGCCATGCTGCGGTAGCCGAGCGAAAAGGGGCTGGTGATCAGCCACGCGCCCAGGATGATGGCGGCGAAGAAGTGCGCCCAGGGCGTAGCCAGCCCATGCACCATTCCCGTGTCTATCGTGCCGGTCCCATGGCCCGCTGCCTCATGCGCCGGCATGCCGTCGGCCGCCGCTTTGGACGTCGATCCGCCGTCGTGTGGCGGCGACGCGGGACGGCTGCCATGCATGGAGGACCGCGAATCGCCCGTGGCGGGCGTCGACGCGGCGCGGCCGTGAAGCCCGTGGTCAGCGCTCACGAGGCGCCGCCTCCGCGCCCTGGCCGGCCCGCTCGCGCAGCCCGGCCGGAGGCTCCAGGTCATTCTCGCGGTACCAGCCGAGGGGGTCGGCCTTGAGCGCGGCGATCATCTTCGGCAAGGTCTCGCGCAACGAGCGCCGCGGCTCCCACCCGAGCAACGTGCGGGCGCGGGTGACGTCGAGGGCGTAGTGATCGTTAGCGCGGTCGATCATCCACGGCTTGATGAACGCCTCCTGGCCGGGAACGTGGTCGAGCGCCCAGGCGCCTGCCTTCGAAACCGCGGCCAGTTGGCCGGGGATTTCGATCGTCTCCCAGCTCTCGCCGTGGATCAGGCGGGCGATGGTGTGCTGCAGCTCGTCGTAGCTGAGCGCTTCCGGCTCCCCCAGCAGGATTGCTGCCTCCGGCGGCAGCGCCGCCCGCCGCTCCACCGTCCGCTCGATCGCGTCGACCAGGTCGTCCATGTGCATGAACGATGAGCCGTGCGCCGTCGAGCCGGAGTAGAGCCGGCTGGTAAAGTCGCGTTCGTAGATGCGCTGGATCTGGTTGGCCAGGGGGATCGAGTGGCACCCGTCGTCGTAGACGCCCGAGATGCGCCACAGCACGGCCGGGATCTCGCCGCGCCCGCTTCGGATGACCTCCTCGGTCTTGACCTTGGAGGCCGGGTAGGCCCAGGTCGGCCCCAGCGGCCAGTCCTCGGTGATGAACTGACCCGGCTCGGCCGGCTTGTGGACCAGCATCGTGCTCGAAAAGGCGAACTGCTCGACCGAAAAGCCCAACTCGCGGAGTCCGCTCAGCAGACGCCCGGTCCCGCGCACGGTGATCTCCTCGTAGAGGGGACTTGGCCGCCCGAAGAAGTCGTAGTAGGCGGCGAGGTGGACCACCGCGGCCACGTGCGGCCCGTGGTGATCGCGGATGGCCGCCAACCCCTGCCGCACGCTGTCGTCCGACGTGATCTCGACCGGGACGTAGACGCAGCCGGGCGGCGGCGGCGTGGCCGCCTTGCGGTCGAAGCCGACAACGACGGGGAAGCGCCCGGCGAAGCGCCGCATGACCGCGTCGCCGATCCGGCCGTTGGAGCCGGTGACGATGATGATGCCGGACTCCGGTTCCGTGGCGGTCTCGCTCGGCTCCCGCGGCGCGTTGGCCGGCGCCCTGGGGGCGAGAGCCGTTCCAGCGCTTTCGTCCCCGCTAGCCTCCGCCGCCGCCGGCCACATGCCGCTCCACATGTGTCCTTCGCCGGCCGGGTCGTCCACCGTGTGCATGGCGGGGCCGCTGGCGTAGTCGTGGGGCTTACGAGGCTGCGCCGGCTCGTCCGGCACGATCGTTCCGTTCAGGGCCTTCTCGTCATGTTCCATCACCGAGCTCCTTTATGCATCGGCCGGGCTGCACACGCTGTGCCAGCGTTGCGACAAGCGTTGCGGGGCCGCCCCCGCGGGGTCGCCCTGGGCATGGCTTGCTCCTCTGTCCGGGCATTGGACGTGATGAGCGGCGCCGGCCGGAATCTCGGACCTCCCTCGCGGTCGGGGCGAGCGGGATGACTATCCCCCGCGCCGGCCACGGCGCGCTGCCGAAGGCCACGCGTCAGCCTGCCCGCGCTCATTGCAGCATCGTTTTCATCGCGTTGAGCAGGACGCCGACGTCGTGTTGGCCCTTGTAGAGGGGCGATACGCGCTTGTCGACGCCGAAGAGGGAATAGACGGCAGTCTGCGCCGATCGCACCGAGTACTCCACGGTGAAGACCACGTCGTCCGGGATTTCGCAGTACTGCCCGATGAACGCCAGATTCGTCGTCCCCGTCGGCCGCACCAGGGGCCGATCCCCGCGCGCCCGTGGCATGAACTGGCTGGTGATGAACGGCATCATGCAAGGAATGCAGTTCGCGGACTCGAGCATCCTGGGAAGGTGATCGTCGAACCTCAGGTGCCGCCACAATTCGACGAGGATCTCGGCGCCCGTGCATTCCGACATCGGCTTGTCGACGTAGTTGCCTTGCGCCTCGGGAAACAGCCCGTAGCCCCAGAAAACATTGACGCCGGCCGGTTGATTGAGGAAGTGGGGCTGATGGGGGAGGACAACGGACATCAGCCAGTTCGAGTCGATGAGGGTCACCAGTCCGCCGGTGCCCGCCACGTTGCCCGTGAACGCTTCCATCAACGCAAAGAACGTGGGATCGTGCAACGTTGCCGTAAAGGAGAGCCACTTCGATTCATCCACGTTGCCGAAGAACACCTCCGGCTTGCCGAAATCGCTGTTTCCCGCGGCGATCGACTTCCACAAGCGCGAGGAACGGTTGACCTCCTTCGGGTCTACTCGGGGCGGCGACGTCATTGAGCCGAGGCTCGACGCCGCCGTCATCGAACCATTCGTGACGAACACCACGTCGCCCTCCGCAAGGGCGGCCGTGGATTCCGAGTCGCCGTCGCTGAACCGGAGCCGCTCCACCCGCTTCCCACTCGCACCGCGTTGGAAATCCAGGCCCGTCGCCTGGCAGTTCACCCGAAACTGGACGCCTTGCTGCTTCAGCCATGTCGTCAGTGGCAGCACGATGGCGTCGTACTGGTTGTATGGCGTGCGCTTGACCCCGCCAAGTGTGGCAAACCGAGGCACTTCCTGGATGAACCTCAAGACATAGCGCCTGCATTCGGCAACGCTGTGCCACGGCTGGAACGCAAACGTCGTCGCCCACATGTACCAGAAATTCGTGGTGAAGAATGACGGCTGGAAATGATCCTCGATCCTCTTGGTCCCGAGGCTCTCTTCGGATTGGGTCATCAACTGAAGCAAGTCCAGCCTGTCCTGGTTGCTCAGTCCAAACGTCGAGACGTCAACCTTCTCGCCGGCCCGGACCAATCGGCTCCTGGAGTGGCTGCGAACCCGCGCGTTGAATGCACGCATCTCGTCCCGCACGCTCTCGCCCGGATTCTGCAACGATGGAATGAACGACAGGAGGTCGTTCGTGCAGGTGTAGGCTTCGTCGGTGAACATCCTCCCGCCGCGGATGACATAGCCCGATTGCGGTGTGCCTTCCCCATCCAGACTGCCGCCGAGGGCATCCAGCTCCTCGAAGACGTGGATCTGGCGGCCCGCCAGCCCCGCGTCCCGGATCAGGTACGCGGCACTGGCCAATGAAGCGATCCCACCGCCGACGAGGTAGGCGTTTCGCTCCTCCACCGCAGGGGCAAC
>CALMZR010000322.1 GCA_937870845.1 uncultured Chloroflexota bacterium
GCATTGTCGAAGTAGGCGGGGACGGTGACGACCGCCTGGGTGACCTTCTCGCCCAGGTACGCCTCGGCGTCGGTCTTCAGCTTTTGCAGGATCATGGCCGAGATCTCCTGCGGGCTGTACCAACGGTCGCCCATCTTGACCTCGACGTCGCCGTTCTTGGCGGCGCGGATCTGGTAAGGGACCAGCCCCTTGTCGCGCTGCACGGCCGGGTCGTCGAACTTGCGGCCCATGAAGCGCTTGACGGAGAAGACGGTGTTCTCCGGGTTAGTGACCGCCTGCCGCCGTGCGAAGCGGCCGACGAGGCGCTCGCCGCTGGGGGTGACGGCGACCACCGAGGGGGTGAGACGCTCGCCTTCCGCGTTGGGGATGACGGTCGGCTCGCCGCCTTCGATGGTGGCCATCACCGAGTTGGTCGTCCCCAGGTCG
Source organism: uncultured Chloroflexota bacterium (assembly GCA_937870845.1). Taxonomy (GTDB): domain Bacteria; phylum Chloroflexota; class Chloroflexia; order Thermomicrobiales; family UBA6265; genus JACCXM01. The sequence goes on from CALMZR010000322.1 coordinate 427, forward strand.
ATGCCGATCGTTCGTGCCATGTGTGTTCGCTCCTTCGTTCGCGAGTCGTGAGTCGTGAGTCGGAAGTCGTGAGTTTTGAGTCGGTAGCCGTGATGCCACGCACGACCTCCGACTCACGACTCACGACTCCGTCGTTCCTACTTTCACCATCGCCGGCCGCAGCACGTCGTCGCCGAGGTGGTACCCCGGCGCGTAGACGGCCACGACCGTGTCGCCGCCCGCGGGGTCGGCTTCGACCGCCTCGTGGACGGCGGGGTCGAAGCGTTGGCCGAGGGCGTCCATCGGGGTCACGCCGTGCTTTTTCAGCGTGGAAAGAAACTTCTGCTCCACCCAGCGCATGCCTTCGGCCAACGCCGAGTCCTGCTGGTCCGCGGGAACCGCGCCCAGGCCGCGCTGGAGGTCGTCCAGCACCGGTACGATCTCGCGCAGGAGCTGCTCGTTGGCGAGAAGGCGCTGCTGCGCCCGCTCCTGCTCGGTGCGGCGCCGGTAGTTGGCGAAATCGGCGGCCGTGCGCTGCAACTGGTCGAGATATCGGTCCCGCTCGGCGATCACGGACTCCAACTCAAGTCCATCCCCCCCGTTCTCTTCTGGCGCGTGGTCCTCGGCCCCGTCGGCCGCGGCCTCGCCTCTCATGGTTCGCTCATCCCGCATACGTCACGCTCCCCAAGTCGAAAGCCGAACGTCGGAAGCCGAAAGGACGGCATCGCTCGCGTGCCTGCCCAACCCTAACACCCCGTCACCCTGACACCCGACACTCGTCACCCCCGCAGGTCCGCCATGAGCCCGCTCATGAGGCGAGCCACGTAGCGCACGGAAGAGATGGAGCGGTCGTAGGCCATGCGGGTGGGGCCGACGACGCCGAGGACGCCGACGACCTCGCCGTCGACGCCGTAGGTCGACACCACGATGCCGAGCCGGCGCAGCTCGTCGGCAGGGTTCTCGGCGCCGATAAAGACCCGAACGCCGGGACCTTCCTCCAACCGCGGCAGCATGGCGCTGACGAACGAGCCGCCGCCGAGGAGGGCCAGCAATTCCTGTGCCTCGGCGGAGTGGCTGAACTCCGGCTGGGTGAGGGCGTGTTCGAGGCCGGAGTGGCGCACCGCGGCGCCGCCCGCGGTCATTCCCCGCAGCGCGTTGGCGATCTGGTCGAGCACAGCACGGGCCAGCGCCGAGGCGCCAACCGCATGCGATTCGATCTCGTCCGGCGTGCTGCCGCGCAGGGCGACGGCCAGCGAGTCTGCAAGGGGCGAGAGGGTCTCCTGGTCGGCGTCATCCGGCCAGTGGGCCATCACCTGGCGCACGGCGCCGTCGGTGGTGACGAGGATGATCAGCCCCAGCCGTGGCTGCAAGGCGACCAGCTCGAGGTGGCGCAGGCGCGGCGATTGGGGGATGGGGGCGGAGACGACGGAGACGTTGCCCGCCGCCCGGGCCAGGGTGGCGGCGGCCAGCTCGATCCACTGCTCCAGTTGCAGCTCGATCTGGCGGAACTGGTGCAGGATGGTCAGCTGCTCGCTGGAGGGGAGCTCGATGTCGCCCATGAGATGAGCGACGAAGTAGCGGTAGCCGCGATCGGTCGGGACGCGGCCGCCGGAGGTGTGCAGGTGCTCCAAGTAGCCGCGCTCTTCCAGGGCGGCCATCTCGTTGCGGATGGTGGCCGGCGAGACGCCGATGCCGGAGCTTTCCCAGAGCGAGCGGGAGCCGACCGGGCGGCCGGTGGCGACGTACTCGCGCACGATGAGGCGCAGGATGAGACGCTGCCGCTCGGTGAGCGGCGTCTCCTCGGCCCTGACGAAATCGGCGTTAGCGGCGCCGGCCCGCTGCTCGTGCATCAAACACTCCTGGGGCAAAGTTTAGCACTCTCTGCCCGAGAGTGCTTATGGGGAGGACTCTACGAGACATAACCATCATGCCGCTGAAGCGGAGAGCCGAACGTCGGGGAATCCGTTCGTCGCGATGGGAGTCTGGGTCATGGATGGCGCGTCATCGCCGCCGCATTCGGTGTCATTCCGAGTGGACAGTGCCGCGGTGCGGCGCCCTCACGGCATGAAAAACGTCTCCACGTACGTACGCGGTAAGCGGAGAGTTTTTCACGGCAGTCGTCATGCCCCGGCGGGGCGCCACCGCGAGCGGAAAACCGCGGGCGCGGTATGCTGCGGGTCTGGCGGGTCGAGCGTGGCAGGGCCGTGGTTTCGCTGGTGCCCCGAGCCCGCACGAGCAGTTTGGCCCCGGATGCCCCCAGGCACCACCGACTGTCGCCCCCGGCTCCCCCGGGGAGCACGTGGACCAGAGTCTCCGGTCGTATCGGGCATCCCGCTCGCCCGCGTTGTGCCTCGGGAGGAGCCATGGACGTCGCCTATCCCCGCTGCGGCGGGTTGGACGTGCACAAGGACACGGTGGTGGCCTGCGTGCTCACCTCGACCGACGCTGGCGCGCCGGCGAAGGCGGTGCGCACCTTCGGCACGACGAGCGCCCAACTGCGGGCGCTGGGCGACTGGTTGGCCGAGCGCGCGGTGACGCACGTGGCGATGGAGAGCACCGGGGTGTACTGGCAGCCGGTGTGGAACGTGCTGGACGGCCGGTTCGCCCTGCTGCTGGCCAACGCCGCCCACGTCAAGGCCATCCCCCGCCGCAAGACCGATGTCGGGGATGCCGAGTGGCTGGCCGAGTTGCTGCGCCACGGGCTGGTGCGGGGCAGCTTCGTGCCCGACCGCGCGCAGCGGGAGCGGCGCGAGCTGACGCGCCACCGCGCCGAGTTGGTGACGGCGCGGACGGCGGCGGTCAATCGGCTGCACAAGACGCTGGAGGGGACCAACCTCAAGCTGGGCAGCGTCGTCACCGACCTGATGGGCAAGTCGGGACGCGCCATCCTGGCGGCGCTGCTGGCCGGAGACACCGATCCGGCGCGGCTGGCGGACCTGGCCGAAGGGCGGTTGCGCGCCAAGCGGGCACAGTTGGCCGAGGCGCTGGTCGGCGAGCTCACCGCCCACCACCGCCTGCTCCTGGGCCAGCACCTCGCCCACGTCGACTTCCTCGACGCCCAGATCGTCCAAGTGGAGGCCGCGCTGGCCGCCCACCTGGCCCCCGACGCCGACCTGGTGGCGCGGTTGGACACCATCCCCGGCGTCGGGACGCGCACCGCCGAGGTGCTGGTGGCCGAGGTGGGTGCCGAGGTGGAGCGCTTCGCCAGCGCCGACCACCTGACCAGTTGGGCCGGCGTCTGCCCCGGCCAGGACCAGAGCGCCGGCAAGCGCCGCTCCGGCCGCACGCGCAAGGGCAACAAGGCGCTGCGCACGGCGCTGGTCGAGGCGGCGCAGGCGGCGGGCCGCACCAAGGACACCGCGCTGGGCCGGCGCTACCGCCGCCTCAAGGAGCGCCTCGGCGCCAAGAAGGCGGCCGTCGCCATCGCCCGCCACATCCTGGAGATCGCCTACCACCTGATCAAGGAGGGCACGGCCTACCGCGAGCCGGCCCCAGCCCGCGGCCCGCTGGCGCGCCGGGGCGACCACCGCCGCCACGTCCAGGCGCTCGAAACCTTGGGCTACCACGTCACCCTCCACCCCACGGCCGCATGATGGGGTATTTTCGGACCAGAAACCCGGGATCACAGCCCGCGTAGCCGAGGTGATCCTGCCTTCCTCTTCCATGAGCCGGAACCGCCCCATCCCGGTTCCGGTCCCATAGAACGTTTTCTGTGGCGCCCCGAGGAGGAGACGGTAGTACCCCACGAGGGTTGGCTGCGCTTCCAGGATGAGCGGCGTCGGAAACACGTGTTCGTCCCGGATGCCAGAGGCGGCCAGGATCTGTTGGACATCGGCCGGAACGTAGGTGGTCAGCTCGGCTTTGAGGGCATTGGGATCGATGCGGCGCAAGGCATCGCTCAGCGCGTCCATTAGCCAGGTCTTGCGGGCCAAGACCAGCTGTTCATGAAAGCGTACTTGGCGATCCGGGTCAGGTGACTGAATCGACTTTGCTTTCGGACTCATTGGATGATGGCGCCATTGAGCCGTCGTTGGGCATCTTTGACGTACTCGGGGTTGAGCTCGATGCCGACAAACCGCCTGCCCATTCGCAAAGCGACATCGCCCGCGGTGCCAGATCCGACGAAGGGATCGAGAATGATGTCCCCGGGCTCCGTGGAGAGAGCAAGGCATGGCTCGACGAGCTTGGACGGAAACATCGCTTCGTGCGCATGC
>CALMZR010000323.1 GCA_937870845.1 uncultured Chloroflexota bacterium
GTTCCTCGGGGGCGGCATCTCTAATCGAGCCGGCGAGGTCACCCTGCGCCAGGTCACGCTCAGAGACAACCAGGCAGCGCTGGGCGGGGGGCTTTACAGCAGTGAGAGCGTGGGCCAGGTCACGATCGAGGGCGGCAGCATCACCGGCAACCGGGGCTCGTCGCACGGCGGCGGCATCTTCATGCTCCAGGGGACGCTCACGCTGGTGGGCGCCGCGCTGGCGGCCAATACCGCCGACGATCTCGGCGGCGGGCTGTACACCGACCGTGCCGCGATCACCCTCGACGGCAGCCGCGTGACCGGCAACGAGGCCCGCGTCGGCGGCGGCATCTACCACAACGGGGGGAGCACGTTCGTATTTCGCAACGGCGCCGTCGTTCGTGACAACACGCCCGACAACTGCGCCGGGACCGCGCCCGTGCCCGGCTGTACGGGGTAGCGGAGCCGAGCGGACGCCTGAGGGTTGGGACGCCAGCGACAAGGAGCATCTCGAGTGGAGGATCGGAACTTCGACGGATTTGCCCGCGCCGTCGGCGCGGACGGCGGGACTCGGCGCGGACTCCTGCGCGCTCTGGCGGCGCTGCCGCTGGCCGGCGGGCTGGCCGCGCTCCTCGGGGGAGACGGCGAGGCCGGCCGCCGCCAGCGGCGCAAGGCGCGCCACGACCCGGGCGGCGACAAGGAGATCCGCAAGGGCAAGCGCAAGGGGAAGAACCAGAAGAAGGTCAAGCCCTGCCTGGGCGGACCGTGCTTCCGCACCCCCTTCACCATCGAGGCGCAGTAGACCGTCGAAAAGGACCACGACACCTACCTCTTCGTGCCCTACGAAACAGGAAACACCGGCCCTTCCCCCTACATTTCGATGGACTGCCGTCCCGATAACTCGAACTGCGAGACCGCCGTCTACCCTTTGCCTGCGTCGAACAGGACGGTGGGGTCCGGGTCCCGAGATTACGACGATCCGCCAGTTCCTGGCCGGCGTCTACGAGTACTGGATCAAGCTCGCTTACCAATCCGCGGCGGGGGATGTTACGGTCCTCTTGCGCAACGCCGACGGCAAAGTGCTGCGACAGTGGGCCAGCCCGGCTAACCCATCGGGCGGCAATCCGCTCGGCTGGCACGTCTTCGATATCGACGGCGCCACCCGCCAGATCACCAGCGTCGACCAGATCGCCAGCGAGACTGGGCCGCTGCCGGCGCGCGCCCACGAGTCCAGCAGGCACGTCTGCCCGCGGTAGCGCGCCCGCCACGCCTCGCGCGGGGGAGCCGGGCGATTTCCGGCTCCCCCAAGCCACTCCCCACCCCCCCCGCCTGCCGAAGCCGCCTGGAAGCAGCACGGATCGGCGCCGCCGGTGACCTATCCCCGCCGCGCCGAGCCGGTCGCTCAGGGCTGGTCCAGACGCGGGCGTCGTCTCCCCGGCATGCTTCCTGCGCTTCATGATCGCCAAGAGGATGCGTTCGCCCGCTGGGTCGGCGCGGATGACCGGCAATGACGGCGCCACCCGCACGCGTGAGGATCGCCGCTCTCCACGATGGCGCAACGGTCAGAATCGCTACGGACACCGCCATTTTCAGCGTGGGCGCCGCGCGCGCCGCGCCTCTCGGTCGCGGCCCGCGAGCGCTGGTGGCTGGCCTTCGCGCCCTTCTCGGTTCCGGGGCTTGCGCTCCTCTGCCTGCTCATCGGCCACGCGCTCTTCCGAGGGCCGCTGGGTCTCTCCGGAAAAACGTACGACTACGCCCAGTATGCGGTGGCCGGGACGCTCTTCCCGGCGCTGCTGTTCGGCGTGCCCTGGTTCTGGCGTTGGCGTCGACTGCCGTGGTCGGCGCGGAGGCCGGCGGGCGTCGCGCTCGCGTCGCTGGCCCTGGTCTGGTGCGCGCTCTTCCTGGTGGCCAGCGTCGACAAGCACGGCGTCCGCCTCATGGCGCTGCCGCCCCTACTGGCCCTGGCGCAAACCGTCCTCATGCAGCGGCCGTGGCGGCCGGCCGAGCAGAGCCCGCAGCGGTCGACGGCAATCACCGTCGTCGCCGTCGTCGCCTGGACGCTCGCGCTCTCGTTCCTGCTCGAGATATTCGTGCAGCCCCCCGTCTACCTCGCCGGGTTCGTGGCCGCCTTTCTCCTCGCCTGCGGCGCCACCTGGCCTGGTGCCGCGACGCCGGAGCGGGCCGCCCGCATCGCTCTCACGCGCGACGCCGTCGCCATCGCCGGCATCGCGTTCATGAGCCTGCGCGCGGACGGGCTGTTCCAGGCCCCTGCCGGGGAGCTGCTTGGCCAGGGCGGGCTGCACCATTGGGCGCCGTGGATCGGCGCGGCGGAGTTGATGCGCGACGGCGGCTGGCTGCTGTGGGACGTGCCGTCGATGTACGGTTTTCTCAGCATCGTGCCGCTCGCCCACCTGCCCACGAGCACCCCGTGGCAGGCGCTTTACCTCCTGCAAGCAGCATCGTTCTTCGTGGCCGGCATGTCGATCTATCTGATCGTGCGCGGCCTGCGCCCCGGTTGGCTCACCTGGTTTCTGGCCGTGTCGGCCGCCATCGCCGTGCCCATGGTCTTCGCGACGTTCGACGCGGGGGCGCCGGTCGGCTCGATCGCCGACTACCCGAACCACGGACCCTACCGGTACGTGTGGTGCCTGATCCTGATCGTCGTCCTGCTCTGGGAGCGGCAGGAGGTGGAAGGCGCGCGCCGCCGCGCGATCGTTGCCGGCGGGCGCCTGGTCTGGGCCGTCGGTGTGCTCTGGTCGCCCGAGAGCGCGGTCTACAGCTCGGGAGTGTGGCTGCCGGCATATGCCGTCATCGCGTTCCGCGCCGCGGCGAAGAGCCACCACCCCTGGCGGACCGCCGCGAGCGGGATCGCTCTGCCCCTCGGCAGCCTGGCCGCGTGCGTTGGCGTCGTGACGGCCGTGTACCAGTCGGGGTTGGGCCGCCCGCCCGATTGGCTGGCGTATCTGGACTACGTGCGCGGACTGGGCCTGGAGGTCCTCGTCGTCGTCAACGATCCGACCGGCTCGGCCCTGGGCCTGCTCCTCGGTTTCTGCCTTCTGGCCATCTCCGCGTGGCATCTCGGGTTCCGTCGTGGGGCGCCGACGCGCTCTTTGCCCCTGCTGCTGGGGCTCATGGGCGGGTTCTGGGCGACCGGGCTGTACGGATTCACCCGCGCCTACGCCACGCTGCACCCCATCGCGTACGTGACGCTCGCGGTCATGCTCGTGACCATCACGCGCGTGGGCCGGGAAGCCGCGTGGAAGCCGCTGGTTCGCGCCGCGGCCGTCCCCCTGCTGACGCTCGTCCTGGTCTCGCCGCTGGCGGCCATTCCGGCATCGCCCTTCGCCGTTGGCGAGGCCGCCGCGGGTGTCTGGCGCACGGCGCGCGCGGGGTTTGCCGTCGAGCCGCTCCTCCCCGATGCCGACCCCGAGCTGCAATCGCTCATGGCGGAAGCCGGCATCGGACCCGACGACCCTGTTTCCTTTCTGGGCAGCCGGCTCGGGATTCTGCTGCCGCCGTGGCGGCCCGATGGCCATCCCGGCGCGCACAGAATCGTCACCACCCGCGATTGGCTCCCCGCCCACCCCGCCGTCTCGTTGGCCTACTTGCCGGACGACCGCGGCGCCGCGTACCTGCGGCGCTTCATCGACCGCGTGCAGCGCGGCGGCTGGCTCGTCCAGCACAAGACGGGCGACTCGGCCAAACCGCCGAACCGGCACGAAGTCGCCTCCGGCCGCCAGCCGTGGTTCTTCGCGGTCCTCTCGGAGACGCACGTCCCCACGCGCATCGTCGAGAACGACGAGTGGCAGTTGGTCTGGTTCGACTACGTCGGCCGCGACTCCGCCGTCGTCCGGCCGGCGTTCCTCCCGGATCGGGGCCTGCCGCCGCTGCTGCCGGACGTGACAATCGATGGCGAGCCGATGGCAAGGCAAAGCGATCCGGCGGTCTGGGTCCTCCCCGGCGAGGGGTTGGGCTGGTACGCCCCGGCCGCTGGCGGCCGCTGGATCGGCCCACGGGCGGAACTATGGGTTTACAGTCGAACGGCCACCGAAGTTACGCTGGGATTGAGACCCACGCCAGGCGCCCCGCCGGTGTTGGTCGCCGTGGGGGACTCCACCGCGGCGCCTACGCGGGAGATCGCGCTCGAACCAGGCTGGAACCGGGTCGAGATGTGCCTGTGGAGCCGCCCGGTCACGGATCGAGCGGATGCGGCACAGGCTCGAGACTCGTGCGCGGTCCAGGGCATGGCGGCGTTGCGGCCGGGGTTCTCTCCCGCGGGATGGTTCGTGACCGGGATCGATCTGCGAACCTCCTGACGAGGCGCGACGACGGCCCAGACCCCTATACTCCCCGCGCCATGACCGCAACCGAACGCCCGGAGCCACACTGCCTCCCGCCGACGCGCTGGAACGGGCGTGAGTTGGCCTGGGGCGCGCGTACGCACGTCATGGCCATCCTCAATCTCACCCCCGATTCGTTTTCCGGGGACGGCGTGGCCGGTGAGACGGATGCAGCCGTCGCCGCCGCGTTGCGCGCGGTCGCCGACGGCGCGGCCATTCTCGACCTCGGCGCGGAATCGACCCGGCCCGGTCACGTTCCCATCTCCGCGGAGGAGGAGCTGGCGCGGTTGCTCCCCGTGCTGCACGCGGTTCGCTCGCGCACGGACGCGCTCATCTCCATCGACACGAGCAAGGCGGCGGTCGCCGCCCAGGCGCTGGAAGCCGGCGCCAACCTGATCAACGACGTGCGCGGCTTCACCGCCGACCCCGAGATGGCCGCCGTGGTCGCCAGGGCCGGCGTGCCGGCGGTGCTCATGCACGACGCGGCGCCGGAGCCAGGCATCGATCTCTTGACGAGCATCGTGCGCGAGCTGTCGCGACGGCTCGATCGCGCGGTCGCGGCCGGGGTTTCCTGGGACCGCCTCATCGTCGATCCCGGGTTTGGGTTCGGCAAGGACTGGCGGCAGAACCTCGAGTTGCTGCGCCGCCTCGGCGAGCTGGGCGCCCTGGGGCGGCCGATCCTGGCCGGCACGTCGCGCAAGAGCACCATCGGACGCGTGCTCGGGCTGCCCGAGCACGACCGTCTGGAAGGCACGGCGGCCACGGTCGCCCTCGCTATCGCCGGCGGGGCCGAGATCGTCCGCGTCCACGACGTGCGGGCTATGGCGCGTGTGGCGCGCATGACCGACGCCGTCGTGCGCGGCGCCCCCGAGCAGGCGCTGACGTGGCCCGGCGGCCCGTCTCCCTGAGCGTCGTGGAGACGGCGTACATCGGCCTCGGGGCCAACCTCGGCGATCGGGCGGCGACGCTGCGGGAGGCGGTGCGGCGGCTGGGCGAGCATGGCCGTGTTGCCGCCGTCTCCAGCCTCTACGAGACGGAGCCGGTCGGGTTCCGCGAGCAACCCCCCTTCCTCAACGCCGCGCTCGCCCTGGAGACGGCCCTCGCGCCAACCGAATTGCTCGACGCCCTCATCGCCATCGAGCGCGCGATGGGGCGGGTGCGCACCTTCCGCAACGCCCCGCGCACCCTCGACCTCGACATCCTGCTGCTGGGCGGCGTCGCGCACACGCCGGGGTTGACGCTGCCGCACCCGCGCCTGCACGAGCGCGCCTTCGTGCTGGCCCCGCTCGCCGAGATCGCGCCAGACGTCGTGCATCCCGTCCTGGGAAGCTCAATGGCGGAACTTCTCGCCTCGCTGCCCGATCGGAGCGGGATAGAGGTCTGGGCCGCGCCGGGATGGGAGCGGAGCATCCGGGAACGGGTGTCATGCTGAACGAAGTGAAGCTCTCGGCTCATGGGAACCTTCGTCCCCTGGCGCCGAGATTCCTCGCTGTCGCTCGGAATGACACTGGGCTGGATGTGGGATTGTTCGGCGAGCCTACCGTCTATCTCCCAGCCGGTGCAGGAATGCTTCTGGATCGTTGAGAAAATCGCGGGTGAGCGTGACGTGCTCCAGGTCGCCCCAGGCGACGCGCCGTGCAGCGCCGCCGTCGAGGCTGTAGATCGTGGCGCCGGGGAAGGCCATCAGCAGCGGCGAATGGGTGGCGATCACGAACTGGCTCTC
>CALMZR010000324.1 GCA_937870845.1 uncultured Chloroflexota bacterium
GCGGTGCAGGACGTGCGCGGCTGCTGCGTCTCCCAAGGCGGCTTCCCCCCCTTCGCGCACCAGGCGGACGACGGCTACGACACGATCGAGTGGGCGGCGCGCCTGTCGGGCGCCAACGGGCGCGTCGGCATGTACGGCTTCTCCTACGCCGGGGCTGCGCAGCTCATGCCGGCCACGCTGCGCCCGCCGAGTCTGGTCACGATCTGCCCGGCATTGACCGCCTCGCAGTATTACGAGGGCTGGACCTACAACCAGGGCGCCCTGGCGCTGGCCTTCACCATGTCCTGGGCGACCGATCTCGCCACGCGCGAGGCGCGCAAGGCCGGCGACGACGCGGCGGTGGCCCAACTCGCCGCAGCCTACGCCGGCATGCCGGGGCTGAATTACTGGCTGCCGCTCAATGGCTTCGCGCCCCTCTCCGGTCCATACGGCTCCTATTTCCACGAGTGGCTGGCGCACCCGACCTACGACGAGTACTGGCGGCGCTGGAGCATTGACGAGGACTACGGGCGGCTCACCGTGCCGGCGCTGCACGTGGGAGGCTGGTACGACATCTTCCTCTCGGGGACCATCGCGAACTTCACCGGCATGCGCGCTGGCGCCGGCTCCGAGGCGGCGCGGGCTGGGCAGAAGCTGCTCATCGGGCCGTGGACGCACATGCCGTGGGCCCCGGAGAGCGCCAGCCTGAACGGCGTCGAGCCGAGGATCGTCGACGATATGCAACTGCGCTGGTTCGACCACTTTCTCAAAGGGGAAGAGACTGGCGTGCTCGACGCCCCGGTTTCCCTCTTCGTCATGGGCGCCGAGGAGTGGCGCGATTACCCCGGCTGGCCGCCGCCTGGGGCGACCGAGGAGCGGTGGTTCCTCCACTCGGACGGCAGGGCCAATTCGCGGTTCGGCAACGGCTCGCTCTGCCGTGACGCGCCAGGCGCCGAGCCGCCGGATATCTTCACCACCGACCCGCTCTACCCGACGCCACAGCCAGGCGGCCACTCCTGCTGCCTCGATTTCGTCGCGCCGATGGGGCCGGCCGACCAAAGCCGATCCGAGGAATTCAACAGCATCCTCGTCTACACCAGCGAGCCTCTGCCGGAACCGATGGAACTGATCGGCGACGTCTCGGTCACCCTCTATGCGGCGACTTCGACGCGGGACGCCGACTGGACGGCGCGATTGTGCGAGGTCTTTCCAGACGGTCGCTCCATCAACCTGCAAGAGGGGATCGTGCGCGCCCGCTACCGGGAGAGCCTCTCCGAGCCGTCCCTGGTCGAGCCGGATCGGGTCTACGGCTACAGCATTCCGATGGGGCCGGTCGGCGTCCGCATCGCGGCCGGCAACCGGCTGCGGCTGACCATCTCCGGCAGCGACTTCCCGCAGTGGGACCGCAACCTCAACACCGGCGGCGACCTTTTCGCGGAGGGGCCGAGCGCCTCGGTGGTGGCGACGCAGACGGTCCTCCACACCGCCGACTATCCCTCGCATCTGACCTGCTCGGCGATGCGCCGGGCGTAGCGGGAAGGGAGGCATCGCGTCTTGGAGACGTCGTCAGAAGGTCAGGAGCGCGCGCTGGCGGAGGAGTTCGCCGCGCGGCGCGAAGCCGCGACTGAGGCCGCCCGCGCCCGGCGATTGCTGGGGCTCCTCGTCTGCTCCCGGGGCGGGGGAACGCTGGACCGCTACGCGAACATCGCGTACCTGACGGGGTTTTACACGCCCTTTCCGTACATCCCGGATCAGGAGCCGCATTGGGCGGGGCGCGCCCACGCCTTCCTGCTCTTGCCTGCGTACGGCGATCCGCTGTTGGTCGTCGACGTGCCCTTCGAGGCGACGGCGCAATCCGGGGAGGTCGAGATCGTCGTCGCGCAGGACACGGTCGCCGCGGTAAGCGAGGGGTTGCGCAGCCGCGACATGGAGATGGGCGCCGTAGGGATGGCGGGTTCGGACACCATGCCGTGGAGCGTCGTGCGTCGTCTGACGCATGAGCTGCCGGAGATGTCGTTTGACCCCGCCGATGACATTCTCGACGATCTTCGCGCGGTCAAATCTCCTCGCGAGATCGATCTCCTTCGGCGCGCTTCGGAGATCGGGTCGCGGGCGCTCGACGCGATGATGGAGGCGGCGCAACCGGGCGCGACCCATGCCGAGGTGTTCCTGGCGGGGCAGACGGTGCTGATTCCGGCCCGCGCCATCATGCAGAACGCCTTCATCGTTTCCGGCCGCGGCGGGGCCAATCCCAAGGTCGTGCGCAACGCCTTCCCCACGTTCGGCGCGGCGGAGCCGCTGCAGGAAGGCGACTGGTTCCAGGCCGGCATCTCCGGCGTGCGCGACGGCTACCTCTTCGATCTGGCCCGCTCCACCCCGGTCGGCGCGCCGTCCCAGCCGCAAGTCGATGCGTTCGAGGCCGCCTTCGCCAGCGTGGATGCTGGCATCGCCGCGATCCGTCCCGGCGCGACGGCCGCGGGCGTGGCGGAGGCCGGGCTTGGCGCGATGCGGGCGCGCGGCTACGACCTCGGCGGCGCCTTCGCCGGGATGGGGCACGGCATCGGGCTCGGCTGGGGCGCGCCCTGGCTGATCCCCGGCGACGAGACCGTCTTGGCTCCCGGCATGGTGCTGTGCGTCGAGCGCGGGGTGAAGCGAGACGGGTTCTCCGGCGATTTCGAAGAGACGGTGCTGGTGACCGAGGCGGGCGTCGAGTTGCTGACTTCGGCGCAGATTCGCCGCTGGTGAGCGCCATGGCAGGGGTGGCATGAACGCGGGAACAGGAGGCGACGTCATCGTCGTCGGAGGCGGCGTGATCGGCAGCGGCATCGCCTTCGAGCTGGCGAAGCGCGGGGCGAAGGTGACGCTGATCGAGCGAGGGCGCATCGGCGGCGAGGCATCGGGGGCGTCGGCCGGGATCATCTCCCTGCCCACGCGGCCCTGGTTCAGCCCGGAGCGGATCGAGCTTGGACAGATCAGCCTCGAACGCTACCCCGCGCTCGTCGCGGAGCTCGAAGAGCGAACCGGGATCGGGATCGACTATTGGCGGCCGGGGGAGTGGTCCATCGCCGTCGACGAGGCGCACGCCGAGGCCGAGGACGCCGTGGCGGCCTGGCAGTTGGGCATGGGGCTGCATATCGAAGAGGTTCCCGTCGACGAGGCCCGGCGTCGCGAGCCGTCGCTTCCCGAGTCCCTGGTCACGGCGCGTTTCCATCCGGACGTCGGGTCGCTCTCTGTGCGCCGGCTCTCCCAGGCGCTGGCCGCGGCGGCGAAGCAGCTCGGCGCGACGGTCCTTGAAGAGACCCCCGTCGGCGCCCTCCGCCGCGAGGGCGAACGCGTCACCGGCGTCCGCCTTCTGGACCGCGAGATCGGGGCGGACACGACGGTCTTGGCAGCCGGCGCCTGGACGCGGCTGCTGGGCGACGCTCTCGGCGCTCCATTGCCGACCAAGCCGATCAAGGGCCAGCTCATCGCGTTCGCCAACGCGCCGTTGCGGCCGGCGTGCATCATCGCCGGTCACGGCGGCTACGTGCGGCCCCGGCCGGATGGGACGACCTTGGTCGCCGCCACCGAGGAGGATGTGGGGTTCGACCGGCGGGTGACGGGGGAAGGCGTCGCCTGGTTGCTGGAGCTGACGCGAACCCTCTGCCCGGTGCTGCTGCAAGGGGAGGTCGCCGAGACCTGGACCGGCCTCCGCCCCGGCACGGAAACGGCCAACCCGCTGATCGGCCCCGTGCCGGGGTATGCGGGACTCTGGGTGAGCGCCGGGCACTTCCGCACCGGGGCCAAAGAGGCTCCGGCCACGGCGGCGCTTGTCGCCGAGGCGCTCACCACGGGGGAGATCCCCGCGCTGTTGCGGCCGTTCGCCCCGGCTGCCCAGGGAATCTCCGCGTGAAGACCGCGCGCGCCGAGCGCAGCGTGTTGGCGACGCCCGGATCGAACCCCAAGATGATCGCCAAGGCGCTGGCCAGCGATGCCGACGTCGTCATGATCGATCTTGAAGACGCCGTCGCCCCGGACGTCAAGGCGGCGGCGCGGGCGACGGTGGCCGAGGCGCTGCGCGAGGGTGATTGGCGCGGCCGACCGCGCACGTTCCGCATCAACGCGCTCGACACCCCCTGGTTCGTGCATGACCTGACCGAGGTGATCGCGGAGTCTCAAGAACGGGTCGATCTCGTCGTCGTGCCCAAAGTGGGCAGCCGCGAGGACGTGCTGACCATGGCGACGATCCTCTCGTCCCTCGAGCGAGCCATGGAAAGAGGAACAAGAGTCGGTCTGGAAATCCAGATCGAGAGCGCGGCGGGGTTGGCCAACTGCGAGGCGATCGCCGCGGCCAGCCCGCGCGTCGAGGCGCTGGTCTTCGGCCCGGGCGACTACGCGGCCTCCGTCGGCACGCCGCTGGCCGCTATTGGCATGCCCGATCGCTGGGACGACGCGTACCCCGGTCACCGCTGGGACTACCCCTTGCAGCGCATCCTGGCCGCGGCGCGGGCGGCCGGCGTGCGCGCCATCGACGGGCCGTTCGCCGATTTCCGCGATCTGGACGGCTTTCGGACCTCATGCCGCACGGCGCGCGCCCTCGGCTACGACGGGAAATGGTGCATCCACCCCGCTCAGGTTCCCGTCGCCAACGAGGTCTTCACCCCCGATGAGTCGGAGATCGCCTGGGCCGCTGAGGTGCTGGCGGCGAACGCGGAGGCCGAGCACGAGGGACGCGGCTCCTTCGCGCTGCACGGGCAGATGGTCGACGCGGCGACGCTGCGCGTGGCGCGGGCAACCCTGGCTCGGGCAAGCCGCACACGGGAATGAGCCCGCGGCCACTGCTATGATCGCCACGGGACCGACGCTGAGGTTCACCGGGAGCGGGGTGCGCATGCGGGCGCTGCTGAGCGTCTACGACAAGACCGGGATCGACGCCCTGGGAGCAGGGCTAGCGTCCCTTGGCTACGAGATCGTCTCGACCGGCGGCACGCTGGCGGCCCTCACGGCGGCGGGCGTGCCGGTGACGTCGGTCAGCGACGTGACCGGCTTTCCGGAAATCCTCGATGGCCGCGTGAAAACCCTGCACCCGCGCATCCACGGTGGCCTGTTGGCGCGCCGCGACGATCCGATGCACGCGGGCGCTCTGGAGTTTCACGAGATCAAGCCGATCGATCTGGTCGCGGCCAATCTCTATCCCTTCGCCGCCACCGTCGCCAGCGGCGACGTCGCCCTCGCCGAGGCGTTGGAGCAGATCGACATCGGCGGCCCCGCCATGATCCGGGCCGCGGCCAAGAATTTTCCCGGCGTCGTAGTGCTGACCGACCCTGCCGACTACGCGGCCGCGTTGCACGAGCTACGCGCTGGCGGACCCTCCGAGGAACGGCGGCGGGTCCTGGCCGCCAAAGCCTTTGCCCACACCGCGGCCTACGACGCGGTCGTCGCGGAGTTCTTGCGCGACTCGCAAACCTGGCCACAGGAAATTGCGTTCGCGGGGCGGTTGGAGCGCACGCTGCGCTACGGAGAGAACCCGCAGCAGCGCGCGGCCGCCTACCGGAGGCTACGCGCGGGCAAACCCGTGTCCGGCGTCCTGGACGCGGAGCAACTGGCCGGGAAAGAGCTCTCCTTCAACAACCTGCTCGACGCGGACGCGGCCTGGGCCGCAGTGCAGGGGCTATCAGGCCCTGCGGTCGCGATCGTCAAGCACACCATCCCCTGCGGGCTGGCCGAGCGGGAGGGGTTGGCCGACGCGTTCGACCTGGCGTTGCGCGGCGACCCGGTCTCCGCGTTCGGCGGCATCGTCGCCCTCAACCGGCGCGTCAATGGCGAGACGGCACGGCGGATGGCCGAGATCTTTTTCGAGGTCATTATCGCGCCGGGGTTCGACGACGAAGCACTCCGGGCGCTGGGCAAGAAGAAGGCGCTGCGCCTGTTGCAGATGCCATCGGGAGCCGACGCTGGCTGTGGCGCCGACTGGGACCTGCGGCCGATTCGCGGCGGATGGCGGGTCCAGCCGGCCGATCCCGATCCCCCGGCCCGGGCGGTCTGGCCGGGGGCCCGGACCGGGGGCCCGGCGGCCCCCCAG
>CALMZR010000325.1 GCA_937870845.1 uncultured Chloroflexota bacterium
GGCGACGCGGGATGGGTGGCAGACCTGGGCTATCGCCTCACGGGATCGTCCGATCTCTACAAGGCGGACGGGCGGCAACCCTTCGCCAGCATCAACTTCGTCACCGCCCACGACGGCTTCACCCTGACCGACCTCGTCTCCTACGAGCGCAAGCACAACTGGGCCAACGGGGAGGAGAACCGGGACGGCTCAGACGAAAACATCTCCGCCAACTATGGCCACGAAGGGCCGACGGACGACCCGGAGATCCTGGAAGTCCGCGCCCGGCAGCGGCGCAACCTGCTGGCCACCCTCTTCCTCTCCCAGGGGACGCCGATGCTGCTGGGCGGCGACGAGATCGGGCGCACGCAGCGCGGCAACAACAACGCCTACTGCCAGGACACCGACCTGAGCTGGTACGACTGGGCGCTCGACGAGGACGACGAGGCGCTGCTCGCCTTCGTCAAGCGGCTGATTCGCATCCGGGCCGAGCAGCCGGTGCTGCGGCGGCGGCGCTTCCTGCACGGGAGCCGGCTGCGCGCCATCGGGGCGCGGGACATCGTCTGGCTGCGGCCCGGCGGGGGGGAGATGACCGCCGCCGACTGGCACGACGCGGACATGCGCGCCCTGGGCTGCGTGCTGCACGGGAACGCCATCGAGGAGCTGGGGCCGCGCGGGGAGAAGATCGTCGGCGACACGTTGGCCATCTTGCTGAACGCGGGCAAGACGGCGGTGGAGTTCGACCTGGCGCGCCACGCGGACCACGCCCCGGCAAGCTGGGAGACGCTGATCGACACGATGCATCCCCCGGATGGAAAAGGCGCGGCGTATGGGCCGCGGGAGCTGGTTCGCGTGCCGGAGCGGACGCTGGTGCTCTTGAGGGAGCTGGAAGCGGCAAGCAGGTGATTGTCCGTTCATTGCGCTGCCTTCGCCCGACTCCAGCGGATCGTCTCGGTCGTCGTTTCCGAGCACGAGGTATGCAAGATGCCCAGAATCACGATCCTCGATTGTGCTTTCGGCGAACGGGCAGAGGCAAAGATGTGGTCTCACGGCGTCTCTCGCGAGCAGATCTACGAAATGCTCGAGAACAGATTGGTTGTCGAGAATCGCAAGGACCGCTCGGCTAGGCACGTCGTGATCGGGCGCGACAACAATGGGCGCTGTGTCGCCGCTCCTGTGCCTCCTACCGATAGCCCTACGATCTGGCGACCAGTCACCGCGTGGCCCTGCAAGCCGGGCGAAGCCGCTACACTTCGGTAGGCAACGAAGGAAACCCTGTGATGGGCAAACCTGTCATTCGCTACGAGTCGACCCAGGAGCCCCTCGACGACGAGGAGCGCGAGCTGATGGACCCCGATAAGTGGGATTGGGAGAACGCGTACGAGATCGATCCGAGTCCGAACCCGCGACTGATCTTCGAGATTCCGCTCGCTGGGGATGACCTGAGGCACATCGAGCGGGCCGCCATTGCCGAGGGCATGACCGTCACCGCCTACCTGAGGCACGCGGCGCTGCGCTGCGCCCTCCAGCACGCCCCGAGCTGACCGCTGGTCGGCATGGGGCCAGATCTCGGCATCGTGCGGCCGTCCCAGGAGCACACGTTTCTGCGCTCCCCGGAGGGGAGGCTCGACCACCTGCGGCCCGGGACGACGGCCGTCGTCGGCGTGCCGTGGGACGCGACCAAGATCACCCGGCCGGGAGCCAAAGACGGGCCGGACGCCATCCGCCACGCGACGGCGGCCTCCGCCGCCCGGTTGCACGGCGACGGGCTGGTCGATCTGGATCGGGACGTACGCATCACCCTGCGCCAGCCTCCGAACATCGTCGACCTGGGGAATCTCGTTCCGGCCCCGACCGACGTCGCGGCGATGATCGAGCGCGTGAGCGCCACGGTGGCGGCGATCGTGCGGCGGGGGTCGATTCCGCTGGTCCTGGGCGGGGACCACTTCGTGGCCTACCCCTCGACGCGCGGGTTCGTGACGGCCATGCGCGAGAAGAATCCAGACGTCCGGCTCGGGTACGTCCACGTCGATCAGCACCTCGACCTCAACGACCACGCGCCCTCCTGGGGCAAACACCACAGCGGCACGCCGGCCCGGCGCATCACCGAGATTCCGGGCATCGCAACGACGCGGATGATCTTCCTCGGCATCAACGGCTCGCAGCCAACCGACAACGCCGAGTTCGTGCGCGACTCTGACGTCACGGTGATCCCGCTGGCTCAGGTGCGGCGCGAGGGCGTGCCGGCCGTCATGACGCGGGTGCGG
>CALMZR010000326.1 GCA_937870845.1 uncultured Chloroflexota bacterium
CGATCCAACCCGCATCCACGCTGACCGCATCCACCAGCCGCCGCGGGGCGCTGCGCCTCCTGGCCGGTCTCGCCCTGGCCGGCTCCGGCCTGGCCGCCCTCGACACCACGGGCGGCGACGCCAAGAGCAAGAACAAGAAGAAAGGCAAGAAGCGCGGCAAGGGCATCTGCGGCGACAAGCGGCACGCCCGCGTCCGCGTCCCCCACGACGGCTCGGTCGTCCACACCGAAACGCTGCAGGCCGGCAAACGTTACCGCCTGCGCGTCTCCGGCCACGTTACCGGCTCCGCGCCGCTGCTGGTCAACCCCGTCGGCATCGACGCCGGTCACATCTTCCGGCAGGGCGACGGCTCCACGACGACGTACGACAGCATCAATGGCGTCGACTACGGCCTCTCCGTCGACGGCGCGGCCGCGTCCTGGGGAGACTATGCCTCGAACCACGTCTACGAGCGCAAGGTCGTCGGCGAGGGCAAGAAGCTCGCCCTCCGCCTCGTCGCCGAGCCCGAGTCGAGCTTCGGCAACTCGGCGCAGGGTCAACCGAGCACGCGGCGGCTCGTGGAGACCCCCATCGAACTCGAGCTCAGCGGCTCCCTGACCGTCGAGATCTTCTGCGACTGACATCCCCCGCGCCGCCAGCGCCCGATTGCGAGCCCAGCGGTGCTCTCCGTATCCCCCATTCCCCCCTGTTGAGCGACCCATGTGGGTCGCTCAACGCATCTGCCGGCGCTGCACACGCACCCTGCGCCGACTCCCCTGGACTATCATTCCTTGCCGGAATCCGGTCTGGGAAACCCGTGGGGCTGATCCAGACTACGTTGCCGGCGAACGAGTCATCCGCACAAGGAGTCGTCATGGCGCTGACCGAGCCAACATCCGCAAAGATCGAGGCCCAGATCGCGGCCCTGACGGCGCAGCTCAACGACGCCGAGCTGCAGCAGCGCTATCGAGAAGAAACACGCCGCAACGTCGCGCGCTGCGAGCGCAAGTTCGGCATCCCCTCCGAACGCATCCACGAGGCCATCGACGCTGGCACGCTCGAAGAGACGCTCGAAGTCGTCGAATGGATTTTCGATTACAACCTCCTCTGCCGTGCCGGGGAACGCTAGGAGCGGACGGTTCGGCGGTTGGATTTCGCTCGAACGCTTTCTCCACATCCTTGACCGTCAGCTAGAGCCCCTCCGGGTGAGCGGGTTCGTCCTCGAAGACGAACTGACGCTCGAGCGCCGGAGGGAGCCTCGTGCATTGCTCTTGCGTGGCCGGGTTCGGTGCATCCACGGGCTGTTTGTCGATGTTCGGCTGACGATGGCGACAAAAGACGAACGCGCACGCGCCGTGGTTCGGATACTCGACTACTCCTACCACGCCGGCATTGAAGGTTCAGCGGATCGGCCCATTTTTCGATACGACAATGCCCATGATTACCCCCATCACGCCGACGCCCATCACAAGCACCATTTCGACCACGCCACCTGGAAACGCCTCGACCCTCCGGAGTGGATCGGCGAAGCGGATTGCCCGCAACCGATCGATGTCCTTTATGAACTGGAAGACTGGTGGCGTGAGACCGGTCAGCACCTCGATCTTGGGGAAGACTGAACCACCCGGCCGTCTCTTCGTGTGATCCTTGGCTGACGGCGTCCTATCCCTTCCCGAACCCCAGCCCCAGCCGCTTCAGCGACACCCACCGCCCCTGCCCGATGATCAGGTGGTCCAGCAGCTCGACGTCGAGCAACCGCCCCGCCGCCACGATCTCCACCGTCAGCGCCACGTCCGCCGCCGACGGCGTGGGGTCGCCCGACGGGTGGTTGTGCACCGCCACGATCGCCGTCGCGTTCTGCCGGATGGCGTCCCGAAACACCTCCGCCACCCGCACCTGCGCCTGGTTGACGTTCCCCTGGTAGACCGTGCGCGCGCCCAGGATGCGGTGCTTGGTGTCGAGCAGCACGACCCGTAGCTGCTCCTGCTCCAGCGCCGCCATCTCGATCTGCAGCAGGTTGGCGATGTCTTCCGGGGAGCCGACCTGCGGCCGCGCGTCCGGGGAGAGCGCGGCCAGCCGCCGCCCCAGCTCCAGCGCCGCCTTGAGGCGCACCGCCTTGGCGTCGCCCAGCCCGCGGATGCGCGCCAGCTCCGCCACGTCCATCCGGAACAGCCCGCGCAGCCCGCCGTGCTGGGCCAGCAGCCGCTGCGAGACGTCGGTGACGGTCTCCCCCACGATGCCCGTGTTGAGAATGATGGCCAGCAGATCCCCGTCGCTCAGCGCCGACGGGCCGCGCAGCTTGAGCTTCTCCCGCGGCCGCTCGTCCGGGGCCATCTCGCGCAGCATGAGGCGGTAGCCGGGCGGACGGGCGCCATCGTCCTGCGTCTCGGGAATCGTGCCCACGCCAGCCATCCCCACCCCCTCGCCGCGCAGCGCCTGTCTTCGATATCCGTCGTGCCACCCGTCAGCATATCGCAGCCCAGGGGTAGTGCTCGCAACGCGCGCCCTTCGCTCGCTCAGCACCGCTCTTCAGCTCGCCATGGCATCCGTTCGCGGCCCACCGCCGGCACGATCGTGCCATCGCGACACCGAATGGCCCCCGACGTGCGTTCTATCTGGCAAAACGGGTCTCGTGGGGGAGACCGGCGCCGTCGCCATGCCAGGAGGGGTGGTCATGTCTGCATTCGCAATGGTCAACCGTCGAACCGTATCCAAAGCACGCGCCACGCTCGCGGGCGCTCTGGCGGCGCTGATCCTGGCCCCGGCTCTCGTCGCGGCGCAGACCACGACCGACCCGACCGCCTACGCCTCGACCGCCCTCAACATGCGCAAGGGGCCCGGAACGACCGACGCCATCCTGGCCATCGTCCCGCTCGGGGCCGAGGTCCTGCGCGGCTCCGGCGCCGCCACCAACGGCTACGCCCCCGTCACCTACAACGGCCTCTCCGGCTGGGTCGTCGATCTCGGTCTCGTCGGCTCGGTGGAGGAGGTCACCGCCGCCACCGGCCCCGACCCCGTCCCGGCCACCGAGAACTCGGCGCCAGCCCTCTACAGCGCTGAGGTGCGCTGGGCGCTGCGCCCGCTGCTGCTGCGCGGCGGCCCCGATGTCTCGGCCGAACCGATCGCCACCATGCCGGAGGGCGCGGTCGTGACCCTCACCCGCGAGGGGGCCGAGAACGGCTACGTGACGGTCGACTACGACGGCCTCCACGGCTGGGCCTATGCCGACCTGCTCGGCGAAGACGAGTCGATGGTCGGTCTGTAACGGAGTAGAGGCGTCGACGACCTGTTTCAGGGCGCCGCGCCCAAGAAATCACCCAATCGTGTGACGCGTCGCCACCTCGCGCAGCGTTCCCGTCCCCGGCCGCACGGTTGCCCAGCTCGGCGCGTCGAACTCGAGACGAGCGAACGCCGAGGTCGGCAACCGCACGTCGGCGTCACCGCTGGCGAGCGCCTTGGCCAATTCCTCGAATCCCGGGTTGTGCCCGACCAGAATCACGCGGGCGGCGTCGTCAGGCAACGCGCGCACCGCATCGAGGAGCGCATTCAGACCGGCGGCGTAGATGCGGGGTTCGACGGTCAGATCGCTCGTGAAGCCGATCCCGTCGGCCACAATTTCGGCGGTCTGCATCGCGCGCCGCGCATCCGAGGAGACAATCGCGTCGGGCGGCCCGAACGACGCCTTGATGTAGGCGGCCATGCTCTCCGCATCCTGGAGACCGCGCTCGGTCAACTGCCGGGCGTGGTCGCCGTTGGGCGCGTCGGGCTGAGCCTTGGCGTGGCGCAGGATGAGCAGGGTTTTCATGCCATGCGTCTCCATCGGGCAGGAAATCGGCCCACGAGTCGTCGTACCGGATCGTCACCCCATCGCTGCTCGCGACCGTCTCTAGCTCTCGCAGCACCGGGGCCGTCAATGGAAGTCGGCGCCTTGGTGTGCTTGGTCAGCGCAGAACCATGAACGTTTCCTTGGTGACCTGAAAGAAGAACTTCCGGTTCGCCGCTTTCGCGAGACGGTACTCGGCTTCGATGGTGTCTATGAGCTCCATGACGCGGGTGAGCGCCTCTGGATGGGAGCAGCCCTTGAAATAGATCCTATCCGCCTTTTGGAGCCGGCCGCGAATACCTTCGGGCGCGTTCTTGAGGTTGCGAAAATCGGAGTCCAAGGTCACGACGATCGCCCCTTCGGCGAGCGCAGCGGCAGCGACGCTAGCGTCGGGCGATCTCGCCGGCAGCGAGCTGCCGACGCTCAGAACCCTATAGCCGCGGCTGGCAAAAAAGGCGCCGAACGACGCCGGCATGTTCTCATCGATCAGGACGGTCGGGAGCGGGCGGTCGACAGCCACTGAACTGTCAACTTGCCGCCGATAGTTTCCTTAGTGACCTCTCGTGCTGAATCGCCCGCTTGACGTCTATCGGCAAGAGGCGGGGATATTCCTTGAGAATCGCCTCGTCGTCGTAGCCCGCCTCGTGAAACTCCCAGACCGCAGTCGTGGGGATTCTGGTTCCGGCGATAACCGTCCGATTCCCGGCGACGTAGCGATTCTGCACGAGTTGGCCAAACTGGTCTTCGGTTCTCTCGACGAGCAAGTTCGCCCGCCTACGCGTTTCGAGCTCCACCCGAACCAGATCGAGCGTGCCGATCAGCGCGATCTGGCCTGGCTTGAGCGCGGAGAGGAGTAACTCGGTCTCGGGATCCTTGAAATATAGATGCTGACCGCTGACGTAGAAGCGCAATTCCGACCAAGGGGTGTCGTTGTGACGCCTCAGGCGGTCCCCCACGGCGCGCAACCCCTGGAGTGACACGCCGAACCGGTCGCGCAACTCCGCGATCGTCCGCAATCCAACGAGGTCGCGGAACGAGTAGATCCTACTGTATGCACCTCCTCGGTCGTCGTCCACCAAACTCGGGCTGAGCACGCCGGTGTCATCCCAGTATCGGATGCGGCGCTCGGAAACGCCGGTAGCGCGGCTCGCATGGTCTAGTGTGAAGGCCAAGAGAACGGGGGTCATGTCGAGGCGCTCCGTCAACAGTTGGCCAAGACGCCCCGCGGGTAGGCGTCACGCAGACTATATCGCAGTCACACCAGACGCGCGATACCCAGGACCAGGGACGCTCGAAAGGGCGGCTCTCAGTGCTTTTTTTGCGGATTGTACGATCCCCTCCTACGGATAGAGCGGCACGGCCCCTCGCGCCACCGCCGCGTACCTTATGACGTATTGACCACGGTTTTCATCGTTTCTCCTGGCGACTCGGAGTAGTCGGTACGACGCGCCCAAAGCGGCCGGTATGAACCGTGCAAGCGTACATCCGGCAAGATGCTTGCGCTGCGCTCGGCCGTAGCCTCGACAGAAGGGTATCGTCAATGTCCTGGTTTCACCGTCCAATCGCCCGAGGCGCGCGCGGCGCCGCACTCCTGGTCCTTCTCCTGGTCGGGATGGCGCTGCCCGCCGCAGCGCAGGAGAACTGGCCGCTGCTGGTCGTCGACGACCCACAAACCGCCAATCCCGATCTCGTCGAGGTCGCGCTCGGGGGCGGCGACGATCTCGACATGGCCGGCCGCACCGTGGCGCTTCCCGAGGGCTACGAGATCTCGGTCGTGGCCGCGGGCCTGGCTCGGCCGCGCTTCATGGCGTTCGACGACGCGAGCAACCTGCTGGTGGCGGCAGCCGAGGAAGGAGCCGTGCTGCGCTTCCCTTACGCCGAGGGGCAACTCGGCGAGCGCGAAGTCCTCGTTTCCGGCCTGGAACTGCCATCGAGCGTCGCCTTTTTCACGGCGGACGACGGGCCATACCTCTACGTGGGCGAGATCCATCAGGTGACTCGGTTCGCCTACGACCCGGCCGGTCCCATCGGCGATCCGGAGGTCGTCATCCCCGATCTGCCGGTCGATGGCTCGCACTGGACGCGCACCGTCGCCTTCGGGCCGGACGGGATGCTGTACCTGTCGGTCGGATCTTCGTGCAACATCTGCATCGAGGCCGAACCGGTGCGCGCCGCGGTCTCTCGCGCCAACCCCGACGGCAGCGATTTTCAGATCATCGCCACCGGGCTGCGCAACGCCGTGGGGCTGACCTTTCAGCCGGGGACCGACGCGCTGTGGGCGAGCGTCAACGAGCGGGACGCCCAGGGCAACGAGATCCCGCCCGATCTGGTCACGATCGTGCTGGACGGCGCCAACTACGGCTGGCCGGGCTGCCAGCCGCCGGATGCCGTTCCCCAGGTCCCGAACGCGGACTGCTCCGGCATCACCCCGCCGACGGTCGCCATCCAGGCGCACTCGGCGCCGCTGGGTCTCGTCTTCTGGGAAGGCGAGGGCGTGCCGGAGGCGTTCAGCGGCGATCTCATCGTCGCCCA
The DNA here is from genome assembly GCA_937870845.1 of uncultured Chloroflexota bacterium. Taxonomy (GTDB): domain Bacteria; phylum Chloroflexota; class Chloroflexia; order Thermomicrobiales; family UBA6265; genus JACCXM01. The sequence goes on from CALMZR010000326.1 coordinate 6,335, forward strand.
GCACGGGTCGTGGAACCGGCAGCCGCCGGCCGCGCCGAAGCTGCTGCGCATCGATTTCGAGGACGGAGCGCCGGTGGCCGCGAGCGATTTCGCCACGGGCTGGCAGAACGAGGCCGGCGAGCGTTGGGGCCGGCCCGCCGGGGTCGTCCTGGCGCCGGACGGGAGCCTGATCGTCTCCGACGACAGCAACGGGATGGTCTATCGCATCAGCGAGGCGGGGTAGGCACAAGGTCCGCCGCCGATCGTCTTGCAGCAGGGGGGCGCTCCGGGTGAACGCCGGGGTGGGGCCGCGCCGGCGAAGGGTGCGAAGGGTGCGAAGGGTGCGAAGGCTACGGGAGGTAGGGCGGGGGCGCCCTTCGGCCGCCGCGGGCGCGTCCACGCGCCCCGGCAGCGCTCACCCGGCTGCCGCATGGCGCGAAGCGACTGGCGCGATGGCGTGCGCGCCGCCCGTCAGGCCGCGCTCGCCCCCCCGGCGTGGGCCCACTCGGTCTCGACGATGCGGCGGCTGTCGCCGTCGACGTCGGCCCGGTCGAGCGGCTTCCCCAAGGCTGCCCAGGCCGCGGCGCCCCCCGCGACGCTGGCGACGTTGTCGAACCCCACCTGCTTGAGGAACTGGGCGGCGCGCAGGGAGCGGAATCCCCCCTGGCAGATCATCAGCAGCGGACGATCCCGCGGCAGCTCCTCGATGCGGTCGGCGAGGTCGGCCTGCGGAATATTGACCGCGCCCGGCACGTGACCCCAGCCGTACTCGACCGGCTCGCGCACGTCGACCAGGAGCGCGTCGGGATCGCGGCCATCGAGATCGTCGATGCCGATCTCCTGCACCTTGGGATTGGTCGTCAGCATCGCCCAGGGGCGGTCGGCCAGACCGCGGTTGGTCGCCTCGATGGCGGTGATGTTCAAGGGGCGGGCGGGGACCGCTTCGCTGAGGTGGTCGACGAAGGGGACCCGGTCGAGGCGGGCCAGGGGGTTGAAGAGGCGCTCGAAACCGATGGTGGTGCTGGGGCGGCCGCACATCCCTTTGCCGCACGGCCCCTCGAAGTGGCCGGGGAAGACGGCCACCCAGTCGGGCAGCCGCAGCAGGCGGGTGAGACTCTCGTACTGGGCGGAGGCATCCCCCCCGCCAAAATCGGGCCTCCCCACGTCCCCAACGAGAAGGGAGTCTCCCGTGAGCACCATCGACGGCTCCGGGCTGCGCTCCGGGTTGATGACCAGGATCGAGATCAACTCCGGGCGGTGGCCGGGGGTGTGCAGCACGCGCAGCCGGAGCTGGCCCAGCGGCAACTCCTCGCCGTCGTGGAGGGGACGGAAGGGGTACGTGACTTCGGCGTCACGATAGAGACACAGCTCCGCGCCGTGCTCGGCGGCGAGGCGGCGAGCCCCGGAGATGTGGTCGGCGTGGATGTGGGTGTCGATTACGTATTTCAGCCGAAACCCGCGCATGGCCAGGAGCGAGTCGTACTCTTCGACGGCGATCGACGGATCGACGATGGCCGCCTCGTTGCTCTGCCGCGAAGCGACCAGATACGAGGCGCATCCGCATCGCTCGTCGAGGAATTGCTTGAAGTACATGATCGCGTCCTTTGGGCTGCTGGCTGCTGGCTGTTAGCTCTTGGCTGCTGGCGCTTGGCTCAGTTTCGATTGTCAATTTAGCCCGAAGCCAGCAGCCAGCAGCCAAAAGCCAATGGCCTCACAACTCACACCCGCCGCGCTCGACGATGGCGGCGCAGTGGGAGGCCGGCCAGACCTCGACGCTGCCGGCCATGGCGAATGGTTGCAGAAACGCCTCGAGTTTGGCGCGGTCGTCGGCCTCGGCGATGAGGTAGAGGGTGTGCTGGCCGTCGATGACCGCCTCGCCGTGGATGACCACGCCGTGCTCCCTGGCGTTCTCCCCGCCGAGGTGGTCGAGGAGCATCTTCCCCATCGCGGGGTTCCTGGCCGGGCACGTTTCGGCCGCGTGCTGGTGACGGGCGACAAACAGGCTCACGGCTCGCCTCCTGCTTTCCACGGATCTCGCGTGACGCTATCGTACACCCATCGGCCGCCGTCGCTCGCCATCGCCCGAGCGGAGGGCGCCGGCCGTGTCATGCCGAGCGGAGCGAGGGCTCCCAAGAATCATCTTGGCGTTACCGACACGCCGTCTCATGGAGCGCCGAGATTCCTCCTGCGTCGGAATGACACGGTGGGGCGCGCCCTACGTCGGCCGGACCCGCAGCCCGTGCGGGTCGGCGACGTCGGCGCCGTCCACGACGTTCGCGATCGGCAGCACGGCGATTAGCTCGCCGGAGCGGCCGCCGTCGGCGACCCGGATGAGGCCGAGACCCGGCGTCGCGCCGACGGCGTTATGGTGGTCCGGGGCGTTGCCGGTCGGCGGGGCCAGCCCGCGCAACGAGGCGAACACCCAGGTCCGATCCGGCGAGACGTCGATCAGGTCCGGGGCCGGGTCGTCGCTGACCGGCCCGGCGAGCGCGATCTCGTCGACGACATCGTTCGTGGCGGTGGCGACGACGACGATGGCGTTTGCGGCCCGGTCGGCGACCCAGAGGTAGGCGCCGTCGCCGGTCAGCGCCGCGCCGTGGGAGTCGGCGCCCTCCCCCTCTTCGATGCTGAAGACGAGCGCCGGCGGCGGGGTGTTCGGGGCCGCGGGGGCGCTCGTGAAATCGCTCACGTTGAAGGCGTAGAGGCTGGAGCCGAAGGGGTGGGTCGGCGTGCCGCCGCCGGCGTTGAGGTAGAGTGTGCCGTCCGCCGTCTCCACACCGCCGCAGCCGTTCTGGTTCACCGTCGCCGCGTCGTATTCCGCGACGATGGCCATCGGCGTGGCCGTGCTGTCGACGACGAAGAGTCCCCCGCCACGCAACGTGACGGCCGTGAATCGGCTGCCAGCGTCGATGACCGGGATGTCCCGCTCCCCGGAGACGCGCAGGACGGAGCGGCTCGTGACCATGCCTTCACCCGCGGACAGGCGGCGAGCCTGACGACGAGGGGCGCCGCCGCGACGACGTGCTCGAAGTTGTCGAGGATGAGCGGGAGCTCCCGACCGCGCAGGAAGGAGATCAGCGGATCGACGACGCTGTCGCCCCCGGGCTCCCGTAGGCCGACCGCCTGCGCGATGGCCGGGATCACAAGCTCGGGGTCGGAAACCGGGGCGAGCGCGACGAGGAAGACGTCAGCGACGTGTGGCGCGGCCTCGGCCGCGACCTCCAGCGCGAGGCGCGTCTTGCCGACGCCGCCGGGGCCGGTCAGGCTGAGGAGGCGAACGTCGGGCCGGATGAGGCGCTCGCACACTTCCGCCACCAGCCGCTCGCGCCCGATAAACGGGGTGAGCGGCGCCGGCAACGAGGATGGGCGGTCCGGACGAGCAGCGGCCATGTGGGACCTCGGCTGGAGCAGACACCGCGCCATGCGTCGCACATGGAGGGCGCCGCCTGGCCCGGGTCAATCGTAGCAGCCGCTTTCACGCCCCGATCCGGGTCGGGGGGCGACGGCGTCCTCACGAGGATGGGCGACCATCCAAAGAAGTCTGATACGGTCACGCGGGTTCAGGCATGGGTTCGACCAAACAAAGGGGCAATGACATGGCTGATGCGAACGCTGACTTCGATCGAGAGGCGGCCCAGATCTGGGCGCTGAACCGCGAGGGCCGCGCCGAGGAAGCGCTGGCCGCCGCGCGAGCCCTGGTCGAGCGCCACCCCGACAATCCCCGCGCCCACTTCGAGTATGGCGGCGCGCTCGATTATCAGGGGCGGGAGGCCGAGGCGGTCGCGCCCTACCGCCGGGCGCAGGAGCTGGGTCTCGCCGGCGCCGACCTGTCCCGGCTCTACGTGCAACTCGGCAGCACCCTGCGCAATCTGGGCCAGGCGTGGGAAGCGGTTCACCTCCTGGAAGAAGGGCGCGCGCAATTCCCCGATTACGCCCCCATCCGCGCCTTCCACGCCCTGGCCCTCCTCAGCGCCGACTGCGGCAAAGACGCGGCGATCGAGCTGCTCGAGCTGCTCCTGGCCCACGGCGCCGCCATCAACCTGGACGGCTACGAACGCGCCCTCCGCGAGTACACGGCCGAGCTGCGCAAGCAGACAGGGTGATGAGCTGCGAGCTGTGAACTATGGGCGACCAGTCGAAGGCAGGGGTGCATAGGAGCAGTGTGCCCGCATCGCGTCATCCTGACGCCCGCGGCGCGGCAGACGGGGCGAAGATAGCCTCCTACGCGAGCGGGTTGGTCCAGCGGAGTCCGCGGAAGCGGGCGAAATCTGTATCGGCGGAGCAGACCTCGCCCCCGTGCTCGATCGCCAGCGCCGCAAGATGCGCGTCCGTCGTGATGTTGCCCGCCGTCCCCAGCGGCTCGACGAGCCCGCGCAGCACCGCGAGATGACGCTCAGTCGGCTGGAGGACGAGTGCACACGGCTGGGCGAGCCAGCCCTCGACCACGGCGAAGGCCTCGGCCGGGGCGAGCGGGTTCGCGAAGAGCTGAGGGCGGGTCGACAGCCGCACGAACGCGAGCATGACCACCCACGCGAAGCCAACCGGCTCGGTTCCGGACAGCAGCGCTTCGAGCCACGCGCGAGCGCGGGCATGGAGGAGCGATTCCTCGTCGAGCGCGTACAGGAGGAGGTTGGCATCGGGTAGCTTCACGGAGGCGGCTCGAGCTCGTTCACTTCTGTAGCGCGAGCTTGCGGGCGATTTCCTCGTCCTCGAGAGCGGCGGCCAGTTGCAGCGCGTGCGTCAGGTCGGCGCCCGGCCGCAGCCCCATGGGGCGGGACGGCGCCTGGTACGGCCGGCCACCACCCCGCTCGGCGGCTAGACCCGCGCGGACGGCGCTATTCAGCGCGGCCTTGAAGGAGAGGTTACGGCGGCGCGCGAGGGCCTTGAGCTGCTCGGCAACATCGGGATCGAGGGTTACGGTTGTGCGCATCGACGCCATGGAGGCATCATAGCAGCAACTACCATGCTGTCAAGATGCCAGCCGGCGATCTCAGTTATGTAGACACGACGACGGCTCGATCGCTCCTTGCTGAAACGTCCTTCTCGTCACGCCCGCGCCTTCGGGTCCAGCACATCGCGCAGGCCATCGCCGACGAGGTTGAAGGCGAAGACGGTGGCCAGCAGGGCGAGTCCGGGGGCGAGGGAGTACCACGGGACCAGGGCCAGGTGGACCGTGCCCTCGCGGATCATCTGGCCCCAGGTGGGGGTGGGGGGCGCGACGCCGAGGCCGATGAAGCTGAGGCTGGCTTCGAGGCGGATGGCCGAGGCGGTCCACAGGCTGGCGTAGACGAGCAGATCGCCACCCACGTTGGGGAGGATGTGGACGCGCAGCAGCCGCCCGTCCTTGACCCCGATGGAGCGGGCGGCCTCGACGAACTCCTTGCCCTTGATCGCCAGCGTCGGCCCGTAGGCGATGCGCGCGAAGCGGGGGGCGATCGTCAGCCCGATGGCCAGGATCATCTTCTCCAGGCCTGGGCCGAGCACGGCCAGCACGAGCAAGCCGGTGATGAGATCCGGGAAGGCGAGCATGACGTCGGTCAGGCGCATGAGGCCGCTCTCGACCTTGCCGCCGAAGTAGCCGGCGACGACGCCGATGGCGGTGCCGAGCGCGCCGCCGAGCGCAACGGAGAAGACGCCGACCATCAGCGCGATGCGAGCGCCGAAGATGACGCGGGAGAGAATGTCGCGCCCCTTGTCGTCGGTGCCAAGCAGGTATTCCGAGTCGGGCGGGGCGAGGCGGTTGCTGACGCTCTGGTCGAGCGGGTCGTGCGGGACGAGCAGCGGGGCGGCGATGGCGATGAGGACGATAACCAGAATCATCACCACGCCGAGGACGGCGGTGCGGTTGCTCGTGAACGTGCGGAGGGCGCGCTCGCGCTGGGAGATGAGGCGCGGCGCGTCGGGCGCGCCGAGGGTTGGCTGCCCGGCAAGTTCGGCGTTGGCGGCCACGTTCGCCATCAGCCGTACCTCACCCGCGGATCGACGTAGGTGTAGACGATGTCGGTGATCAGGTTGATGACGACGATGATGAGGGCGTAGACGACCATGATCGATTGCAGCGTGGTGTAGTCCTTCTGCTTGGTGGCGCCGACCATCAGCTTGCCCAGCCCCGGCCGGGCGAAGACCTCTTCCACCAGCACCGAGCTGCCGATGAGGCTGATGGCGAAGATGCCGACCAGCGAGACGATGGGGATCAACGCCGCCCGCAGCGCGTGCCGGACCAACACGACCTTCTCCTGCAACCCCTTGGCGCGGGCGGTGCGGATGTAGTCGTCGCTCAGGATGGTCAGCACCACGGAGCGGGTCATGCGCGCGATGTAGGCCGTCTCGATGAGCCCCAGCGTCAGCGCGGGGAGGATCAGGTAGTGCAGATTCTGGGCTGGTTCGGAGAAGGGCGCCGATCCCACGGAGGGGAAGAGCCGCACCCGCACGGCGAAGAAGTAGATGAGGAGGATGCCGAGGTAGAACGCCGGGAACGACAGCCCGACGAGCGAGACGGCGCGCCCGACGTAGTCGGTCATCGAGTTGCGGCGCACGGCCGTCAGCACGCCGGTCGGGATGCCGAGCAGGAGCCCGATGAGCGTCGCCGCGAACGCCAGTTCAAGCGTGTACGGCAGCACGAAAGCGATCTGGTCGATGACCGGCGTCTCGGTGATGAGGGAGCGGCCCAGGTCGCCGCGGGCCAAGTCGCCGAGGAAGATGACGTACTGCCGCCACAGCGGCTCGTTGAGTCCCATGCGCTCGCGCAGGGCCTCCACCGCTTCGGCGGAGGCGTAGTCGCCCAACGCGGCGGTGGCGGGATCGCCCGGCGCCACGCGCACGATGATGAAGATGATGGTGAAGACCGCGAGCAGCGTGGGGATGGCTAAGAGCAGCCGCCGCGCGATGTGGCGGAGCATGGAATCAACCCCTCACCCCAACCCCTCTCCCCGTGCGCGGGGAGAGGGGCTTCGGTTTGGCGACAGCGTTGCCATTGGGCTCCCTTCTCCCCGCGCACGGGGAGAAGGGCCGGGGATGAGGGGCGTTACTCCGTTGCCAGCGTCGTCATCTCCGTGATCTGCGGGTAGAGCGCCACGCTGGAGACCAGCTCGTGGCCGTAGTCGAGCTCGGGGACGCGGGCGTAGACCAGGTTCTGCATGTAGAGCGGGTAGGCGGCGAAGTCCTTCAGGATCTGGATGTTGGCCTGCTTCCACAGCTCGGCCTGGGCCTCCGGGTCGGTCTCGGCGCGGGCCTGCTCGATGAGATCGTCGATCGCCGAATAGTGGGAGAAGTTGGTGATCGGCGCTTCGCCCTCGACGACGATGGCGTCGGAGTGGAAGAACTGCGACAGGTAGACGTTGGCGTTCGGGCGGAAGGCGACGTAGATGACGATCGGGTTGACGTCCTCGCGGATCTGGGCGTGCATCGTGGCGTGGTCGACGACCGTCAGGTTCAGCGTGATCCCGATCTCGGCCAATTCGGCTTGGAGCACCTCGTAGTTGGCCGCGTAGTCGGTCATCTCCGAGGTGATCAGGTCCATGCTGAAGCCGTCCGGGTAGCCGGCCTCGGCCAGCAGCTCGCGGGCGCGCTCGATGTCCTGCTGGTAGAGAACGCCGGCTTCCTCGGCCTCTTCCATCGTCAGGCCGCCGGGCATGAGCTGGGCGGGGACGACGGAGTAGATCAGCTCGGAGACCGGTTCGCCGCGCAGCGCGGCGTGCTCCTCGCGGTTGATGGCCAGGGCGATCGCCTCGCGCACGAGCGGATCGTCGAGCGGCTCCTGGGTGACGTTCATGTTGACCCAGACCGCCTCGGCGACGCCGAAGACGTCGGCCACGATGTTGCCCTCGGCGTTGATGCGGTCGACCCACTGCGCCTCGTTGACGCCGGCGGCCAGATCCAGCTCGCCGCCTTGCAGCCCCAGCTCGCGGCTGGAGGGATCGGCGATGTAGCGGACCTCGACGCCTCCGAGCTGCGGGGCGCCGCGGAAGTAATCGTCGTTGGCGGTGAGGACGACGCTGTTCTGCGGGGTGTAGCTCTCGAACATGAAGGGGCCGGTGCCGGCCGGGGCCGTGCGAAACGCCTCGTCGCCGAGCGCCTCGACGGCCTGGCTGCAGACGATGAAGCCGCCGGAGTAGTTGGCGACCTTGGGCAGGAAGAGCGTTTCGGAGAGCGGCTGATCGAGGGTAATGGCGACGGTGTAATCGTCGACCGCCTCCACGGTCATGCCGGTGTAGTCGCGGGAGTAGGCGGAGCGGTCGGGAACGGCTGATTTCTGCAGGGAGTAGACCACGTCCTCGGCGGTCAGCTCGTAGGCCTCGGTCTCGGCGCTGGGGTGGCACATGACCCCTTCGCGCAGGGTGAAGGTCCAGACCTGCTTGCCGTCGACCTCCTCGGGGGTGGGGATCTCGGTGGCGAGATCCGGCTCGATCTCGGCGCTGTTGCCGGGGACGAAGCGGACCAGGCCGTTGAAGACCATGTCGGCCACGGTGCGGTCCTGGGTGCCGGAGGCGAAGTGGGGATCGAGCGAAGCCAGGTCGGCGGCGTTGACGGCGAAGCGCAGGACCGGGCGGTCGCCCTCCTGCGCCGTGGCGCTGCCGACGAGCCCCGTGAGCGCCCCGGACATGAACACGGCCATCGCGAGCACGATCGCCACGATTCGTCGTCTCGTCATCGGGAGTGACCTCCTTGTCGTGTCTGCCGGCATGACATGCCGAATCGCGGGGGACCGCCGCCCTCGCCATCGAGGGTGCTGCACATCTGATGCCAGTGGCCAAATACCGCGCACGATCCGCCGGATAGAGGACCATGGTAGACGCAGCGGCAGTGAATAGGAAAGGCGAGCGCAGGCTCGGGGTGGTCGTTCATAAAGCGGCAGCCTGCCGCACTCAGCCGTGCAGCGTGGCCGCCGCTCGATCGGCTGTGGCGTGGAACCGGTCGCCACGGAACGGAGCGATCGGATAGGGCGTCGTCCCGCGCTGAACCAGCTCGCGCACGATCTCGCCGGTGACGGGGCCGAGGCAGAAGCCGTGGCCGGAGAAGCCAACGGCGACGACGACACCTTCGACTTGGGGCGAACGCTCGATGACGGGCAGCGCGTCCGGCGTCATGTCGAGCAGGCCGCCCCAGACGCGGGCCAGGGGCGCGGCGGCGAGGCTGGGCAGCGCCTCCACGGCCCGTGAGAGGGCGGTCATGACGTGGCCGGCCGGGGGCATGACAGGATCGTCGCCGTTGGCGAGGGCATCGAGGCCGTGGGGCCAGGGCGAGCCGCCGCCGGTGAAGCAAACGCGGCCGCCGACCTCCTGCCGCAGCGCGAGATCGGCGGAAGCGACGCCGAGCACCTGGGCGATGAGGGGCGGCAGGGGGACGGTCTGGATGACCGAAACGTGCCCGATCTCGATGGGAAGCGCGAGGCCGAGCGGCGCGCACAGCCGAGGGGCGAAGACGCCCGCGGCAACGACAACGGCATCGGCGGCGACGGCGCCGTCGACCGTGCGCACGCCCTGGACCGTGCCGCCGGCCGTCTCGATGGCGGTGACGAACGTATCGGTACGGATCTCCGCCCCATGCCGTCGCGCGGCGGCGGCGAACGCCTGGACGGCGGCGACCGGGTTGGCGTGGCCGTCCGTGGGGCAGAAGGAGGCGGCCAGGACCGTTTTGGCCAGTGCCGGGGCGACCTCGCGCACGGCGGCATTGTCGGGGAGGAACGTCAGGTCGAGGCCGAGGGCCTGCTGCTCGGCGACGATGGCCTGGATGATCGAGACTTCGGCAGGGGAGCGGGCGAGGCGCAGGTTCCCTTCGCGGCGGTATTCGACGTCGGCGTCAAGCTCTTCTGCGAGAGTCGCCCAGCGGGCGACCGCCGCCCGCGCCAGCGGCAGCTCGGCCGGGTGGCGGCCGGACTGGCGGACGCCGGCCAGCGTCCAGCCGGAGGCCATGCTGGCAAGCGATCCCTTCTCCAGCAGCGTGACGCGCGCGCCGTCGCGGGCCAGCTCGTAGGCGGCGGCGGTTCCGCTGATGCCTCCGCCGATGACGACGACCTCGGTTTGGCCGCGGGGCATCATTGAAATGTTCCTCCGAGGCTCGTTCGCGACGATGCGCTGCGTGGAATCCCTGTCAGTCCGAGCGAAGCGAGGTGTCTCGCGTTACCGGCCTCCCCGCTTCGGCCGCGCCGAGATTCCTCCTTCGTCGGAATGACACGTGGTAGGGATCTGCGGCTGTTGGGGGTCCGTCCAACCCACTCCCGATTGGCCACCAATTGAAGGCCGCTTCAGCCCGGTTTGACAAGCGGCGGCCCTGCCGTATGATGCCCCGAACGCACGAAGCCAGGAGAGGAGGCTCGACGATGACCCGACTCGCAGGGAGGCAGACGTCGCTGCTGCGGCGCCAAGTGGACGCCGCCATCAGGGAGTGGGAGCGGGGAACGCTCGACCGGCGCTCGCTGCTGCGGCGGGCGGCGCTGCTGGGGATGAGCGCCCCGGCGCTGGCGATGCTGCTGGGGCGGGCCTCGACCCCGCTCGCGTCCGCATCCGCGCTGCGGGCGCTGCAGGACGACCCCGCGGCCGGGACGCCGGGCGGCACGCTGCGCGTGGCCACCATCGGCGAGCCGCCGCATCTGGACGAGCACCAGTCGACAGCGGAGATCATCGCCGTCATCGGTTACTGCGCCTACGAAGGGTTGTTCACCTACGACGCGGACTACCAGCCGATCCCCGAGCTGGTCGCCGAGCACACCGTCTCCGACGACGGTCTGACGCACACCATGGCGCTGCGCCAGGGGGTGATGTTCCACAACGGCGAGCCGATGACCGCCGCCGACGTCATCGCCTCCGTCGAGCGTTGGGGGCGGATCAGCGGCGTCGGGCAGCGGCTGATGGAGAAGACGAGCGAGCTGGCCCAGGTCGATGACTCCACCATCGAGTTCCGCCTCAGCGAGCCGTATGGGACGATTCTCATCGCGCTGGCGCACAATACGCAGGCCTGCACCATCCATCCCAAGTCGATCCTGGACGCGGCGGGCGACGACCCGATGACGAACGCCGACCAGTACGTCGGCACCGGGCCGTACCGGCTGGTGGAGTGGCAGCGCGACGCGGCGATGCGTTTCGAGCGCTTCGACGAGTACCAGTCGTCCTCTGAAGATGGGCCGCTGGGCTACGGCGGGACGAAGTACGCCTACGCCGACGCCATCGAGTTCATCCCGGTGCCGGACGAGGCGGCGCGCGTGGCCGGGTTGCAGGCGGGGGATTACCAGCTCGCGCTCGATATCGGCAATGACCAGTACGCGGTGCTGGCGGACTTCCCTGGCGTGGTGGCGGAGATCCTCACGCCGACGAACTGGGATGTCTTCTTCCTCAACTGGGAGTCGCCGATGATGGGCAACCTGGCCATGCGCCAGGCGGTGCAGGCGGCGTTCGACCACCTGCCGATGCTGCAATCGGGCCGCGGCGGCGACGAGTTCATCCGCCTCGACCCGGGGCTGATGATGCAGCAGACGCCGTGGTGGTCCGAGGCCGGGGCCGAGCGCTACAACGTCAACGACCCGGAGCTGGCGCGGGCCAAGCTGGAGGAGGCCGGCTACGACGGCGAGCCGCTGCGCTTCCTGACGACGCAGGAATACTCCTACATGTACGGCGAGGCGATCGTGGCCCAGCAGCAACTGGAGGCGGTCGGGATCACGGTCGATCTGCAGGTGGTCGACTGGGCGACGGTGCTGGAGCGGCGGGCCATCCCCGAGGAGTGGGACATGTTCGGCACCGGGCACGGCTTCGTGCCCGACCCGAGCCAGATCTCCTACGTCGGGCAGATGAACCAGTACCCCGGCTGGTGGAGCAGCGAAAGCAGCCTGGCGCTGGCGGCGGAGCTGCTGGCCGAGTCGGAATTCGAGACGCGCATGCCGATCTTCGAGCAGATCCAGGAGGCGCACTACACGGAGATCCCGGCGATCAAGATCGGCGACTCCAGCAACGTTTCTTTCCGCTCCGAAGCAATCGGGGGCTGGGACGGGCAGTTCGAGCGGGGGGTGAAGTTCTGGAATCTGTGGCTGAACGAGTGAGGCGGGAGGCGGGAGGCGGAAGGCGGGAGGACGACGGGCGAGGCGCGCCTCGCCAGGGCACGGCATGCCGTGCCCCTACCGTTGTCTTGCCGCCTTGCCGTCTTTCCGTTCTTTCCTTCCGCCTCCCGCCTCCCGCCTCCCGCCTCGTCCCGTGACCGCCTACATCCTGCGCCGCCTCGTCCTGCTCGTCCCGGTGATGATCGTGGTCGGGGTGGTGGTGTTTGCGCTGGTGCACCTGACGCCGGGGGATCCGGCGGCGGTGATTCTGGGGGACCGGGCGACAGCGGAGGATATTCAGCGGCTGCGGGAGCAGTTGGGCTTGAACGACCCGTTGCCGGTGCAGTTCGCGCGGTGGTTCGGGGACATGCTGCGGCTCGATTTCGGGGAGTCGATCTTCCTGGGGGAGCCGGTGACGCGGGCGCTGCTGGACCGGGTGCAGCCGACGGCGCTGCTGACGCTCTACGCGCTGCTGATCCAGATCGCCATCGGCGTGCCGGCGGGGGTGCTGGCGGCGGTGCGCCACAATTCGCCGCTGGACCGGGTCTTCACCGTGATGGCCATCTCCGGCTCGGCGATCCCGACCTTTTTTCTTGGGATCGTCCTCATCCTCATCTTTGCCGTGCGGCTGCGCTGGCTGCCGTCCGGGGGGTACGCGCCGCCGGGGGAGGGGCTGGGGGCGCATCTGCAGAGCATGGTCCTGCCGGCGTTCGCACTGGGGTTCTCGGCGGCGGGGCTGCTGGCGCGGATGGTGCGCTCCTCGATGCTCGACGTGCTGCGCGAGGACTACGTGCGCACCGCCTGGGCCAAGGGGCTGCCCGAACGGCTGATCATCGTGCGCCACGCGCTGAGGAACGCGCTGATCCCGGCGCTGACCATTATCGGCATCTCGGTGGGGGCGCTGCTGGGCGGGGCGGTGGTGACGGAGACGGTGTTCACGATTCCGGGGATGGGGCGGCTGGTGGTGCAGAGCATCGCGCGGCGGGACTACCCGGTGATCCAGGGGGCGATCGTGGCGATCGCGCTGACGTACGTGCTGGTGAATCTGGTGGTGGATGTGCTGTATGTGTATATCGATCCGCGGGTGCGGTTGGGGGGGGAGTGATCGAGGCGCACGCCCTCTCCCTCCGCAACCCTCACCCCAACCCCTCTCCCTTTGCGAAGGGAGAGGGGCTACGTGCCTGCGACATCGTTCCAAATCGCGCTCCCTTCTCCCCGCGCGCGGGGAGAAGGGTTAGGGATGAGGGGCGTTCGGCGCGAGGACGTTCCTGATGGCAATCGTAACGAGCGCCGGACCACGTGCAGAAACCGCGGCCCTCTCCCGCGCTCCGGATCGCTCGCGCTGGGCGGCCGGGGCGCGGACGCTGTTCGGCAACCCGGTGACGATCGTTGCTGCCGTCTTTCTGCTCCTCGTGGTCCTTGCCGCGGTCTTCGCCCCGGTGATCGCGAGGCATGATCCGACGTTTCTCGATCCGGGGGTGCGGTTGCAGGGGCCGTCGGCCGAGTTCCCGATGGGGACGGACGACCGGGGGCGGGACATCTTCAGCCGGGTGATCTATGGGGGGCGCGTCTCGCTGGCGATCGGGGTGGGCGTGACGCTGGCGGCGGCGGCGATCGGGTCGGTGCTGGGGCTGCTGTCGGGGTATTTCCCGCGGCTCGATACGCCGATCATGCGCACGCTGGACGGGCTGATGGCGTTCCCCAGCATCCTGCTGGCGATCGCGATCATGGCCAGCCTGGGGCCGTCGGCGACGAACGTCTTTCTGGCGCTGACGGTGGTCTACACGCCGACGGTGGCGCGGCTGGTGCGCAGCACGACGTTGGTGACGCGGCAGCAGCCGTTCGTGGAGTCGGCGCGGTCGATCGGGATGACGGACGCGGGGATTTTGCTGCGCTACGTCTACCCGAACGGACTCTCGCCGCTGATCGTGCAGTGCACCTTCGTGGTGGCGTTCGCCATCATCTCGGAGGCGTCGCTGTCGTTTCTGGGGGCGGGGGTGGACCCGGAGACGCCGACGTGGGGGAACATGCTGCGCGACGGGCAGCGGGTGCTGCAGGTCGCGTGGTGGCTGGCGCTCTTTCCGGGGATCGCGCTGGTCCTGACGGTGCTGACGCTCAACGTGCTGGGGGATGCGCTGCGGGACGCGCTGGACCCACGGGGGCGGGGAAGGTAGGCGGGCTATCAGCTATCAGCTATCAGCTATCAGCTTTCAGCCCGACGGCGACGTGGAGGGCAAGGTGGGGGACTTTCGCAACCTCAAGGTGTGGGAAAAGGGGCATCGGTTGACGCTGGACGTTTACGCCGCGACGAGGCCGTTTCCACGTGACGAACTCGTCGCATTGACCGGCCAGTTGCGGCGATCGGTTTCGTCCATACCCGCAAACATCGCCGAAGGGTGCGGACGCAACGGAGACGCTGAGTTGGCGCGGTTCATGGACATCGCCATGGGCTCGGCGAGCGAGCTCAGCTACCACCTCATCCTTGCCCGCGATCTCGGCTACCTCCTGTCCCAAAACTATGATCGCCTTGCCGGCGAAACGGAGGAGATCAAACGCATGCTCGCCACCTTCACCGCCCGCCTGCGCAACAAGACGCCAAGACCCGACCGCTGAAAGCTGATAGCTGATAGCTGATAGCTGATAGCTGATAGCTGATAGCTGATAGCCCGGAGGCCCCCATGCTCGTCGTCGACGCCCATCTCGACCTGGCGATGAACGCGGTGATGTGGAACCGCGATCTGGCGCTGAGCGCGCACGAGACGCGGGGGATCGAGCGCGCGGAAGGGATGACGGAGAAAGGGCGAGGCGCGGGGACGGTGGGGTTTCCGGATTTGCGGGCGGGGGAGGTGGGGCTCGTCTTCGCCACGGTGATCGCGCGCAAGAACCACGGCCAGAACAGCGGTATCGATTTTCGGACGCACGAGATCGCCTTCGCGCAGGCGCAGGGGCAGCTCGCGTACTACCGGGAGCTGGAGCGGCAGGGGGTGATCCGCATCGTGCGCACGCGGGAGGATCTGGCGGCGTGGCGGGCGGGGTGGGACGCGGACCCGGCGACGGCGCCGTTCGGGTTCGTGCTGCTGATGGAGGGGGCGGACCCGATCGTGGCGCCGGAGCAGGCGGGGCTGTGGTGGAGTGATGGGTTGCGGATCGTGGGGCTGGCGCATTACGGGCCGAGCGCGTACGCCTTCGGCACGGGGAGCGCGGGGCCGCTGACGGCCAAGGGGCGGGCGCTGCTGAAGGAGATGGACGGGCTGGGGATGATGCTGGACGTCTCCCACCTGACCGACGAGAGTTTTCACGAGGCGCTCGACGTGTTTCGAGGGCCGGTGCTGGCCAGCCACTCCAACTGCCGCGCCCTCGTGCCCGGCGACCGGCAGCTCGACGACGCCATGATCCGGCGGCTGATCGAGCGGGATGGGGTGATCGGGGCGGCGATGGACGCCTGGATGCTGCAACCGGGGTGGGTGCGGGGGGAGACGACGAACGAGGGGCTAACGTTGGAGGCGGTGGTGGACCAGATCGACCACGTCTGTCAGATCGCGGGGAACAGCCGGCACGCGGCGATCGGGACGGACCTCGATGGGGGGTACGGGATCGAGCAGACGCCGCGGGATGTGGACACGATCGCGGACGTGCAGCGGATTGGGGAGCTATTGAGGGGAAGGGGGTATGGGGAGGAGGACGTGGCGGGGGTGATGCATGGGAATTGGGAGAGGCTGTTGGACGACGGGCTGCCAAAAGCTTGAGCGGTTACGGTCGCGCTACGGCAACGTCGATAGATCGTCGAGGAGCTGTCTTGCCACCGCAATAGCGTTCTGACTGATGGGTCCCGTGTTTGAGAACCCCGCCCTGTAGTCCGCCTTTATGCGCCAACCCTTGAGGCGTTGCCCATTCTGACCCACGCTCACGTGAATCGGTCCTCGCCCGAGTCCATCGATGAACCACTGCCAAACAACGTGGTGATCGCTGCCTCTGCCGGTGAGTGGCACACGTTTTGACTTGGCGTACGCGGAGGCTTTGCCATAGCACGCGTAGTACGCACGGCTAATGGCCGACCGTTCGCCCCCCTCGCCGCCGACCAGCACGATCAGATCGTCCGCCACGTCCAGATATTCAGCCCAGTCAAACACGCTTACACGTATTCCAACGTGACAGTCACCAGATTGCCAATCTGCCTGACTCTATCGAACCACCAGCCTTCGTCAAAGGCCCGAAGCGTTGCCAACGCAATCTCGGGTGCAAGGCTGGAATTGATGACCACGAACAACTCAGCGTCGTCATCGGATTCCGGATCGTCCATGACCTCCAAGGCAAGGCGCTCAGAGCTGCCGAAGTAGTCAGCGGCCACCAACGCTATGTCCAGAAGAAGTGGAGGCAAGTCAACATGACGACGAAGGTAGGGTTCAACATCAGACCCTCGAAACTCATAAACCGTCGCAAGGTGTTCGATGATGGAGTCGTTGAGGTATGTCGAGGGACTGCCCCCCGTAGCTGTGGAAGCATGCCCGATGTCAGCCACGGTCGCGCCGATGCCGAAATCGGCCAAGCGAAGGGCGTATTGAAGGGTATCAGCGGTGTCTCCAAGCGCTGTTTCGATCGATCGAGCGTCAGGCAGAGCCGCGTGGCTCCACATCTCGGCGATTTCTCTTTTGCTGGTGGAAAGGGCGATTGTCTTGCGCGCAGGAGCGAAGGGCTCCCGACTGGTGTCCGATGAGGCCATTCGAACCCGGCTCCAACGGCCAAACGTATCCTTCCGTCTCACAGCAAGCGATGCGCGAGCGCCCCGATCCTCAGCGAGGTCGGTCCTTTGGTTCCTGGAAAGCGTGGACTGCCTTTCAAGCATCACCGTCTACTCCTGGCGTCCGCGCCTTGAAGAAGGCTGCGTGCAACGCTGGCTGCACCCTGCAGAGCCACTTCAGGCAGGTGTTGAATCACACTTGGGTCAGGTGGGAGGTTGAACCTGACGTCTACGAAGAGTTCCTCGCCAAAAGGACGATCGATAACCATGTCGAGTTCCGGGCGATTCAGCACCGAGTCTTCCGGAAGCACGACATGCAGCCCCCGAATCTCCCCACGAGGAATCGAAAGCTCGCTATTCTCCAGCTTGAATGGCAGGGGTATAGCCAATACACGTTCATCAGGCACTTCCAGCCTAAACTCCACGCTCGCCCTCATCCAATTCGCAGTGCCGAGTAACTGCACGGTTGAGATGAACGTTGCTTCTTGCTTCGAGCGTTTGGAGCCACTCGAGACAGCTAGCCTCCCAGTTTCATAGCTGATCGAAAGTCGGAGTTCTTCTGGGGAGTCGTCGGCTCTCCAGAGCATAGCCTCTATCACGTGTTGGGTCTTGCGCCTGTCGCGCGTTGCGTACGTGGCGAAAAAATCAAGAAGGACGGCGTCTGCCTCTGGCGGTCGCTCGGCATACGGCCCCAGGATCGAGGCCCCTTCTTCCGTGTGGAAGCTCCCCATGATCGTCAGCTCAGTGGCATCACGAGAAGCCAGATTGAGTCGCGGGAACCTAGAATGGCGAGCGACGGATCTCATCGGTTGGCTTTCCGTAGTCCCGAGGATAGCTTACGCCTTCCTCACTTGACCGGGACGGGGCACTCTAGCCGTAATCCAGACCAGCGTCAACGAATACAGGAGTGTGACCGTGCTGCTCAGCGGTCGGGGAATTGGCATGAAGGCTGAGGAAAGTTCGGAGAGCAAGGAGCTTTTCAGGCGAGAGAGAGTCGTCCTGCAGGTATTGACCATGCTGCTCGTGCTGGCGATGGCCGGCGAGGCGCTTGCTCCTGCTGCCGTCTCGGCGCAGCGAAAACCCAGCGGCGGCGTCAATACCGAGGTCGTCGGCGGCCAACCCGTCCCCCAGGGGACCTTCCGGTTCATGACCTTCGTCCGCGTCGACGCCGCCACTGGGCCGTTCATCTGCGCAGGTAGTCTCATCGCGCCGCGCTTCGTGCTGACCGCGGCCCATTGCCTCGAAGATGATTTCGGGAATGTCGTGCCGCCCGGCGATTTCCGCCTGACCATCGGCCGCGCGTTCCTGCCCGACTCCAGCAAAGGGGTCGTGCGCGGCGTGGTCGATGCTGCGCAGCACCCGCAGTGGAATCCACCGGTCTCGGGCAACGAGTTCGACGTGGGCGTGCTCGAGCTCGACGCGGCGGTCCCGTCGTTCATCGCTCAGCCGCTCGCATTCGTCGATGGCGGGGAGACGCGCTTCGACGAGGCCGGGCGGTCGGTGGTCGTTGCAGGCTGGGGCGTGACCTCCTCCGGCGCCTCCACCAACCGCTTGCAGTCCGCCAGGCTCAACGTCGTCGACAATGCCGCCTGCGCCGATGCCTACGCCGACTTCGCGCAGGCCGTGATGGTCTGCGCCGCGTTCCGCGGCCGGGATTCGTGCCAGGGCGACAGCGGCGGCCCTCTCTTCGCGCGCGAAGTGATCGGCTTCGACGTCAAGAAGAAGAAAAAGAAGAAGGGGCACAAGCGCGAGAAGGTCCGCGTCCCCATCTCCCGCGACGTGCAGATGGGGATCGTCAGCTTCGGCCGCGGCTGCGCCCTGCCCGGCTTCCCCGGCGTCTACACTCGCCTCAGCGACGACGAGGTCAACGACTTCATTGTGAGCGAAGTGGGTTTCGGGTGACGGGTGACGGGCGTCGGGTGTCGGGGTGAGAGAGTACGGGGCGACGACGCTCGCGTCTCGGAGCGCCGGCCGCCGGTCGCGCGGACCCGGCGAGCAGACATGCCTTGGGAAGCGACGCGGGAAGCGACGCGGGAAGCGCCGCGCGATGAGTCCTCACGATCGGCGGCATAACGCGGTCGAGATGTGTACAAGATAGGCATAAGAGACGTTTGCGCCTGCAATGTACGAAATACTCTTGATACTTCCTTGCCTCTTGAGGTTTGGCTGATTCGTATGTAAACTGTGCCGGCTCGATCCCCAGGGTGGGTGACAGGCAATCGGGGTTTGGCAGCCGATCGTCGCGGGGAACCGCGGCGGTTTGTTTGCGTGGTGCTGCGCGGAGCGCAGGAGCTGGAAGCTGGAGGACGGGGTGGAGACCGGGGAGAGACCGCGGCGCTGGCGGGTGGGTCTGCTGGCGTTGGCGGCGCTGCTCGTGCTGGCGTTGGCGGCCGAGGCGCTGCTGCCGGCGGCGTCGGCGGTGGCCGCGGAGCGCGAGGGAGAGCGGGCGCGGCCGCGGCGGGACCGCGGCGGCGTCAACACCGAGGTCGTCGGCGGCAAGCCGGTCCCGCAGGGGCGGTTCACCTTCATGGCGTTCGTCCGCATGGGCAACCCCGAAGACGGGTTCTACCGCTGCGGCGGCAGCGTGATCGATGAGCTCTACGTGCTGACCGCGGCCCACTGCCTCGACGACGAGGACGGCAGGCCCTTCGCGCTGGACGAGTTCACGATCTATCTCGGCAACGTCGCCTGGCGTAACGCCGCGCCCGCGAACGTGCGCGGGGTGGCCGAGATCTATGCTCACCCCGACTGGAACGCCGCCACCAACGAGAATGACGTGGCCCTGCTCAAGCTGAGCGCGCCCGTGCCAGAGGATGTCGCCAAGCCGTTGCCGTTCGTGGCCGCCGGGGAGACGCAGTTCGAGCGCGCGGGGCAATTTTCGACGGTGGCGGGCTGGGGGCGCACGTCGGAAGACGGTCAGTCGTCGGATCGGCTGCTGGCGGCCAACCTCCACGTCGTCGCCGACGCCGCCTGCGCCGCCGCCGACAGCGATTTCGTGCAGGCGGTCATGCTCTGCGCGAAGGAGCGGGGCCGGGATTCGTGCCAGGGCGACAGCGGGGGGCCGCTGTTCGCGCGTGAGGTGATCGGCCACGACGTGAAGCGGCTCAAGAAGAAGAAGGGCGAAAAGCGCAAGAAGGTCCGCATCCCGATCTACCGCGACATCCAGATCGGCATCGTCAGCTTTGGCCGCGGTTGCGCCGACCCGCGCTACCCGGGCATCTACACCCGCGTCAGCGCCCCGGGCATCAACGCCTTCATCGTCCACGTCGTCGGTTCCCAAACACCGGTCCAGGAGGCCGCGTAAGTCCCGGCGCCGCTGACGGCGCCCCCGCCTCCCCGTACCTTTGGCATCTTCGGCATCTTTGGCATCTTCGGCATCGTCCGACAACCACGCCGCTCTCCGGGACGCGGCAAGCCCCTCTCCCCGCGCGGGGAGAGGGGCTTTTTTGGCCCGCAACCATCGCCGTGGGATACTGCGGCGTCGTTCCGCGCCAGGCAGCGCCGCAGATTCGCTCCCCGTCGCGGCAAGGAGAGCAGCGTTCCATGCAGACCGCGCGCGTCGTAGTGGACAAGGATTTTCGCATCGGCGAGATCGATCCCCGCCTCTATGGGTCGTTCGTGGAGCATCTGGGGCGCTGCGTCTACGGCGGCATCTTCGAGCCGGGACATCCCGCCGCCGACGAGATGGGGTTCCGCCAGGACGTGCTGGATCTCGTGCGCGAGCTGGGCGTGCCGTTCGTGCGCTACCCCGGCGGCAACTTCGTCTCCGGGTACGACTGGCGGGACGGCGTCGGGCCGGTTGAAGACCGGCCGCGGCGGCTCGACCTGGCCTGGATGTCGACCGAGACGAACGCGGTCGGGACCAACGAGTTCGCCGCCTGGGCTGCACGCGCCGGGGCGGAGGTCAACCTGGCGGTCAACCTCGGCACGGCGGGGATCGACGAGGCGCGGGCGCTCGTGGAGTACTGCAACCATCCGGGCGGCTCGTACTGGAGCGACCTGCGGCGCGCGCACGGCGTGGCCGAGCCGCACGCGATCAAGACCTGGTGTCTGGGCAACGAGATGGACGCCGTCTGGCAGCTCGGGCACAAGACGGCGGACGAGTACGGGCGGCTCGCCTGCCAGACGGCGATCGCCATGACGTGGGTCGACCCCGCCATCGAGCTGGTCGCCTGCGGCAGCTCGCACGCGCGGATGCCGACCTTCCCGCAGTGGGAGGCGTCGGTCCTCGACCACGTCTATGAGTATGTCGATTACCTCTCGTTGCACACCTACGCGCGCAACCTGGATGACGATCTGGGGACGTTCCTGGCGCAGTCTCTGGCGATGGACGCCCAGATCGAAGCGGTCGCGGCAACGTGCGATTTCGTGAAGGCGAAGAAGCGGCTGAAGAAGACCATGATGCTCGCCTTCGATGAATGGAACGTCTGGTATCACACGCGGGACGCGGACAAGGCGCTGCTGCGGGAGGCGCCGTGGCGGGTCGCGCCGCCGCTGTGCGAGGAGCCGTATACCCTGGAAGACGCGCTGGTCGTCGGCTGCATGGTGATCTCGCTGCTCAAGCACGCCGACCGGGTCAAGATCGCTTGCCTCGCCCAGCTCGTGAACGCGATCGCCCCTATCTCGACGCGGAGGGGCGGCGGAGCCTGGCGGCAGACGACGTTCTTCCCGTTCCTGCACGCCTCGCGCTACGGCCGGGGCGCGGCCCTTGACGTCCAGGTCTCCTCGCCGTGCTACGCCAACGCGGAGTTCGACGCCGTGCCGCTGCTGGAGGCGACGGCGACCTACGACGAGGAGCGGGAGGCGCTGACGATCTTCGCGGTGAACCGCGGCCAGGAGGACGCGCTTCGGCTCGAAGGCGACATCCGGGCGTTCCCCGGCTACAAGGTTGTGGAGCACCTGGTTCTGAGGCATGAGAACCCGAAAGCGGTCAACACCCTGGCGCGGCCCACAGAGGTCGCGCCGCATGGCGGGGACGCGGGATGCCGGGACGGCGCGCTTACGGCGACGCTGCCGCGGCTGTCGTGGAACGTCATTCGCCTCGGCGGGGCGCCAGCGCACGCAACAGAGCGGACACACGGGCGGGCAGAGCACCCCCATTGACCGTCCCGACGTTGCCATGCGTGGATGGCGCCGCAACCGGGCGCCTCATTCGTGCGATTCCGAGGGGGGCTCGATCGTGACGCGCGTGTCGGAGCATCACCCGCGGCCGCAATTGCAGCGGGCGGCGTGGCAGTCGCTGGACGGCCCGTGGGATTTCGCCCTGGATGCGGCGGGGGTCTGGTCCCGGCCGGACGAGGTCGCCTGGGGGCAGACCATCGAGGTTCCGTTCGCGCCGGAGACGCCGGCGAGCGGGCTCGGAGTGAAGGGGTACTTCCGCGCCTGCTGGTATCGCCGCCGCGTGCGGATAGTCCCGCCGCGGCACGGGGAGCGGATCGTGCTCCGCTTCGGCGCGGTCGACTACGCGGCCCGGGTCTGGATCGACGGGGCCTACGCCGGGGACCACGAGGGCGGCTTCACCCCCTTCGCGTTCGACGTCACCGATCTCCTTGGGGCCGGCGCATCCCACGAGATCATCGTCCGCGCCGACGACGACCCCCACGACCTGGCCAAACCGCGCGGCAAGCAGGATTGGCAACCGGAGCCGCACGCCATCTGGTACCCGCGCACCACCGGCATCTGGCAGACGGTCTGGCTGGAGCGCCTGCCCGCGTCGTGGATCGACTCGCTGCGCTGGACGCCGGGCGCGGCCTCCTGGGACATCGCCTGCGGGGCCGCGATCGGCGGCGAGCCGCGCCACGACCTGCGCCTCGAAGTCGTCCTCACGGTCGGCGACGACCAACCGCGCACCCTGGCGCACGACGTTTACTCGGTGGACGCCGGGGAGGTGCACCGCCGCATCGCCCTCTCCGACCCCGGCATCGACGACTATCGCAACGAGCTGCTCTGGAGCCCGGGGTCGCCGACGCTGATCGACGCCGTGCTGCGGCTGCTGGGTCCGGGCGGCGAGGCGCTCGACGAAGTGCTCAGCTACACGGCGCTGCGCTTCATCGGCATCGAAGGGGACCGGGTCGTGCTCAACGGGCGGCCGCTGCCCCTGCGCCTGGTGCTCGACCAGGGGTATTGGCCGCAGAGCGGCATGACCGCGCCGGACGCGGACGCGCCGCGCCGCGACGTCGAGCTGGCGAAGGCGATGGGGTTCAACGGGGTGCGCAAGCACCAGAAGATCGAGGATCCACGCTACCTCTACTGGGCGGACCACCTGGGGCTGCTGGTCTGGGAGGAGATGCCGAGCGCCTACCGCTTCACCAGGCGGAGCATGGAGCGGCTGGCGCGAGAGTGGACGGCGGCGGTGCTGCGCGACCTCAGCCACCCGTGCATCGTCACCTGGGTTCCCTTCAACGAGTCGTGGGGCGTGCCCGACCTGCCGACGCACCCGCCGCAGCAGGATTTCATCCTGGCGCTCTATCACCTGACGCGGGCGCTCGACCCGACGCGGCCGGTGGTCGGCAACGACGGCTGGGAGAGCGCCGCCACCGATATCTTCGGCATCCACGACTACGACCAGGACGTCGAGCGGCTGCTGCGCCGGTATGGGGTGGACGACGTGCCCGCCATCCTGAGCAGCCTGCGGCCCGGCGGGCGCCGCCCGACGCTGGCGGGGCACGACCACGCTGGACAGCCGATCGTGCTCACCGAGTTCGGCGGCATCGCGTACGCCCCGCCCGGTCAGCGTGACGGCGTGTGGGGATACGGCGTGGTCGAGACCGCCGACGATCTGGCCATGGCGTACGAGGCGCTACTGCGCACCGTCCACGCCCTGCCGCTGCTGGCGGGGTTCTGCTACACCCAGTTCGCGGACACCTACCGGGAGATCAACGGGCTGCTCTACGCGGATCGCACGCCGAAGTTCCCGCTCGAGCGCATGGCCGCGGCGACCCGCGGCGAGCACGCGCGGACCGGCGGCAAGACGTACGCCGCCGGTGACGGCGGCGAGGACGCTCCGGACCGGACGCCTGTGCCGACCGGCTCGCCCCAGCCGGCGCCCTGACCCCGACGCACGCGTCCTCGCCCGCGGTATTTATTGGCATGTATCGTGCGATTGTGGGCGCGGGCGGGACTCAACCGCGTCCCGGCTCTCTCACGTGAATGCCGGAGATCGATGACGGCGACGTTGGGTAGCGTGGCGGAAACGGCCACGTATGGGGAATCGTATGCTGCTCGCGTTTTCACATCTGCGCTGGGGTTTTGTTTGGCAGCGACCGCAGCATCTGCTCACGCGCTTTGCGCGGCGAATGCCGGTCGTCGTCGTTGAAGAACCGGAATGGGGCGCGGGAAGCGACGACCTTCGCGTCCGGCGCGAGCACGGAGTCACCGTGGCGACGCCGCTGATGGCCGGAACGGCGGACGCGGATGGTTTCGGACCCCACGTCAACGGGCGCATCTCGCGGCTCATCGCGCCGCTGCTGCCGATGGCCGAGACGCCGACGTACTGGTACTACACGCCGATGGCGCTCGGCGCCGAGCCGGCCGGATCGTGGCCCGCGTTGACGGTCTACGACGCGATGGACGACCTGGCCAGCTTTCTCGGCGCGCCGGCCGCCCTGCGCGAGCGCGAGCGGCGCCTCATGGCGCGGGCCGATCTCGTCTTCACCGGCGGGCCGACGCTCTACCGCGCGCGCCGCGATCGGCGCCCTGACGCCCATTGCTTCCCCTCCGGCGTGGAGGGCGCCCATTTCGCGCCGGGGCCGTTCACCGCGTCGCCGCCCCGCGAACTGACGAGCCGCCCGCGCCCGATCCTGGGCTACTACGGGGTGATCGACGAGCGGCTCGATCTGCCGCTCATCGCCGGGATCGCGGACGCCCGCCCCGAGTGGACGATCGCCCTGGTCGGCCCGGTGGTCAAGATCGACGCAGACGCGATCCCGGAGCGGCCGAACATCATCCGCTTCGGCCAGCAGGCGTACCGCGATCTGCCGGGGTTCCTGAGCGCCTTCGACGTGGCGCTGATGCCGTTCGCCCGCAACGAGGCGACCCGTTCCATCTCGCCGACGAAGACGCTGGAGTACCTGGCGGGGGGGAAGCCGGTCGTTTCGACCCCCATCGCCGACGTCGTCGACCTCTACGGCGACGTCGTCTCGCTCGGGGAGACGGCCGAGGCGTTCGTGGCCGCGGCCGAGGCGCTGCTGGGCCGCACGGCGGAGGAAGAGCGGCGCTGGCGGGCGAGCGCCGCCCACCACGTCGCCGCCAACGACTGGGACGCGATCGCGTCCAGGATGATGGACGTGATGGCGCGCGCGCGATTGGCGAAGCTGGCGCCGGCCGCCGAAGCGGCCGCGGTCGCGCTGACGGCGTAGGGGAGCCCGAGCCATGTTCGACTTCCTGATCGTCGGCGCCGGGTTTGCCGGCAGCATCCTGGCCGAGCGGCTGGCGCGCGAGGACGGCGCGCGGGTGCTGCTCATCGACCGCCGGCCGCACATCGCCGGCAACGCCTTCGATGACCACGACGACGCGGGCATCCTCGTCCACCGCTACGGCCCGCACATCTTCCACACCAACAGCCCGGAGGTCTTCGCGTATCTCTCGCGGTTCACGGAGTGGCGCCCGTACCAGCACCGGGTGCTGGCCAGCGTGGAAGGGCGGCTGGTCCCGATCCCGATCAACCTCGACACGGTCAACACGCTCTTCGGGCTGAATCTCACCTCGGACGAGCTGGCCGCCTGGTTCGAGCGGGTCGCCGAGCCGCGGGAGCGGATTCTCACCGCCGAGGACGCCGTAGTGAGCAAGGTCGGCCGTCAGCTCTACACCACCTTCTTCCGCGGCTACACGCGCAAGCAGTGGGGCGTCGACCCGACCGAGCTGGACGCGCAGGTGACGGCGCGCATCCCGACGCGGACCAACCGCGACGACCGCTACTTCACCGACCGCTTCCAGATGATGCCGCGCCACGGCTACAGCCGCATGTTCGAGCGCATGCTCGACCACCCCAACATCAAGATCATGCTCAACACGGACTACCGTGAGGTCGAGACGTTCGTGCCCTACCGGCAATTGATCTGGACCGGCCCCGTCGACGAGTACTTCGGCTATCGCTTCGGCCCGCTGCCCTACCGCTCGCTGGAATTCCGCTTCGAGACGCACGACACGGAGACCTGGCAGCCGGTCGGCACGGTCAATTACCCCAACGACTACGATTTCACCCGCGTCACGGAGTTCAAGCACCTCACCGGCCAGCAGCACCCCCGCACGACGATCGTCTACGAGTACCCACGCGCGGAGGGGGATCCCTACTACCCCATCCCGCGGCCAGAGAACGCCGAACGGTACAAGGCGTACGCGGCGCTGGCGGAGCAGACGCCGAACGTGCATTTCGCCGGCCGGCTCGGCACGTACCGTTACTACAACATGGATCAGGTGGCGGCTCAGGCGCTCACGCTCTGGGAACGGATTCGCCCGGGTCGTCTCCTGACCGTCGCGTAAGGCACAATCCGTTCCCATGCTGGAGCTGTGGGGCGGCATCGAATGCACGGTCAACCGCGTCGGCGACCGCTACTTCGACCAGATCGTCCGCACCGGCCACCACGACCGCATCGACGATCTCGACCGCTTCGCCGCGCTGGGGATCACGGCGCTGCGCTATCCGGTGCTGTGGGAGCGCGTCGTGCCGGACGACCCCGGCCAGCCGGACTGGGCCTGGTCCGACGCCCGGCTGGCGCGGTTGCGCGAGCTGGGCATCCGACCGATCATCGGGCTCTGCCACCACGGCAGCGGCCCGCGCTGGACAGGGCTACTGGATCCGGCCTTTCCCGAGCACCTGGCCCGCTACGCGCGGGCGGTCGCCGAGCGGTACCCGTGGGTCGAGGATTTCACCCCGGTCAACGAGCCGTTGACGACAGCCCGCTTCGCCGCGCTCTACGGCCACTGGCATCCCCATGCCCGCGACGAGCGGAGCATGATGCGGGCGCTGCTGCACCAGTGCCGGGCGGTGCAGCTGGCGATGCGCGAAATCCGGGCGGTCAATCCCACCGCCCGACTCGTGCAGACCGAAGACCTGGGTCACGTCTGGAGCACGCCGGAGCTGCGCTACCAGGCCGACTACGAGAACGAGCGGCGCTGGCTGTCGCTCGATCTCCTGTGCGGCAGCGTGGGGCCGCAGCATGCCTTGTGGCCGCATCTGTTGTGGCTGGGCCTGCCGGACGACGCCCTCGCCCCCCTGCGCGATGCTCCGTGCGAACCCGACGTCATCGGGGGCAACTACTACCTGACCAGCGAACGCTTCCTGGACCACCGCCGGGCGCGCTACCCGGCCCGGACACACGGGAGCAACGGGCGCTGCCGCTACGCCGACGTCGAGGCCGTGCGCGTGCTGGCCGACGACCTGGCGGGGCCCGCTGCTCTGCTGCGGGAGGCGTGGCAGCGGTACGGGAGGCCAGTGGCCGTCACCGAGGCGCACCTGGGCGCCGCGCCGCGCGACCAGGTGCGGTGGCTGGCCCAGGTCTGGGGTGCGGCGAGCGACCTGCGGCGGACGGGCGTGGACGCGCGGGCGGTGACGATCTGGTCGCTGCTGGGCGCGTGGGACTGGCACTGCCTGGTGGCTCGCGACGAGGGACGCTACGAGCCCGGCGTCTTCGATGTCCGGGGGCGAAGCCCCGTGCCCACGCCGCTGGCCGACCTGGCGCGGAGCCTGGCGCAGGGGGCAGCGCCCCGCTGGCCCTGGCTCGACGAGCCGGGCTGGTGGAAACGGCCGGAGCGGCTGCTCTATCCCCCGGTCGATCGGGAAGGCCGCGACGTCATGAGTGGCGCGAGCGGCGCCCGTCAGCGGTGGATGGACGGGGCCGCCTGAACGGCCCACGGGCCGGAGCGGGACGGCGGCGAGCCGGCTCGGGGCGGACAGGGTGGACAGGGACGCGACCGCGGCCCGATTCGGATACACTGCGGCGACGCCGCGTTCCGCGCAACGCAGCGAGGCGACGGCCAAAGCGTGGCCGTTCCCCGGCGACGGAGAGACGCGGAAGCGTCGTCCGCGGATCGGCCCGACGCAAGGCCGGATGGAGAGGAGACCGGACGTGGACGACCGGCGATTCGACGCGTTGACGCGGGCTCTGGCCGATTGCGATTCGATCTCGCGGCGTGGGGCGCTGCGGCGCCTGGGCCTCGCCGGCGCCGTCGCCGCGCTTGCGGGGTGGCGCGGTCGGCGGGCGGCCTCGGCCAACCACTGCACGTACGAAGGCTGCGGCTGCTCGACCGGGACGCAGCACGCCTGCGGCCATGGGCTCGTCTGCTGCGCCAGCAGCCCCGGCACGCCGGGCGGAGCCGGAGTCTGCACGCCCCGCGGGCAGTGCGGCGGGGGCTGCACGAGCCGCGGCGGCGCCTGCCCGGGCTACTGCAACTGGGGTGACGGCTGCGCCGACTGCTGCACCGGCTATTGCGGCAATCGCGGCGCCTGCGACACGCCGCCGAACCTCAACGCGACCTGCACGAGCGGGACGCAGGCGCCGTGCCTGTATGGGCTGGTCTGCTGCTCGTACGTGCCTGGGCTCGTCGGTGGGGCCGGAACCTGCGAGTACAGCTGCTGAGCGGTGCGGGGCAAGCGACACCGAAAGTCATAGGCACGGCGGGAGCGCTTTCCTTGCGCTCCCGCGATGCCGAAGGCCGCTTGTCGCGGCGAACGCGGTGGACACCGCAATCCCATCTCTTGCCTGCCTGTCTGGGCGCCCCACAGGCTGGACTGGATATCAAGAATCTGGGGGATCGGTGCTGCATGGCGCAGCACAAATGTTGCCCCCGATGACGCAGCAACTCGGCTGCGAGCCGGCAACACAAAACGTCCCCAGTCCGTATGTCGACTCGCAGTCGTCGTCTTGTTCGCATTCGCCGCATTCGCTGGCGGGGGGGATAAACTGTCCGCAACGGGTGTCGCCGCTCATGGACTGGAAGCAAAAGCAGTCGACCCGGGCGTTGCAGTTGATCTGAGGGTTTCCCACGACGGTGGGGCAGGTATCGGCGCCCTCCTGACAGCTGCCTCGTCCGGTCACACAGCTGCTAGTGTCCGCATCGGCACAGATTTTGCCGACCGCGCAGCAGACATCGCCGCAGTCTTCGCGGTTGGCAGGACACAGGCAGGCATGCCCCTGGCATGTCCTGTCTCCGTCGCAGTCGTCGTTGTCGCAGCAGTCGCGGCATTCGCCTGTGCAGCAGACCTGGTCGCCGCAATGGTAGTCGTCGCAGCAGGTCTGGCACACGTTGCCGCCGCAGTCTTGCGTGCCGCCCGGACAGGCGCATTGGCAGGAACCATCCAGGGTCTTGTCGCCGCTGCAACTCTGGACGCAGGCGCCGCCGCACGGTTCGAACCCGGCATCGCAGCCGCAGACTCCGCCTTGGCAGATATCGCCGTCGCCGCATCCGGCGCCGTCGGGTTTCGCCTTGCACCTGCCTTTGACGCAGGTCTTGCAGGCGCCGCAGGCGCCGCACTTTTTCTTCTTGCCCTTCTTCCTGGAGGCAGTTTCGGCCCGGCTGAGCACGACGGCCGCGCCGCCGAGGGCAAGAGCGATGAGATCCCGGCGCGAGGGCGCGACGGCGAGGATGCGGGCGATGCGGTCGAAGCGCTCGGCGTCCATAGCGGCGCCTCCCAGGTTGCGGCGCGGGGAACGGGGCGAAGACGCCCATCCGCCTCAGGAGCGAGGCGCCGACGCCGCGGCGCGCGGGCCGCGGCGGAATCCTCACGACATGGAGCGGCGGCAGCCGGTCAGCAGTTCTCGCCGGTCGCGGTGCGGCAGCCCGTACCCCCGCTGTTGTTCTTCTTCTTCTTTTTCTTCTTCTTGCAGTTGCGGCCGTCGCAGCTCAGGTCCTTCTTCTTGCTGCGCCCCGTGCAGACGCCGTTCTTGCACTCCTGCTTCCCGCCGCAGCAGTCGTTATCGCCTTCGCACCCATGCCCGCCTTTCGGGACGCAGTCCGCGCAGTTGAAGGCGATGCACGTGCCGCAGCACTCGTCGTTCGTGGTGCAGAACTGGCCGTCTTCGAGGCAGGCTTCGGCCTCCTCGATCGCGGCGCGGGTGGTAACCCCGGCGATGGCCGCGCCGGCAAGAATCTTGATCGTGTCGCGGCGCGGCAAGCCGACCGCGAGCCTCTTTGTCCACGAGTCGAAGCGTCGTCCGTCCATGGCGGTCGTCTCCTCCACCGCTGCGTCCGCCGTCGCGCCGATCTGCGCTGATCCGGCCATGCCAAGGGGCTGCCGGACGAGGCATCCGCGCGCTCGACTCGGAGCCTAGCGCGCCCCGCGCCCGAATCCCAGGTGAAACCCACAGGATTGCCCACGGCTTTGACCACATCTTCGCCAGGATTGCGCCACAATGCCGTGCGCAACCAGTCGCTCGTATCCCCGTGTATCGCCGGGGCGCTGCCGATGAACGCGACCGATCCAGGCGAGTTTGCCGCGACCCTGCGCTGCTTGCGCCGGGCGGCCGGCCTTACCCAGCAGGAGCTGGCCGACCGCTCCGGCGTCAGCGTCCGCTCCGTGAGCGATCTGGAGCGGGGCATCAGCGGGCGGCCCCGCCGCGACACGGCGCGCATGCTGGCCGCGGGCCTCGGGCTGAGCGACGCGAAGCGGGAAGCGTTTCTCGAAGCGGCGCGCCCGCGCCCGCGCCCGATGCGGCCCAGCTACCCGGCGCCGCCGGCCCCGGGCGCCCCCCTGCTGGGGCGCGCCGCCGAGCTGTGGGCTATCGAGGAGGCGCTGATCGGGCGCAGGGCGCCGATCGTGACCCTCACCGGCCCCGGCGGGGTCGGCAAGACGCGGTTGGCGACCGAGGCGGCTCTCCTGCTCGCCGATCGCTTCGCCGACGGCGTGGTCTTCGTCCGCCTCGAGGCGCTCGCCGACCCGG
>CALMZR010000327.1 GCA_937870845.1 uncultured Chloroflexota bacterium
GCCGGAGCTGGCAGCGGTTCGATTGCGAAACCCAGCAAAGAGCCGCGCCCTGGGGCGCGGCTTTCCTCCCTGCGGTGCTGGATCGTCCCTGGTGAGCCGCGGAGGACTCGAACCTCCAACCAACTGATTAAGAGTCAGTTGCTCTGCCAATTGAGCTAGCGGCCCATATGCGCGAATGATACCAACTCCCCGAAATTGGTGCAAACTGACGCCCACCGGCTAATTGCTCGCCATCAGCTCCGGTTGGCGGCTGCTCCATGGTTCTGACCGTTCGTATGCGTGCGCGATGCGCAGGATCGTCGCCTCCGCGAAGGACGGGCCGAGGATCTGCAGCGAAACCGGCAGTCCGTCGCTGAAGCCGCACGGCACGGCGACGCCAGGGATGCCAGCCATATTGGCGGGGATGGTGAAGACGTCGGCCAGGTACATCTGGTACGGATCGTCGGTCCTCGCCCCGAGCGGAAAGGCGACGGTCGGCGAGGTCGGGGCCACGATGGCGTCGACTCGTTCCCAGGCCTCGTCGAAGTCTTGCCTAATGAGCGTGCGCACCTTCTGCGCCTTTACGTAATAGGCGTCGTAATAGCCGGAGCTAAGCGCGTACGTGCCAAGCATGATGCGGCGTTTGACCTCGGCGCCGAAGCCCTCGCCGCGCGTGCGCTCGTAGGTCTCGCGCAAGGTCGGCGCTTCCACCGCGAGGCCGTACTTCACCCCGTCGTACCGGGCCAGGTTCGCGCTCGCCTCGGCCGGAGCGGTGATGTAGTAGGTGGGGAGCGCGTACTTCGTATGCGGCAACTCGACATCGACAATGTCGGCGCCGAGCTCGGCGAGGCGCCTGATCGCGGCGTCGACCGCGGCGGCGACCCCCGGCTCCATGCCGTCCACCGTGTACTCCTTGGCGACGCCAATTTTCATGCCGGCGATGTCGCCGGACAGGGCGGCGCGGAAGTCAGGGAGCGGGAGCGGGGAGGAGGTGGAGTCGAGCGGGTCGTGCCCAGCGATCGCCTGCAGCGTCATCGCCGCGTCTTCGACCGTGCGGGCAAAAGGGCCGATCTGATCGAGGCTGGACGCAAAAGCGAGCAACCCGAAGCGGGAAACGCGCCCGTACGTCGGCTTGAGGCCAACGACTCCGCAGAACCCGGCGGGCTGCCGGATCGAGCCGCCCGTGTCCGAGCCAAGACTGACGGCAGCCAGCCCCGCGGCTACTGCCGCGGCGGGGCCGCCGCTGCTACCGCCGGGCACGTGATCGCGATCCCAGGGGTTGCGAACCGGCTTGAACGCGGAGTTCTCGTTCGAGGAACCCATGGCGAACTCGTCGGTATTCGCCTTGCCGAGAAAGACCGCGCCTTGCTCCCGCAGGCGGCGTACGACCGTCGCGTCGCAGGGCGGCCGGAACCCCTCCAGGATGCGCGACGCCGCCGTCGTCGGGGCGTCGACGGTGCAGAGCACATCCTTGAGGGCGACGGGGATGCCGGTGAACGGCGCCGCATCGCCGTCGGCGATGCGGCGATCCGCCGCCGCCGCCTGCGTGCGGGCCACGTCCGCCATGACGTGGAGGTACGAACCGAGGTCATCATCCAGGCGCCCGATGCGATCGAGATACGCCTCGGTCAACTCCGTCGCCGAAAACTCATTGGTATCGAGCCCGCGGCGGGCCGCCGTAGCGGTGAGACCTGTCAGTTCGTCGCGCGGACTCATGTAGATGCGTCTTCGTCGGCGGCTCCGAGCACGGTCTGCACTTCAAAGAAACCGTCGCTCTGTCGCGGCGCGTTGGCGAGGATCGCCTCCCGGGAGAGCGAGCCGACAACCGCGTCAGGGCGCATGACGTTGGCCAGGGCAATGACCTGTGCCGTGGGGGGGATGGCGTCGGTGTCGAGCTCTTCGAGCGCCGCGATGTGCTCGAGGATCGAGGACAATTGGTCTTGCATGCGATCGACTTCGTCATCGCTGAGACCCAGCCGCGCGAGCTTGGCGACGTAGACGACATCTTCCCGAGACAGCCGCATCCGACCCCATCCGAGTACGAATGGCGGCGCCCACGCCATCGTGCGAGCGACGCCCCTGGCTTCAACCGGCAGAGTTTAGCATGCTGGATTTCGCCTGATTCCGACCGCGGGCGGGATCGACAGCGCTTCACTCCCTGGCGACCGCATGCGCGGATCCCGCCAGGTATTCGTCGATGACGTTCACCGCCTGTATGGCGTCGCGGCCGCAAAAAATGCCCTCGACGAGGCTGGATAAGTGGGGGTGGTCAAGGAACGCCCGCCCGCCGTATCCGATCTGCGGGGCCCAGGCCCGATCGCCGAGCGCCCGGCAGGCTTCCTTGATCTCGCGCGAGGACTGCGCGAGATGCGCTGCGCCGTCGGGCGTCGACGCCGACAGCAGCACGATCGGGGGTCGGATGTCTTCGAGGGCCGCGATGAGGTCGCTGGTGGGCAAGTTGGGACCGAGATAGATCACGCGGTAGCCTCGGCGGGAAAGGAACAGACACGTCATGAGCAGACCCGCCTCGTGCAGCTCGCCTTCGAGGCAGGCCGCGACGATCGGCCCGGCGCCCTGCTCCGGTCTGGAGGCGTTGAACAGCGAGCCAAGGCGGCGCACGACAAACGAGGTGGCGAAGTGCTCGCTGCTGACCGGAATGTCGCCGCGCTGCCAACGGGTCCCGATCTCGTACAGCGCCGGTTGCACGATGCTGAGGCAGAGGTTCTCGACCGAAAGAAGGGCGCCGGCATCGTCGAGCAGCCGGGTTGCCGATTCGGCGTCGTACGCGACCAGGGCATTCACCAGCGCCGCCATGTACCGCGCGAGCCGGCCGTTGGCGCTGACGGGTTCGTCCATCACGGCGGGCGCAGCCGCCGCCGGATCGGGGCCGCCGATCTCCTGCTCCTGGGATACTTCTCGGGCCTTGAACAGCTCGACGGCCTGACTGATCGTCACCCCGGATCGGGTCTGATCCCGCAGCCAGGAGATGGTCGCGATGTCGCGATCCGAGTAGAGCCGCTGGTTGCCTTCGCTTCGAGCCGGGGCAGGCACTCCGTACCGTCGCTCCCAGGCGCGAAATGTGTCCGCGGGGACGCCGGTACGCAGCACGACCGCGCGCGTGTTGTAAACTGGCCGGGTCGCCAGCCGGCTGAATAGCCCCACGGCCTGAGCTCCTTCCGGTCAGACTATACGGAATCGTGGTGTGAATCGTCTGTGAGATGCGCGACGTTGGAATCAGACGATGGAGGCCACGCCGCAGTCGCCGTCTTCCGATGGCCGGTCCGCGGCCGGGCGCGATGAACCGTCGCGTCGGCCGCTATCTTCAGTTCGCGGTCCTGTTCGTCGTCGGCGCATCGCTCGTCGCGTGCGCGGAAGACGAATCCGGCCCCCAGTTTGCGAACGAACCCGCGCCGACTCGGCCGGCGACGGCAACGCCGGCGCCCGCCTCCCCGGTTTCGATGCGCGCCACGCCTGTTGCCGCGACCCCCGCTTCAGTCGCGGATGCGCTCAGCACGCGCGGTGCGCCATCCCGCCTGTACGTGACGACGAGCGACGCCATCTGGACGATCTCGAGCACAGGCGAAGCGGAACGCCTCTACGCATCGCCGCCAGGGGAGCGCATCATCGCCATCGACGCCGCCCCCGGGGGAGATCGGGTCGCCGCAGTCCTTAGCAGTGACGCCGAGGACGGAGCGGTCACCGATATCGCTATCTTCGAAAGCAGCGGCGAGATCGTGGCGCGGTTCGAGAATCTGGGCGCGGCGCTGGCCACTCCCTCGCCCGAGGGAAGCGCGCCATCCGCGGCGGCGATCGACTGGTCGCCGCAAGCCGATCGGGCGCTGGTTTCGTTCCGGCACGGCGCGATCCTGGAGTTCCTCATCGAGTCGGATGCGGTGCGCACGCTCTTGCCCCCGCGCGGCGATGCGGACTCGGTCGTCACTCCAACGTGGTCTCCAACCGGCGAATCCGTGGCATTCGTCGCAGCGGAAGACGACGGACGCTCCAGAGCGCTACGCGTGCTCGATGTCAGAGATGGGACCGTGCGGGACGTGGTCACGCCGCCCGAAGGTCGATTCGTCGTCGACTACGCCTGGATGCCGAACGGCCTCTCTCTGCTGTTCACGGAGGGCGGCGAGCTTGGCGGCGCCGTGACGGGAATCGACTTGTGGCGCATAGACGCGGATGGCGAGAATCGGGAGCTCGTCGTCAGCGCCGGAACGGTCGCGCCGGTAGCCCGAATCACCAACGTGCAGCCGTCCCCCGATGGGCAAAGCGTCGCCTACTCGGTGCTGGTTCCTGGCGAGTCGGACCCGCGAGTGGACAGCGTCTGGGTGCGCAATCTCGATTCGGGCCTCGGCTTCCGCATCCAGGTCCCGTCGGTGGTTGCGGTCGACGACATCACCTGGACCGACAGGGGACTGGCGATCGAGGTTGCCACCGGCGCGGGAACGGGTCGGCCGCCAACCCAGGCGTTGTTGCAGGTCAGCCAGGATGGCACGGTCTCAGCATTGTGGGCCGCTCCGATCGCCGCGGCCACGCCAATCAGCGCAGCGCCGGCCGCCAGTCCCGCGGCCCGCTAACCGCTCCGGGACGGCTCTTGCCGCGGCGCCGGCCCATCGTCATCGATCTCTTCGGCGTCGAAGATGTTCTTGGCGGCGGTGACGCGCGCCTGGATGCGCTCGTGCTCGGCCGCGTCGGCTGTCGTCTCGGCCGCTGGCTTGGGCGAATTTACTCGGGACGCCACCGGGGCTGTCATTCCTGGGGGCGCCAGTTCCGCGCGCAGGATACAGACGAGCGAGACCTCGCGTCCCAACAGCCGCGACAACACGCCGGCGACCGTCTCGCGGACGTCGTCGGAGTTCAGCTTGTCCCGGTGAAACGGATAGGGGACGGCCAGGGTGATCTGGTTGCCCGCAACCGCCACCGGGTCGACTTCGCTCAACAGTGCCTCGATGCGCCGGTTGAGCGCCTTGACGTCGGCGCGGACGTTTGGCCAGAGATCGGCGATGCGCTCCACCTCAATCGATCCCTGAGCGTCCATTCGCGGCGCGGACTCGGAGGGCGTCGGGTCCGGGCGGAGCGGCGTGATCGGCGCCGGCTCCTGGCGGCTGGGTTGGGGCGGCGCTTGTGACGCTTCCCGAACTGACGAACCGCCTCGAACGCGCTCCCGCAGCGACGTCGGGCGCCGCACGTTGGGACTTTCCCGTTCGGGCAGTCCCGGGGGCTCTGCGTCGGCGCGTGGGGCCGGCTCCGGGGCGGCCGTGGCTTCAACGAGGGCTATTTCGAGGGGAAGCTGCGGATACGGGGCGTGCTTGATGCTGAAGTCGATCTCCCCGAAGCGGCGCGCGTGCTCCGCGAGCTGGGCCAGCGGGAACAGGGCCGCCAGCGCGCGGGCGCGGTCGTCGGCGTCAGCGGAGCCTCCGGCCCGCTCGACGAGCAGGAGCCGCAGGTAGCTGAGTAGCTGTCGGTTGAGCTGACGCGCGTCTTCGCCCTCGTCGATCGCCTCCTGCACGATGCACAGGGCGCGGCCGGCGTCTCGCTCTCCAATCGCTTCCACCAGGTGCTCCACCCGCTCGTTGCGGCTCAAGCCCAGCGCCGAGGTGACATCGTCGACGCCGATCTCGCTCGGGTCGGCATCGACCGGGCCGGGGCTGGCTGCGAGCGAGAGGCGCTCCAGCAAACCGAGCGCATCCCGGAGGCTGCCGGTCGCGTGACGGGCAATGGCGTGCAGGGCTTCGTCGCTGACCGCGATGCCTTCGATGGCGGCCACCGTGCGCAATCGCCGCGCGATGTCGGTGGCGCCGACGCGCCGGAACTCGAACCGCTGGCAGCGGGAGACGATGGTCGGCAGCAACTCCTCGGGGTCGGTGGTGGCGAGGATAAAACGGGTGTGGGCGGGCGGTTCCTCCAGCGTCTTGAGGAAGGCGTTGGCCGCCGCTCCCGTGATCTGGTGGGCCTCATCGATGATGTAGACCTTGGAGGAAAGTTGCGCGGGAGCGTAGCGGACCCGGTCGCGCAAGTCGCGGATGTCGTCGATGCCGCGGTTGCTGGCGGCGTCGATCTCGATGATGTCGGGGGTTGCGTTCTGGTTGATGGCGCGACAGTTGGCGCAATCATTGCACGGGCGTTGGGTCGGGTCGGGATGGAGGCAGTTGACCGCTTTGGCCAGGAGCCGCGCCGTTGTCGTCTTTCCTGTGCCTCGCGGCCCGCTGAACAGGTAGGCGTGCGCCACGCGGCCGAGGGCGACCGCGTTGCGTAGTGTGCGCACAATGGGCTCTTGCCCGACGAACTCCTCCGCGTCGAAGGACTGCGGGCGGTGCTTGCGGTACAGCGACGTTGGCGCGTTTGCGTCCCGTGTGGCGCCGACACTGAATGCGGCCCGGCTCTCGCTCGCCGGGTCAGTGTCACGCTGGCTGTCGCTTTCGGCGAAGAGCGACTGAGCCGTCATGCAGTGAGTCCTCCCGATGCAGGCTGTGGACGGGCAAGTCGTTCGCGCGGCCGGTGTCCGTACACGAGTATAGTCTGACGATGGGCCAGCACTGCCTCGGATAGCCGCTGCCGCGAACGCGCATTGAGGGTAGCGCACGCGTGGGTACGCTGTATGTCGTCGCAACGCCGATCGGGAACCTGAGCGACATGTCGCCGCGCGCGATTCGAACGCTGCGCGAGGTGGCGTTGATCGCGGCCGAAGACACACGGCACAGTCGCCGCCTGCTGTCGCATTTCGGCATCGATACGCCCTTGATCAGCTACCACGAGCACAATGCCCGCGAGCGGAGAGAGCGGCTCCTCTCCGCGCTCGACGAGGGCGACGTCGCGCTCATCACGGATGCGGGCACCCCGGCGATCTCGGACCCTGGCGCGGATGCGGTCGCGGCCGCGCTGGCCGGCGGCCATCGGGTGTCGCCGGTCCCGGGTCCGTCGGCGTTGGCGGCGGCGGTGAGCGCCTCGGGATTGATCGACGGGCCGTTTCTCACGCTTGGATTCTTGCCGCGCGAGTCTGGCGAGCGGCAGCGGGCGATCGGGCGCGGCGCGGCCAGCGGATACCCGCTCGTGCTCTTCGAATCGGCACAGCGGTTGGCGCGGACATTGTCGGAGTTGGCGAGCGCCATGGGCGACCGGCGGGCCGTGGTGTTGCGCGAGTTGACCAAGTTGC
Organism: uncultured Chloroflexota bacterium; assembly: GCA_937870845.1. GTDB lineage: Bacteria > Chloroflexota > Chloroflexia > Thermomicrobiales > UBA6265 > JACCXM01. The sequence continues at coordinate 7,136 of CALMZR010000327.1, forward strand.
ACGAGGAGGTGCGATCCGGCGCCCTCAGCGAGCTGAAAACCTGGGCCGAACACGCCAAAGTCAAGGGGGAGGTGGTGCTTGTCATCGCGGACGCGCCCGAGCACCACGCGTCGGCGAGTGAAGCGGAATCCGTTGTTCGTGCGCTGCGCCGCTCGGGGCTGAACCCAAGCCAGGCCGCACGGGAGGCCGCCGCAATGACCGGATTGCCTCGTTCGGAGCTGTACGCGATCGCCCAGCGCGTTGGCGCCAGGGGTTCAGCCGGGTTGGAAGGCGAGCTTGCGCTGCCGGATGAGGATGCTTTGCAAGAGCCCTTCCGCGACGAGGAAGGTCCATAGGGAGGAAAGACCAGCGCTGATGAATGGGAGGGTGACGCCGGTGACCGGCATGAGCCCAATGTTCATGCCGATGTTGACGAACGCCTGGAAGAACAGCATTCCAGTGATGGCGACGGCGATGGCCTGACCGAGGCTGTCGCGCGCGACCTCCGAGACATGCAGACAGCGCCAGATGAGGAGACCAAACAGCAGCATCAAGGCGGTCATGCCAATGAAGCCGAACATGCCGCTGGCGTGGGCGAAGATGAAGTCGGACTCGCGCACCTTGAGCAGGCCCAACTGGCTCTGGGTGCCTCCCTCGATTCCATACCCCGTCCACCCGCCCGAGCCGATGCTGATGCGGGCCTGGATAAGGTTGAAGCCATCGCCGCGGGCGTCCGCCTCGGGGTTGAGAAAGACCGTCCAGCGGCGCTTTTGGTAATCGGCGAGCAGGAACTCCCAGGCGACGACGATGGCGACGGGCGCCAGGGCCAAGAGCGCCGCCCAGTACCGCTTCTGAAGCTGGGTCACCGTCATGACCGCGACCCAGACCACGCCGAAGACCAGACTGGTGCCGAGGTCGGGCTGGCGGAAGACGAGCGCCATGGGGGCCAGAACAATGAGCAGCGATACGAGGAAGTTGCCGAGCTCGCGCATCGCCGGTCCGCGTGAGGCGACAAAGGATGCGAGCGCGAGCACGGTGGCGACCTTGGCGAACTCGGACGGTTGCACGGTGGTGAACCCGAGGTCGAACCACCGCCGCGACCCCGCGATCTCGGAACCGACGCCGGGGACAAGCACGAGGGCGAGCGCCAGCAGCGAAACGCCGTAGGCCGCCCACGCCAGCGAGCCCAGGATGCGGTAGTCCACGCTCGCCACGATCAGCATGACGACGAGGCCGAGCGCGCCATAGGCCGCCTGCCGCACGCCGAGATTCGCGAGGGCGAGCGGTCCCCCGCCGTCGGCGCTATAGATGGTCAGCGCCCCGAACCCCATCAGGATCAGGGTGATGGCCAGCATGTAGAGGTCGAAGTCTTTCCAGCCTCGTCCGAGCCTGCTCATAGATTTTTTCTCGCGCCTACCGGGTCGGAGGCCATGGTCAGAGCACCTCGACGCCGTTGATCGCGATGTGGAACGCGTATCCGAGCGCCTCGGCGGCCCGCCGCGACATCAGCATGCGGGGCAGGAAAATCTCGAAATAGTGCATTACGGGCGCGATCGAGGTGTCGATCTGGAGGACGAGGGTAATGGACTTGCGCTCCGCATCGACGTAGAGGCGGGATGACGTGGCGGCGTAGTTGACCCGGTCGTGCTGATCGAAGGCGGTCTGCTCGGGGTTGCGCACCCGCGAGCGATGCACGTCCGACTTGTCGGCCAGGATGAGCGCGGCGGAGACGGCATGCACCGGATCGCCCATGTGCCCTTCGTCCTCGTGGGAGCCGATGGCGCCCATGACGACGGCGATGTCCTCTGGGTCGGCGCCGAGCCGGGTGAGAATCTGGTGAGCGAGCAGCGCCCCAGTGCGGGCGTGGTCAAGGCGGCTGACGACGTTGCCGACGTCGTGCAGGTAGCCGGAGATCGCCGCCAGCTCCTGCTGGCGTGGATCAAACCCGGCGCGCTTGAGGACGTTGCGCGCGATGTTGGCGACGAGGCCGACGTGACGAAACCCATGCTCGGTGTAGCCGATGGCGCCCAGGTTGCGGTTGGCATTGCGAATGAGGGCCTGAACCTCCGGATCGGCCTTGACCGCGGAAAGGGTGACCGACGCACGGCTGCGCCCGTTGGCCTCATCCGGCGAAGGAAGGAACGGATCCGCGTCGGCCTGAATCTGACCCGTCGCGACTGGCCGGGCAGTTGTTGGAACGGATATCTCGGTGCTCTGCTGCATGTGGCCGTTGCCCGCTGTGGCTCGCGAACGCCTCGTGCCAGAGTATAGGGGAGTCGGGGGTTCGGGCGGCTCGAGGAGCGCCGGACGGCGCCGGAGTGGCGGAACCGAAGGCCGGCCAACTTCGTGTCATTCTGCGTGTTGGCGGAGTTGTTCGGCGCCAGGAAAGGGGCGTGACATCGAACCGGGAGTCTTTACTCCGCGCAGCGTGACACGCAGTAGTGTTGCGTCGAACGGAAGTTTCAGGATTCACCGCGGTTCGCTCATGCTATGATTTCGCGGTCCCACGGGCTGATGCCGAGTGGTTTTGATTTCCCGCCAACAACAGGTGATTTACAGGAATGGGTGGAGATCTCGACGCGGAGCGAATCCAGGTCGAAGCCATAGGCGAACCGGGCTCGCGGCGGTTTCGGCTCTTGTCGATCGTCAACGGGCAGACCTACGCGGTCTGGATGGAAAAGCAGCAGGTGCAGGCGCTCGGTCTGGCGCTGGAGCAGATGCTGGAACGGTTACCCGCCGCCGGCCCCGTGCTTGCCGATAACCCCGGTCTGACCGAGTTCGACCGCGAGACGCGCAAGCAGTTCCGGGTCGGCCGCATGGAGCTGGGCTACGACGACACCGAAGACCGAATCGTCGTCGTGGCGCACGACCTCAACAGCCAGGACGACGCCGACGCCGCCTTCGCCTGTCGTATGACGCGCGAGCAGGCGCGAGATTTGAGCGCCGAGGCTGCTGCAGTCGTCGCGGCAGGGCGGCCGCGCTGCACCATGTGCGGCGAACCGATGGATCCCGAAGGCCACGTTTGCCCGCAGCAAAACGGGCATTTTCGACACGATCTCGAGATCGTGGACGAAGAGGGCGAATGACTTTCGCATTTCGGCATTGACAAACGCTTGCCCGAGACCCTACGATTCGTGGTGAAGTCGAGCAATCGAGCGACCGACAGGCTTTTTCGACCATGACTATGCCGTTCGCGGCCAACACCATTGCCTCGATTACCGGCCTCGTACTTACGGGGCTCCCGGTAGGGAGCCGCGTGGGATAAGGAGGCCATGCGTCCGGCGTTCGCCGGAAAGAGGACGATAACGACGTTTCGGATGGCCTCCACCAGCGGAGGCCATTTTGGTGTCCGGCGCAGTTTTCGACGTGCGAGGTCCGCGGCAGAGGAGCGGTTCGCGGGGAAGGGGTAGACGATGGCGGCAGCGAAAGCGGCGGTGCTAGGCCAGCAGAACGCGGAGGTCCCCGGCGCGCAGCGGGAGGCGCGTCCCCTTCTGACCGGATCGGAGATCGTCTGCCGCGCCCTGGAGGACGAGGGCGTCGATACCGTCTTCGGGTATCCCGGCGGGGCCGTCATCCCGCTCTATGACGCGCTGCCGCGGGCCGGGTTCCACCACGTCCTGGTCCGCTTCGAGCAGTGGGCGGCGCTGGCGGCCGAGGGGTACGCCCGTGCTACCGGCAAACCCGGCGTCTGCCTGGTCACCTCGGGGCCGGGCGCGACGAACCTCGTCACCGGGCTGGCCGACGCCATGCTCGATTCGATCCCGATCGTGGCCATCACCGGGCAGGTCATCCAGCCGCTGATCGGCCGCGACGCATTTCAGGAAGTCGACATCACCGGGATCACGCTGCCGGTCACCAAGCACAACTACATGGTGAACCGCATCGAGGACCTGGCGCCGACGTTCAAGGAGGCGTTCCACATCGCCACCACCGGCCGCCCCGGCCCGGTGTTGATCGACATCCCGAAGACGCTCTTCTTGCAGAAGCACGTCTATTCCTATCCGGAGACGGTCTTCCGTCGCGGCTACCAGCCGACATCGGTGCCGAACATGCGGCAAGTCCGCCTGGCGGCGGAGGCGATCGCCAAGGCGCGCAAGCCGCTGATCATGGCCGGACACGGCATCATGCTCAGCGGCGCGACCGAGCTGTTCCGCGAGTTCGTGGAGAAGACGGGGATCCCGGTCGTCCACACGCTGCTGGGGCTGGGAACCTTTCCCGAGTCGCACCCGCTCGGCCTGGGCCTGATGGGCATGCACGGCCACAAGCAGGTCAACGACGCGCTCGACGAGTGCGACCTGCTGCTCAATATCGGCGCCCGCTTCGACGATCGGGCCACTGGCCAGGTGAGCGGGTTCGCGCCGAATGCCTTCGTCGTCCACGTGGATATCGACCCGGCGGAGATCGGCAAGAACGTGCGCACCGATGTCCCGGTGGTCGGCGACGCCCGCGAGGTGCTGAAGCTCCTCATCTCCGAGGTCCAGGGAGGCCGCCACGACGACTGGATGGCCTGGATCGACTCGCGCCGAAACCGGGTGCTCGATGAGGCGCTGGAGGAGCGGCCGGAGTGGCCGGAGCCGTACAGCATCATCAAGGCGATCGCCAAGGCGACGGGTGGCGAGGCGATCGTTACCACCGACGTCGGCCAACACCAGATGTGGGCCGCTCAGCACTTTGGGTACGACTTTCCTAACCGCTGGATCACCTCGGGCGGGCTGGGGACGATGGGATTCGGGTTGCCGTCGGCGATCGGCGCGAAAATCGGGCGGCCGGACCTGGAGGTTTGGGCGGTCATCGGCGACGGCGGGTTCCAGATGTCGTGCAACGAGCTGGCCACCGCCGTTCAGGAGAACCTCGACATCAACATCGCCGTCATCAACAACGGGTATCTGGGAATGGTCCGGCAGTGGCAGGATCTATTCCACGCCAAGAACTATTCGGAAGTGAAGATCGGCGCGCCGAGCTTCGAGAAACTGGCAGAGGCGTATGGAATCGCCGGCATGACCGTTCGCTGCGACGCCGAGATCGAGCCGGCGATCGAGCGGGCGCGCACCATCCGTGGCCCGGTGCTGATCGATTTCGTGATCGAGCCGGAGGCGAACGTCTGGCCGATCGTGCCGCCGGGAGCCGCGAACTCCGGGATGCTGCACCAACAGCGATACGAAGGATAGGGGGCGGCGATGAAGAACCGACACATCCTCAGCGTTCTGGTCGAGGACCATCCCGGCGTGCTGAACCGGGTGGTCTCCCTCCTGCGCCGCCGCTCGTTCAACATCGACTCGATCACCGTCGGGCACTCGGAGCAGCCGGGTGTCTCGCGGATGACAATCGTCGTCATCGGCCGGGGCGAAGAGGTCGAGCAGGCGGGCAAGCAGCTCTATAAGCTGATGGAGGTGCTGAAGGTCACCGACGTCACGCCGCTGAACTGCGTCGCCCACGAACTGGCGCTGATCAAGGTGGCCGCCAAATCGCAGACGCGCTCCGAGATCCTGCAGATCGCGCAGATCTACAACGCCCGCGTAGTCGACGCCAGCCCCTCGACGCTGCTGATCGAGGCGACGGGGCCCGAGCAGCAGGTGGACGGGCTGCTGAGCATGCTGAAGGCGTTCGGCATCCGCGAGCTGGTCCGCACCGGGCCGGTGGCGATGATGCGGGGATCGAGCACGGTCGGCATCAAGGAGAGCACGCGGCCGGAGCGGGAGCTGGCGGTAGCCGGGAACGGCGCATCGCCGCATGCAAACTGAGCATTGTCTGGAGCGCCGTTCGAACGGCGCTCCGCTTTCTGAACTGGCGCACATCGTGTCATACCGACGACGGAGGAATCTCGGCTCGGCCAGACGCATATCGAGGGCGCCACGAGATTCCTCGCTTCGCCCGGATTGCCTCAGCTCTGGCGCCAAATGACCATGGGGAACGGAGCCGGGCGAAGGGTCCGGGAGCATCGGCCAGCGCGAGAGGCTGGCGACGACCGTAGGAGAGAGGGAGCATGCCCGCACAGGTCTATTACGAGAGCGACGCCGGTCTCGACGCGCTTCAGGACAAGACGGTGGCCGTCATCGGGTACGGCAGTCAGGGGCATGCGCACGCCCTCAACCTTCGCGATTCCGGGATCGACGTGGTCGTCGGCTTGCACGAGGGAAGCGGGAGCCGGGCGAAAGCCGAAGCCGACGGGCTGCGGGTCACCTCGGTGGCGGACGCGGTGCAGCAAGCCGACGTCGTCATGGTCCTGGTCCCGGATCACATCCAGAAGCGTCTTTACGAGGAGGAGATCGCGCCAAACCTGACGCCGGGCAAGACGCTGATGTTCGCCCATGGGTTCAACATCCACTTCGGCGCCATCGCGCCGCCGGAAGGGATCGACGTGGCGATGATCGCCCCCAAGAGCCCCGGTCACCGGTTGCGCGAGCTGTTCCAAGAAGGGGTAGGAGTCCCGGCCCTGCTCGCGATCCACCAGGACGCGACCGGCAACGCCACGCAAACGGCGCTTGCCTACGCGCGCGGCTTGGGATCGCTGCGGGCCGGCGTCCTTGGCACCACCTTCAAGGAGGAGACGGAGACGGATCTCTTCGGAGAACAGGCGGTGCTGTGCGGCGGGGTGAGCAACCTGATCGAGGCCGGGTTCAACACCCTGGTCGAGGCGGGCTACCAGCCGGAGATCGCCTACTTCGAGTGCCTGCACGAGCTGAAGCTGATCGTTGACCTCATCTACGAGGGCGGTTTGGAGTACATGCGCTACTCGGTCAGCGACACGGCGGAGTACGGCGACTACTACGCCGGGCCGAAGGTGATCGACGACCACGTCAAGCAGACGATGCGCGGCTTGCTCGACCGCATCCAGGACGGCTCCTTCGCCCAAGAGTGGCTGGCGGAGAACGAGGCCGGCCGCGAGCGGTTCCTAAGCATGCGCGAAAGCGCGCAGGGGAGCAACGTCGAACAGGTCGGCGCAGAGCTGCGCAAGATGATGCCGTGGCTGAAGAAAGGCCGGCCGGTCGAGGCGGCCAGCCCGGCGGGAGACTAATCGATGATGCAGCCTGACGTAGCAACCGCCAACCAGCCGGAGCGCGTGATCGTCTTCGACACGACCCTGCGAGACGGAGAGCAATCGCCTGGGGCGACGCTCACCGCCAATGAGAAGCTGGAGGTCGCCGACGCGTTGGTGGCGCTCGGCATCGACGTGATGGAGGCCGGATTCCCCGCCGCTTCGCCCGGTGATTTCGAGGCGGTGCGCGCCATCGCCAACCGGGTGAAGGGCGTTTCGGTCGCGGGGCTGGCGCGCTGCAACGCAAGCGACATCGAGCGGGCGGCGCAGGCGGTGCGCCGGGCGGAGGCGCCGCGCATCCACACCTTCATCGCCACCTCGGACATCCACCTAAAGCACAAACTGCGCATGGAGCGGCAGGAGGTGCTGGAGCGGATCGACCACATGGTCCGCTTCGCCAAGGAGTTCACGTCGGATGTCGAGTTTTCGGCGGAGGACGCCACGCGCTCCGACTGGGACTTCCTGGCGCAGGTCTTCGGCGCGGCGGTGGCGGCCGGGGCGACGACGCTCAATGTGCCGGACACGGTCGGCTACACCTCGCCCGTCGAGTACGCCGCGCTGATGGAGTACCTGTTCGAGCACGTGCCGGAAGTGGAGAAGGCGATCGTCTCGGTGCATTGCCACGACGACCTGGGGATGGCGACGGCCAATACTCTGGCGGCGGTCCGGGCCGGCGCGCGGCAGGTCGAAGTGACGATGAACGGGATCGGCGAGCGCGCCGGCAACACCTCGCTGGAAGAGGTGGTCATGGCCCTGGCCACGCGCAGGGACCAGTTCGGCGGCGCGGTGACGCGCATCCGCACGGACCGCCTGGTGCCGACGAGCAGGCTGGTGAGCACGCTCACCGGTGTGCCGGTGCAGCCAAACAAGGCGATCGTCGGGGCCAACGCCTTTGCCCACGAGGCGGGCATTCACCAGGACGGGATGCTCAAGGAGCGAACCACCTACGAGATCATGAACCCGGTCGACGTGGGCTGGGAGGGGACCAAGCTCGTTCTGGGCAAGCACTCCGGGCGGGCCGGGTTTCGCAACACGCTGCACGAGGTCGGGATTCGACTCGATGAGGCGCAGCTCAACGAGGCGTACCAGCGGTTCCTGGAGTTGGCCGACCGCAAGAAGACGGTCACCGCCGCCGACCTGGTCGCGCTGGTGAGCGACCAGCTCGAAGTGGCCGACGACCCGTTGCAGCTCGTCCGCTGGAACGCCAGCATCGGCTCCGGCGGGCCGGCGACGGGGAGCATCGTCATCCGCTACGACGGGCGCGAGATTGCAGGCGACGGGGAGGGGAATGGCGCCGTGAATGCGCTGTTCCAGGCCATCGATGCGGCGGTGGCGATTCCGTGCGAGCTGGAGGAGTACCACGTCGAGGCGGTTACGCCAGGAGAGGACGCGCAGGGGCAAGTGCGGTTGCGGATTCGCACGGGCGATCAGGTGTATACCGGGCACGGGCTGGCGACCGATGTCATCGAAGCGAGCGCGCGGGCCTACCTCGCGGCGCTGAGCAAGGTCATCCAGCAGGAGCCGACGGCGATGATCCCCGGCCCGGTCTCCTCCGTTTCGCGGTGGGCGTGATGGCCGGGGCGAAGGGGAACCCCATGGGCAAGACACTCAGTGAAAAGCTGTGGGAGCGGCACCTGGTGCATGCGGCGCCAGGCGAGCACGATCTGCTCTACATCGACATGCACCTCGTCCACGAGGTGACGTCGCCGCAGGCGTTCGACGGGTTGCGCATGGCCGGCCGCCCGGTGCGGCGGCCGGATCTGACGATCGCCACGGCGGACCACAACGTGCCGACGATCCGCATTGACCGTCCGATCGAGGATCCGATCTCGGCGAAGCAGCTTTCGGCGCTCGACGCGAACTGCGACGCCTTTGGCGTGCAGCTCTTTCCTCTCGCCCATCCCAACCAGGGGATCGTCCACGTGATTGGCCCGGAGTTGGGGCTGACGCTGCCAGGGATGACCATCGTCTGCGGGGACAGCCACACCTCCACCCACGGCGCGTTTGGCGCGCTCGCGTTCGGCATCGGCACGAGCGAAGTCGAACACGTTCTGGCGACGCAAAGTCTGCCTCAGGTGCGCCCAAAGACAATGGCGATCACCGTCGATGGCGAGCTGCAACCGGGAGTGACTGCTAAGGACGTCATCCTGGCGATCATCGGCAAGATCGGCACGGGCGGCGGCATCGGCCACATCATCGAGTACCGCGGATCGACCATCCGCTCGCTCTCGATGGAGGGCAGGATGACGATCTGCAACATGTCGATCGAAGCCGGGGCCAAGGCCGGCATGGTCGCTCCCGATGACACCACGTTCGCCTACGTCGAAGGGCGGAAGCACGCGCCGAAGGGCGCGATGTGGGAGCAGGCCCTGGACGACTGGCGCACGTTGCCGACCGATCCGGAGGCGGCCTTCGATCAGGAGGTCGCGCTCGATGGCGCGACGATCCGGCCGCACGTCTCGTGGGGTACGAATCCCGGTCAGGTGGTCCCCATCGACGGCGTCGTGCCCGATCCAGACTCGTTCGATGAACCGCAGGCGCGCGAGGTGGCGGCGCGAGCGCTGCGCTACATGGACCTGCTGCCGGGGACTCGGATGCAGGACATCGCGGTCGACACCGTGTTCATCGGCTCCTGCACGAATAGTCGGATCGAGGATCTCCGGTTGGCGGCGGGAGTCGTGGCCGGGCGGAAAGCGCCGTCGTCGGTGCGGGCTATGGTGGTGCCTGGTTCGATGCGGGTGCGCGCCGAGGCCGAGGCGGAGGGGCTTGACCGCATCTTCAAGGACGCCGGGTTCGAGTGGCGGGCGGCCGGTTGCTCGATGTGTCTGGGCATGAACCCCGACAAGCTGACTCCCGGCGAGCGGTGCGCGTCCACCTCCAACCGAAATTTCGAGGGGCGGCAGGGACCGGGTGGGCGCACCCATCTGGTCTCTCCGGCCGTGGCCGCGGCGACCGCCATTTTGGGCAGGTTGGCGACGCCGGCGGAACTGGGGTAGAGCGATGCAACCTATCCGCGGCATCTCCGGCAAAGCGGTCGCGCTCGACCGCAGCGACATCGACACCGACCAGATCATCCCGGCTTCGTGGCTGAAACGCGTCGAGCGGACGGGATTCGGCGTCGGCCTCTTTTCCGCCTGGCGAGAGAGCGATCCCGATTTCGTCCTGAACCGGCCGGAATCCGCGGGGGCCAAGATCCTGGTCACCGGCCCGAACTTCGGCATCGGCTCGTCCCGCGAGCACGCGGTCTGGGCGCTGACCGATTACGGGTTCCAGGCGGTGGTTTCGCCCCGATTCGGGGACATTTTTCGCACCAACGCGACGAAAACCGGGCTGGCGCCGGTCGTCGCGCCGGCCGAATTCTGCGACGCCCTGATGCGCGCGATCGAGCAAAATCCGGACCTGGAGGTCAACATCGATATCGGCGAAGGGTGGATCGCGGCGCCGTCGGCCGGCCTCGAAGCGGAGTTTCCGCTCGACGAGTTCACGCGGTATCGGTTGCTGGAAGGGCTGGACGACATCGGGCTTTCGCTGCGCCACGAGGACAAAATCGCGGCGTATGAGGCGCGGCGGCCGGCGTGGATGCCGCGGGTCGATGTGGGGTAATCGGCGTCTTTCGAGCCGCGCGCAGTATCGTGTCATTTCGAGCATAGCGACGAATCTCGGCGTCGGCGTCACGCCGTGTCCTGTGAGTCGAGATTCCTCCTTCGTCGGAATGACACGATGTTGGCGCGTCGCCTGAACAACTCGGGCCAGGGAGGAATCCAGGTTCATGCCAAACATCGCGCTGTTCCCGGGCGATGGCGTCGGTCCCGAGGTGGTGGCCGAGGGGGTCAAGGTCCTCGAGGCGACGGGAAGCCGGTTCGGGATCGAGTTCGCCTTCGAGACGTTGGCGATTGGGGGTGACGCGCTGGATCGGTACAGCGCTCCCCTTCGACGCGATGACATTCGCGCCGCGGGCCGCGCCGACGCCGCGCTGCTTGGCGCGGTCGGCGGGCCGAAATGGGACGATGTCGATTCGGCACTGCGCCCGGAGCGCGGTCTGCTCCAGTTGCGGAAGGCGCTCGGGCTCTTTGCGAATTTGCGACCAGTCTCGGTGCTCCCGGCGCTGGCGGAAAGTTCGCCGCTGCGGCCGGAGATCGTCGCCGGGGTCGATCTGCTCGTGGTGCGAGAGCTGACGGGCGGGATCTATTTCGGCAAGCCGTCGCGGCGGTGGACGAGCGGGCGGGGGCGGGCGGCGGTCGATACGCTGCGCTACCGCGAGGACGAGATCGAGCGCGTGGTTCGCCTCGCGTTCGAGTTGGCGCGGGGGCGGCGGGGCAAGCTGGCCAGCGTCGACAAGTCGAACGTGCTGCAGTCGTCGCGGCTGTGGCGGGAGGTTGCCGACGAGGTGAAGGCGGACTTTCCCGATGTCGAGCTGGAGCACGTCCTCGTCGACGCGATGGCGATGCATCTGATCAAGAGCCCGAGCCGGTTCGATGTCATTGTCACCGAGAACATGTTCGGCGACATCCTCACCGACGAGGCGTCGGTCTTGCCGGGCTCGATCGGGCTGCTGCCGTCGGCCAGCCTGAGCGCGAAGCCGGGCGCCGGGACAGGGACTCGCTACGGGCTCTACGAGCCGATCCACGGCAGCGCGCCGGACATTGCCGGCACGGGACGGGCCAATCCGGCAGGAACGATTCTCTCCGCCGCGATGCTGTTGCGCTGGTCGCTCGGGCTGATCGAGGCCGCCGAGGCCATCGAGCGTTGCGTCGCCGACGCCATCGCGGCCGGAGTGCGCACGCCGGACATGGCCGAGCCGGGGTCGCCTGTGGATTCGACGGCTGAGTTCGGCGCTGACGTAGCGAGGCGGGTCGCGGCGGCCTGAGCAGGACCGCGGTCAGAAGCCCACGGGGATGACCGCATAGCTTTCGAGCACGGGGTAGGGCGTTGCCGTATCGAGAGTCACGACCTCGATTTCGGCGATCTCGAAGTCGCCGCAGATGGCGTCGCGCCATGGCTGCAACGCCGCGCGGGCGGCGGCAGCCGGCACGCTGCCGTCGTAGTGCGCGATGGTGCAGTGGGGCAGGTACGGGTACGCCGGGACGTACGGGATCGCGGCGAGATCGAACAGCCGCTCGTGCATGGCGCGGAGCGTCGCGCCGGGGTGGACCTCGAGGAAGACGGCGTCTTCGAACGAGTTGACGCCGCCGACGCTGACGGCGGCAGGCGCCATGGAGGCGACGGCTCCAACCGCGGCCTGAGCGAACTCCTCTAACCGGGCAGGGGTCAGTTCATCGGGTCTCGTTGGGTGCTCGACGATGAAGCCCAGTTCTTGCAGCATGATGTGCAAGAAATAATCAGGATGAAGCCTCACGCCGTCTAGTCGCTCCAGTTCACCCCGGAGCGCGTTCAAATCCGGTTGAAGGACGTCGGCGGGCACGCGCACGATACAGGCGGCATACGGGCCTTCGTGCGCCCGCCAGTAGGGCGTGTCGTGGCGGCCGTCCGCGGTTTGGCCGCCGCTCAAGAACGCGTCCCAGACGCGGCCGAAAGGGTTGGGCGTCGCGTGCGCCGTACCGATGGCTTGGCTCCTGGCGTCGTCTATCACTCGATGCGGAGGATGCGCAGGCGCATCTCGCCGTGCGGCGCCGCGGCCACCGCCTCGTCGCCGGGGCGCAGCCCCAGGAGCGCCGCCCCGACCGGCGATTCGTTCGAGATGAGCCCCGCGGTCGGTCTTGCCTCGATCGCCCCGACGATCGTGTAGCGCTCTTCGTCGCCTTCGACGTCGACCAC
>CALMZR010000328.1 GCA_937870845.1 uncultured Chloroflexota bacterium
CGTCCACGCCGGGCGTCAGCGGCCCCGACGAGACCGCTGGGACGAGGAGCATCGATCATGGCACGCGTCAAGCGCGGCGTCACCGCCCACAAGCGCCACAAGAAGGTTCTCAAGCAGGTCAAGGGGCACTACGGCACCAACAATCGCCTCTACAAGCGCGCCCACGAGTCGCTCATGCACGCGCTGGCGTACGCCTACCGCGACCGCCGCAACCGCAAGCGCGACTTTCGCCGTCTCTGGATCATCCGCATCAACGCCGCGTCCCGCCTCAACGGGCTGCCCTACTCCAAGCTGATCAACGGGCTCTCGCTGGCCGGGGTGGCCGTCGACCGCAAGATGCTGGCCGACCTCGCCGTGCGCGACGCGGCCGGTTTCACCGCGATCGTCGATACGGCCAAGCAGGCCCTCGCCGCCAAGTAGCCGGAGGGGGTGAAGGGGGGAAGAGGGGGGCGCTTCGCTGAGGGGGGACAGGAGCGCGGAATGCCCGACCCTCGACGTCCTCTTCCCCCCTCTTCCCCCCTCCCCCCCCCTCAGCCGAAGGCGCCCCCCCTTCTCGGCGAGTTCATCGCCTCCGCCGCCAATCCGGTTCTCGCCTTCGTGCGCTCCCTCGCCCGGCGCGATCGCCGCGCCGCCGAGGGAGCGTTCGTCGTCGAGGGGGTGCGTGCCGTGCGCGATGCCCTGGAGACCGGAGCGGTCCCCCGGCTCGTCCTGCTTCGCCAAGGCGATGAAGCGCTGGCCGCCGACCTCGCCATCTCGCACGGGGTTTCGGTGCGGATCGTGGATCGCCGCCTGTTCGACCGCCTGAGCGAGGTGCAGACGCCGCAAGGCATCCTGGCCGTTTTCCCCATACCCACGCCAGAATTCGCCTCGGAGGATGCGTCGCTGTTGGTGCTGATCCTCGACCGCCTGCGGGACCCCGGCAACCTCGGCACGCTGCTGCGCGCCGCCGCCGGAGCCGGCGTCAGGGCGGTCTATCTGACCCCCGAATCGGTCGACCCCTGGAACCCGAAGGCCGTGCGCGCCGGCATGGGCGCCCACTTCCGCGTGCCAATCGCTCAGCTGGACGCCGAAACCCTGGCCGATCTTCGGGCACGCTTGCCGCTGCGCGCGGTCGCCGGCTCCGAAGCCGGCCGCCCCTACGACGCGGTCGACTGGACGGGGCCGGCCGCCCTCGTCATCGGCGGCGAGGCGGAAGGCGTTGGCCCGGAGCTGCGCGAGTGGGCCAGCGAGGAGGTCGGCATCCCCCTGGCGAGCAACGTCGAGTCGCTCAACGCGGCCGTCGCGGGGGCCGTCATCCTCTTCGAAGCCGCCCGGCAACGGAGGCGGGAGGCGGAAGGCGGGAGGCGGGAGTAGAACGACGAGGCGACACGTTGGCAACGACGACAGTCGACGCTGCACGTCCTCCCGCCTTCCGCCTCCCGCCTCGATTTTCCGCGTATGTTCGCGGGTTTTCGTAGACTCCCGGAACGAATGGATGGTAGACTCCGCGCCCGGACCGTGACCGTATGGCGCAAGGCCCCGCGCGTACGGCGATCGGGAGAGGGAATCCGCCCAGGCACGGGCGCCTGGGATGGCGATGCTGAAAGGAGCACACGCGTGCGCAAGCAGGACCTGGTCAAGGAAGTCGCGAGCGAAGCCGGTCTCTCCGAGGCCCAGGCGACCAAGGCGGTCAACGCCGTCCTCGACGGCATCCAGAACGCCCTGGCCAAGAACGAGGAGATCCAGCTCAGCGGCTTCGGCTCGTTCAAGGTCGTGGAGCGCGCCGGCCGCGAAGGGCGCAACCCCCGCACCGGCGAGACGATGCAGATTGCCGCGCGCCGCAGCCCCACCTTCAAGGCGGGCACCCAACTGAAGCGCGCCGTCGAGGGCGCCGCCTAAATCCGCCAATTTCCGCGGAAATTGCGAGAGCCGGGCACAGAGCCCGGCTCTCGGCGTATCCGTGTCATTCCGGCGCGGCGAGCACTCCCAAGAACCGTCTCGGCGCGACGGCGGCATCCTCTCCTGGAAGCGGAGGTTCCTCCTTCGTCGGAATGACACGACGTTGGGCGCGCTGCGCTACATCCCGGCCGCCGCGGCCGACTGGCGCGCCGGCTCCAGCGTCGCCATCAGCCGGGCGATGGTCCCCGGCACCTCGCCTTCGACGCTCCGCTTGGCTACCCCGATGGCGCTGGCGATGGCGCGCTCGTTGGAGCGGCCGTGCGAGATGATGACCACGCCGTCGATGCCGAGCAGCGGGGCCCCGCCCTGCTCGGCGTAGTCGAGCTCCTTACGCACCTCGTCGAAGGCCGGGCGCAGCAGCGCGGCCAGCATGGCGCGCCGCCAGGAGGCGGTGAGGCGGCGGCGCACGGTGGCGTTGATGAGCGAGGCGGCCCCTTCGGCGGTCTTGAGCGCCACGTTGCCGGTGAAGCCGTCGGTGACGACGACGTCGACGACGCCGCGGGTGATGTCGTTGCCTTCGACGTTGCCGTGGAAGTGGATGCCGGGGGCAGCGACGAGGAGGGGAAAGGTCTCCTGCACGAGCTGGTTGCCCTTGGAGGGCTCTTCGCCGTTGGAGAGCAAGCCGACTTTCGGGTCGGCCACGCCGAAGGCGCGCTCGATGTAGATGCTGCCCATCTGGGCGAACTGCACCAGGTGGCTGGGGCGGGGGTCGGTGACGGCGCCCATGTCGAGCACCAGCGTCATGCCGCCGATGGCGGGGAGGTAGCCGGCGATGGCGGGGCGCTCGATGCCCCGGATGCGGCCAAGCTTGAGCAGCGCCCCGGCCATGACCGCCCCGCTGTTGCCGGCGGAGACCAATGCCTCGGCGCGGCCGTCGCGCACGGCGTCCAGCGCGACGGCGATGGCCGAGCGCGGCTTGCGGCGCACCGCCTGGGCGGGTTGCTCGTGGCCGTCGATGATCTCGGGGGCGTGCTCGATGAGAACGTCCACGCCGGCGGCATCGGACGCGGCCACGGCGCCGCGGATCTCGGGCTCCTCGCCGGTCAAGAGAAGCGAGACGCCGAAGCGGCGCGCGCCGTCCAGGGCGCCGGCCACGACCACCGCCGGTCCATGGTCTCCGCCAGCCGCGTCAACGGCGATGCGCATGCTCCGTCACCCCCGCCTCGAGGCCTCAGGGCCGCGATGGTACCACGGGGGTAGGCGGCACTCGTGAGGTGAACGCCCGCGCTGGCTGAGACCATTGACCGCGGGCGATCGCGGCTGGACACGCTGTTGTGGAGCGCGGAACGTCGCTTATCCTTCGTTCATCGAGGATCTCGCTGCGTGGCGGCCGGGATGTCCGGGTCCGCCGCGCGAGCCGGGCCGGTTGGGGCGGCCGGCGAGACGGGGGCATGACGATCACGACAGGCGAAAGCAGCTACCGCGTGGCGTTGCGCAACTGGCGCCCCATGCCGGAGCGGGACGGGTGGCTGGTTCCGGGCCGCCGCGGCGCAACGCCGGGGCCGTCGATCCGGCTGGAGCCGCCGGCGCCGGGGCGATTCCGTATCGGTCTCACGCTGCGGGCGGAGGGGATGGACGTGCTGCGCCTGCGCCTGCGTCTGCGCGGGCCGGGCGGGACCCGTTGGCGCGATGTCTTTCTCGACGTGGCCAAACCGGGCGCGCTCCTGCACGACCTCGATCGCGTGACGCTGGTGACCACGGCCGGACCTGGGATATTCGATCTCGAAATGGAAGGCTCCAGCGCCGAGGACGAGACGCTCCACGCCGTTTCCCTCGATCCCAGCACCGACTGGTTCGTCGACGACGAGGAATCGGCGGAGATGGCGCTGGCCATCGACCGCTTCGAGGCGCTGCCCGCGGAACCTCTCTCGGCTGAGCACCGGGTCCCCTACGCGGCGGCGCGCCGCCGCGACGACCCAGCCCCCGCCAAGGGGAAGCGCGGTAAGCGGGACGCCGTCCTCTTCGCCTGGTGGATCCCCGACACGCCGGAGGCGCGCGCCGTGGGCGACTACTACCGCGGGCTGCTGCGCTACCACCACCCCGACTCGCGCATCTTCCTCGGCGTCAACCACGGCTCGGACCCGGAGCAGGTCGCCGCCATGCGCGACTCCGGCCTCGACATCCAGATCTGCCCCGTGCCGCCGGAGATCGACCTCAACTCCGATGCCGCCGGTTTTCAGGCGGCCCTCGCCGCGTTCGCCGCATCCACCGAACCGTTCGATCTGGTCTGGTTCGGGCACACCAAAGGGGCCAGCCGCGCCGACGACCGCGCCTACCGCCACGTCCGCTTCTTCGTCGACCGTCGCTTCTGGGCGCGCCGGGCCGAAATCGAGGCGATCTTCGCCGACCCGAAGATCGGCCTGTTCGCCCCCCAATACTGCCTCCCGCCGACCCTCCCCTGGTCCGGACCCTGGCGCGGCTGGCTGGACGAGTTGGCCGCGCTGCAGCGCATCTACCGCGACCGTTACCCGCCGCTGGGGCTCAACGCCCTCGACACCTTCTTCGTAATGCGCGGCGAGATCGTGCGCGCCTTCTGCGACGCGGTCTCGCCCTGGTTCTTTCAGACCGACCCCGCCGACTATGGCGCTTCCCGGTGGTTCTTCGAGATGGCGTTCCCCAGCATCGCCACCATGCAGGGCTACGAGCCGTTCATCGACCTCGACGTGCCGGGCGCCAACGACCCGCGCGGCGACATCATGCTCGATGGCGACATGCGGCAGCGGCACCGCCTGGCGCGTCAAGAACGGGACCGCTGGCGGGCCGACCCGTTCGCCTTCTCCCCCCGCGTCTTGCCGTGGGATCGGGACGTCTGGGCCCAGGGCGCCTGAGCAGGGAGACCGGCGATGCATTACCTCGATGTCCTCCGGCTCCTGCACGACGGCCTCCACCCCGCGGGCTACCTCGAGATCGGGGTCGACTACGGGCATTCGCTTCGACTGTCGCGGGCGCGCTCGGTCGCCATCGACCCGGCGCCCAAGCCGAGCCCGGAGTCGCTGCTGGGCAAACCAGGGTTGCTGCTCTACGTCGGCACGTCCGACGACTTTTTCCGCGAGCACGAGCGCGAGACAATGCTGGGCGCCGCGCCGCTCGATCTGGCCTTCATCGACGGGCTGCACGAGTTCGCGCAAGTCGTGCGCGATCTGGAGCATGTCGAGCGCTGGGGCCACCCTGACACGGTCGTCGTCATCCACGACGTGCGCCCCCGCAATGCCTGGGAAGCTGCTCATGCCTTCCACGACGGCTTCTGGACCGGCGACGTGTGGCGGATCGTGCCCTTTCTCCGGGAGCACCGTCCCGACTTGCGGCTCTGGCTGACGCAAGCCGAGCCCACCGGGCTGCTGATCGTGACCGGGCTCGACCCTGCCCACCCCGGCATGGCGCATCTGGCCGCGGCCGAGGACGCCTCGTCCCCTCCGCCCGGCCCGGACTACGATCGGCTGGTGGAGGCGTACATCGCCGGCGCCGTCGCCGAGCCCGCCGAAGCGGTCGTCCGCGAGCTGGGGCTGAAGCATCTCTTGGCGCGGGATTGGGAGTACCAGACCAAGTGGGGCATGCGCCACGTGGCCGAGTCGTCCTGGAGGCCGCTGCTGGACGCGGCCGCGGAATTGCCGGACACGCCCCTACGCCATGAAGGACTCCGGGCC
The DNA here is from genome assembly GCA_937870845.1 of uncultured Chloroflexota bacterium. Taxonomy (GTDB): domain Bacteria; phylum Chloroflexota; class Chloroflexia; order Thermomicrobiales; family UBA6265; genus JACCXM01. Next base: position 5,583 of record CALMZR010000328.1, read on the forward strand.
TGTCTGCGGCTCATCGGCGCCCATTGGCTTCCGACAGGCGTACGCGAGGAGGCATACGAGCACTTGGCGCGGTATGCCAGTCCGACGGCGGCGCTGTGGCCGAGCGCGTCGTGGCACGTCTTATCGCATCCGGGCGCGGACTCCCGCCCGATGCGCTCTCCGGCGCCGACCCTGGCAGCGGGCGAGCTCGTGGTCGCAGTCCAGACCGCAGCGGTGGACCAGGGCGCGGCCGCCTGGAGCCTGCTGGACGTCGATCCCGGACTGCGAGCGCGAGGGGCGACGCCGCTCATCGATGAGACCCGGCTGGAAACGTCTGCGCCCACACTCGACCCCGCGATCGAGCAGATGCACCCGTTCGTCCACGAAGGCCGGCTGCTAGCGTTCGTCGTCGGCCGCAGCTCTCAATTATGTGGTGGGACACGCACCGGCCTGGCGGCCATCGCCGACTCTGGGTTGCGCGATCTCCGCTGGCTCGCCGGCCCCTGGCGTGGAGCTCACGAGGTAGGGTGGACGCCGTTGCCCACGGACGATGGACTCTACGCCGTCTCTTCGTGGGAGCCGACCGAGGTTTTGCGCATCGATCCGGGATCGGGCGGGGCAAGTCCGGCGGCTCTGCGTCCTGCGCCGCGCATCGCGGAGCGGTTCCGAGCGTCGTCCGCCGGGGTAGGCGTGCCGGGAGGCTATCTCGTTCTCGTCAACGAAGAAGCCAGTCCGGTAGGCAATGAGCGACGAAGTTTCGCCCGCTTCGTCTCCATGCGCTCCGACTTCGCGGTCACGTCGGTATCACCCCATTTCTGGGTGTTGGCCCGCGGGCAAGATATCGCGAGCGGCCTGACTCAACAGGGCAGCGACGTGATCGCGGGGTTCACGTCGCCAGCGTGCGGCGCCCTGCTCGTCCGCATCGCGATCGAAGAGATCATCGAGACGCTGTTGCCGGCCGCGTCGCCGGGCTCCACCTCGGAGGCGTCCCTCTCCGAGCGGATGTTGACGCAGTTGGGCAAGCAACTCAATAGTCGTTAGCTCCGTCAATTGCGAGCAGATCGTAGATTTCCGCGCCGAATGCTCCCAGATCAAAAAGACGTTTCATCGCGCCATCGGGACTGATGCGAACCACCGCGCATTGCCCCGCGAGCTCGCCCGGGTCGTCCCGGTTATTGACCAGTCCAGTGCTGATGGATACCCGACGCCCGACCCCGCCGCCGGCGAACAAGTCGCCGTCAAGGAGGCAAAGCCCCCGCACATACCCGGGCAGGCCGCGGATCACTTGACGTCCATTCACATAGACAGACCTGGTGCGCGATTCGCAGTAGGCGAGAGAGCCGGCGATGGTCATCAACGAGTGGGGATGATCGATTCCGGACACGAGCGTTTCGGCCGAGACGGTGTTCTTGATGAACCCGTCGTTGGCGGTGCTCCACAACGCTCCTGCCTTCTTGCCGAATCCCGAAACGAGGAGGTCTCCGCCGAGAAAAGCGATCGAGTTCAAGTGGTGAATGTCCGCGCGATGCCCGTCCGTTGTGGGACTCCAGACGACCCTCTCGTCGTCTTGGGGGAGCCCCTGGTCAAGGTGAATCTGGATCACCTCGTCCGTTCCCGTCGATACGGCCCACAGCGAGTCGTGCGCGGCCAGCACTGAATGGATCGACTGGGCAAGCCGGCAAGAATAGAGGTGGCGAAGCGTCAAGTCGTGCGTAGAGAGCACGGCGATGTGCGCGGGCGAGTCTGCGCCTTCGTTTCGGCGCCCTTGCACTCCGGCGTAGATGAACCCGCCTTGCTGTGATAGCCCAGTGATCCCGTAGTAGTCGCCAAGCGCGCTCGGCAGTTCGATAGCCCGAAACGTCCCAAGCGCGGAGTCCAGGAGCCCGAGCATCGGTGCGCCCGGCGCCACGTTGCAGAAGCTGACGAGGATGCACGCCATGCGAAAACTGACCTCGTTGGACTCGACCCACGGTTGGGGAGAAGGCGCCAAGCAGACGGCGCGGTATCCGATGCGGATCGTCGCTGTCGCCAGTGTGCAGGAAGCGAGGTTTCAATCGCAAGCCTGACTCGGTGAGCCGATCGATGTCGAGAACCGGGCAGGATGTGGTCGCAAACAAGAGAGGCCCTTTCGGGCTTCAGCCAACCGAACTCAGCTCGGTTTTCGGGCAAACCTCTTCCTGATTCCAATCACCTACCCATCCGGGATGAACGCGATAATCCTATCGCGTCGGGCTGGCTCTCACACGGCCTGCGTCCAGCGATCTACGAGTCATTGCAGTAGTGCTAGAGGCTTACGCAGCTTGCTTCTCAGCGAGGTGCGCGGCCAACTCGGTGGTTCGCTGACCAAGGAGAGTCAACTGCTTGGGCTCTGCGGCAGCGGTCAGTCGTCGTTGCCACTCCTGGCGCAGCGCCGACTCGCGCCGCGCCAGCAGCGCCAGCTCCCGCGGCGAGCGGTGCCGCGCGATGCCGAACCCGCCGCGGGCCAGGCGGTGCTTGATCCGCTGCACGCCCAGGCGCGCCTCCAGCGCCGCCAACTCCTCGGCGCTCAGCCGGGTCAACGCCCGCCGAAACCGATCCAGCGGCAGGGCCAGCAGGGCATCCATCCGCTTCGTCTCGTTCCGCTTCACTGTCGATCGATGCATGACCTGATCCCTTCCACAACGCGCATTCAGCTATCGAAATCGGTCCCGACGTGCGGCTCCGAGACTTCACGCGCATCCTCTCATGACGACACCAGTATATCATTTATTGTCCTCTCGGTCGAGCTATTTTGGCGTCATTGCGTTGGTTTTCTGCTGTCGGGAACCGACCGCGGCGCCTCGGAATCCCCTCCACGAGACGTTGCGTCCAGAGCGGCACTCCGTGCGCTAGGATTGCCGCACTGACGAGTGACGACTGACGGAGGGATGCAATGACCGCGGGCAATGCGTGGCCCAAGCTGCACAACGCGATGTGGCCGGGGCTGGTCGGCAAGGGCGGCGACGCCGAGCCGCCCATCGACCTGGAGACGATGCTCGACCTGACCGCCGCCGCCGAGGTGGACGGCGCCCGCTTCGACGGCGTCGACCTCTTCCTGGCCGAGCCGCACACCCCGATCGACGCGAGCGACGACGAGATCGAGCGGCTCGCCGAGGCTGTCTCCTCGCGCGGGCTCGTCGTCGGCTCGATGGTGGCCCCGGTCTGGCCACCGGTCGGGGGCGGCTCGGCGATGGGCGATGCCGCGGAGCGGGCCCGCTTCGTGGAGATGGTCGACAAGGCCTGCCGCATCGGCAGCCGCCTGCGCGAGCTGGGGGTGCGCTCCTACGGGGTGGTGCGCATCGATTCGGCGGCCCCGGTCGAGGCCTGGGCGCAGGACCCCGCGGGGAACACGGCCATCATCGCGGAGACGTTTCGCCAGGCCTGCGACATCGCCGAGAGCCACGGCGAGCGGCTGGCGGCGGAGGGGGAGATCTGCTGGGGCGGCATGCATAGCTGGAAGGCGATGGTCGAGCTGCTGGAGGCGGTCGACCGCCCGCAAACCCTGGGGTTCCAGGCCGACATGGCGCACACCCTCCTCTACACCCTGGGCGCCAACGCCCCGGAAGCACGCCTCCTCCCCGACGATTTCTCCTGGGAGGACCGGGAGGCGCTCGACACGGCGCTGGCCACGCTGACCGCCGCATTGCGCCCGTGGACGATCGATTTCCACATCGCCCAGAACGACGGCACGGTCTTCGGCTCCGGCACCCACGACAAGACGGGCCGCCACTGCACCGTCAACGATCCCAACGGCCGCCTCGACATCGTCCACCACGCCGGCTTCTGGATGCGCGACGAGACGGGCGAGCCGACCCGCGCCTTCCAGCACATCTGCTGGGACGGCTGCATGTTCCCCAACGCCACGATGCTGGATCAGCAGACCTGGAACGACGTGTTGGGCGCGATGGTCGCGGTGCGGGACGCGCACGGGTGGACCGGCGAGGCGGGAGGCGGAAGGCGGGAGGCGGAAGGGCAGGCGTAGGGGCGGCGGATCGTTGCGCGATCGCCGGTCAACCGCTTGAAGGAGCAGCCATGGCGGCGAAGAAACCCCTCAACGTCGGGTTGGTCGGGTGCGGGTTCATGGGGCGCACCCATTCCAACGCCTGGGGTAAGGTCAACCAGTTCTTCGACCTCGAGCACCAGCCGGTGCTGAAGGCGGTCTGCGCCCGCAATGCGGAGGAGGTTCAGGGCTTCGCCGCGAACTGGGGGTACGCGTCGACCGAGACCGACTGGCGGACGCTGGTGGCGCGCGACGACATCGACCTGATCGACATCGCCAGTCCCAACGACACGCACGCGGAGATCGCCATCGCCGCCGCGCGGGCGGGCAAGATGGTGGCCACGGAGAAACCGCTGGCGCGCGGCGGCGCGGAGTCGGAGGCGATGGTCGCGGCGCTCGACGCGGCCGGCGTGCCGAACATGGTCTGGTACAACTACCGGCGCGTGCCGGCGGTAACGCTGGCCAGGCAGCTCATCGACGAGGGGCGGCTGGGCCAGATTTTCCACTACCGCGCCAAGTTCCTCCAGGACTGGACCATCTCGAAAGACCTCCCTCAAGGCGGCGCGGCGCTGTGGCGACTGGATGTCAACGTAGCCGGCAGCGGCGTCACCGGTGACCTGCTGGCCCACTGCATCGACACCGCGCTCTGGCTCAACGGCGACATCGACCGCGTCGCGGCGATGACCGAGACGTTCGTCAAGGAGCGCCACCACAATCTGACCGGCAAGACCGAGCCGGTCGGCATCGACGACGCCAGCGCCTTTCTGGCCCGCTTCGCCAACGGCTCACTGGGCACGTTCGAGGCGACCCGCTACGCGCGCGGCCACAAGGCGCTCTACACCCTGGAGATCAACGGCGAGCACGCCTCGATCGCCTGGGACCTGCACGACCTGCACCGGTTGTCGTACTTCGACCACCGCGACGAGGGGCGCACCCGCGGCTGGCGCTCCATCCACGTCACCGACGGCGACCACCCCTACATGGACCACTGGTGGGTGCCGGGCCTCGCCATCGGCTACGAGCACTCCTTCGTCCACCAGGCCGCCGATTTCCTGCAAGGGCTCGCTGCCGGCGAGTCGATCTCCCCCACGTTCCGCGAGGCGCTGGCAACGGATTACGTGACCGATGCGGTGCTGAAATCGGCCAAGAGCGAGACGTGGGAGGCGGTGCGGCGGGTGTAGAGCGAGTTGTCAGCGACCGTGCGCCCTCAGGCGGCGTCGCACGGCCGTCGTGTATTCAACTTATCTACCAGGGGCATTCACGGACCCCGCTAAAGTATGCGCCCCCGGATCGAACTAGCGGGACCATATTCCGCGTTGTTCGAGCGAGGTGATCGCTGCCATAGTGAAGAGTGTTGACAGACAGCGCCCCCCCCTGATAAATGACAATGCAGAGGTGCTAAATTCATCCAACGAGAATATAAGGGCGGCAACAACCGCCGCCTGCCGCGGCGCGGAGGAGTCTGGACGATGCGCTCTCACAAGCACAGTCCTCGTGCCGGCATAGGCTTGCTGCTCTTGGTTCTCTATGTGCTGCTATTGCCAGCGCAGCTGCTGGAAACGGCAACCGCGCACCGGCTGATCCTCAACGGCGCTTGGCGGCATTCGGTCAGCGGAGGTCGCCTCGACTACCTGAACCGATCGAATTTCACCTACGAGGTTGCCGAGGCTCGATACCAATGGCGGCAGGCTGGGCCGATTGTAGTCTCCGAAACAGATAACCGCGACAGGGCCGAAATACGAGTCTCCGACGCGAACAGTTGCGATCTCTTCTGGATTGGAAGATACGACTACGGCAATGACACGGTGCGATTCAACACATGTGCGATGAACTGGAACGGCGGTGTGTACCCCGGGACGGGGCAAGATCTCGATCCCACGCCAGGGTCCCGCAGATTGAGAACCGCGGTCCACGAATTTGGTCACGCCCAAGGGCTGGACCATAGCTCGCTCGATGACTGCAGCTCGATTCTATCCGAAGTCGGCTACGACCAACCGACATGCTGGGTTCCAAAAACCCACGACGTCAACGACATCAACGACTACTGGTGAGTCGTTCAGGAGCGGCAACGGGTACGAACCGTAACAACGATCATGCGCCGTTGAGGTGTCCATCATGCCCAACCGAGACCGCCAGAACGCTCGGAATCTCGCTGCCACCTATGCAGCGCTCGCCGTTGGCATCGCGCTTTCACTGAAACTCCTGGCTTCGCTCAGCGGGTTGGCATTCGCGGATCAGCCGCCATCGGCTTCGCCGGAAGCGGAATCGGCTGCGATTGCCTATGACGCGATGATATCGAACACGGACGAAGGGCGGGCTCAGTTTGGCCAGATCTTTATCGGAACGGTGATCAGAGTTGCTGGAAGAAACGAGCTTGCCACCAGCGATCCTGAGGACACCATCCCCATCATCCTTTACGATGTCGAGGTCAACCAAGCGCTTAAAGGGGACGCTAAGGGCGTTGTGCGGGTTTGGTACGAGGGATTCAATGCCGAAACTCCCGACGACGCTGGGAATCCGGGGCGATTGCAGCAAGGCGAGCGTTTCATCTTCTTCGCCGGGTACAATCCCAACAAGGACTGGTACCCAGTCAACGCGAGCATTGGGGTAATTCCGATCGAGAACGAGCGTCATCTCGCGGCACTCGTCGCAACCTTTGAGCCGCTCATTCTGCAAGCCGAGCGAAACGCTCGCCAACCGGCGCCGGCAGATCCCTGTGAGCAGCGAAACCAGAACGCCGTTGTCGCAGTCGACCCCGATCAGGGCGCTGTGGGTGACGAAATTTGGCTAACTGGTGGGCCATTTGCTCGCGCGGAGGTAGCCGTTTGGTGGGACGATCGTGACCTGTTGCTTGATGCAGCAATGGTCGGCGACGATTGCTCGATCGGCACAGCCCTAACGATACCAAAGGCGGACCCCGGATCGCACCGCATCCTGGTCGAAGATGCATTGGGCAATCAGGCAACCGCAACAATCGAAGTTGTCGAAGAGTAGCTTCGCTGGTCAGCATCGCAGAACCTCAGGTAAGGCATTTGGCGCCGGGCGGTCGAGGTGGCCGTCCGGCTCTATGTTGGTTCCAAAGGGACGGATCGCTGAGAGCTGTCCGGTAGGCAGCGACGGCCCTGCACGCAGACGTGAAAAATGCCATCGAGGCGCTGGCCACGGATTACGTGACGGATGCCGTGCTGCAATCGGCCAGGTCGGAGCGGTGGGAGACGGTCAAGCGGGCGTCAATCGCAACCACGTCCGCCCGGCCGTGATCGCGACATCGCCGATACTCCTGTCTCGATGGACCCCTGGCAGATCGTGCCGCTCGTGTTCCTTCTGGTTGCCGGCATCGGCGGTATGGCGCTGGTGATCTGGCTGCGCCGCGCGGCCAGCAGCCCCGCGGAGGCCGCTGTCGAACTTCGCGCGCTGGGCCTCGACCTGCTGCGGTTGCCGGGGCGGCTGCGGCGCGTGGCCGCCGATCCGCGCACGCCGCGGCGGGCGCGCTGGTGGCTGATCGCCCTGGCGATCTACGTCGCCAGCCCCATCGACCCGATCCCCGATTTCCTCCCCGGCATCGGGCATCTGGACGAGCTGATCCTCGTGCCGCTGGTGCTGGCGCACGTGCGGCGCATGATCCCGCCCGAGGTCTGGCGCGAGCATTTCCCGCCGCGCCCTGGCCCCGTCAGGGAGCCGTCTCCAGAATCCCCAATGCCGCCCGGGCATCGGACTCACGCCGGTCCTGGCGGCGACGAGAGGCGCGCCGCCGGGCCAGATCCTTCGTGACCCGCTGGTGGCAGGGCACGCAAAGGGTCCGCATGTTCTCAAGGCCAGTTTCGCCGCCGCCTTCGACGACCGGCACGATGTGGTCGGCGTCCCAGTAGCTGCGCCGGGAGAAGAACCAGCGGTATTCGCGGCGGAACTCGGCGCGGGCTTGGCGCTGGCGATCGGTCGTCGCCAGCTTGAGCCGCCGCCACTCGGCGTGGAGCGCCTTGCCGAGTAGCGCGCTGTCGATGCCGCAGAGGGCGCAGACGCCGCGATCCCGCTGGTAGACGCGCTGGCGCATGAGCGATGGGCTGTTGTGCACGGCCCAATCGTCGGCGCAGGCATCGCCGCAGAAGGCGCCACGGCCTTGCGGAACCTCGGTTCCGCAGGCGCGGCAGATGGCGCGGCCGTTTGGCCCCTTGGGGAGGAGTCTGGCATCGACCCGGCCCGCCTTTGGATTGACGCGGTTGGTGCTCACGGGGCCGCTCTGGGCACGGGAACCTGCGCTCAGAACGTGCGGCCGAGCCGCTGGTCCCAGGGCTGGGGCGCGGCGACGCGGATCAGCTCGTCCTCGTTGTCGCGGGCGTAGAGGTAGAGGTGGGCAAAGAACTCGGCCTCCGGCAGCGGGTAGGTCGGGTTGATGCAGAGGAACGGCTGGCTCCAGGGCGGGTCCACCCCCGGCGCGCAACGGACCTCGATGCGGCGCCCGACGCGCAGGCGGTAGGTGACGCCCGGAAAGCGGCGGGACGGAAGGTCGACGTGGCCCACGCGCTGCACGCGCGCCCAGACCTCGTCGCCGAGGGTGAGGCGGGCGACCTCTTCCGCGCGTTGCCGCGCGTCCCGGTAGTCGCGCTCGGAGAAACCGAAGCCCGCCGTGCGCTTCGGCAGGTGGTCCCAGCGGTAGCGCCAGGGGCGTTCCAGGCCGTCCGCTGCGGCGTCCGGCGGGTGGCCGCAGCGGGCAACGCCGATCTCGAAGAGCATCGCGTCGGGTTCGTAGCGGAGCCAGTCGCGGAGGCGACGGGCGGCATCGGCAAACCAGGTGGTCATGCGCTCAGCAAGTCTTGCCCCGACGCGCAATGTCCCAACCGTGCGCAGGGCACGGGGGCGCGTCCCAGAGTCCGGCATGGTTGGCTAAAGATGCCAAAGATGCCAAAGATGCCGAAGATCCCGGCGCGGGGCGGGGCGTCGAGAGCGACGATCAGCCGCCGGCGATGGGGGCGACGATCTGGTACTCCTCTGCCTCCGGGTCGAAGGCGCCATGGTCGAGGACGTGCTTGCCGTCGACCTTCTTGGCGATGGCGCAGCCGGCGGCGCGGGCTTCGCGCAGGATGCGCTCGGCCTCCTCGACGGTGGCGCGGGCCTCCTCCGTGTCGGTGGCGGCGTCCCACTCCACGACCTGGTGGCCGCGGCGGTTGGCGACGATGATGCGTCCCATGGAGCGTCTCCTTTCCTGCTCGGGGACCCGGCCGGCGAAAGGAAGCGGCCGGGCGACGGAAGGGGGAGCGGGAGGGTGGAGCCCTGATCCCGGCTCGGGTTCACTCTACTCCCGTTGCGCCGGGTTGGCAATCGCGCCGTTCGCCAACTCCGCGCTCGGGCATCGCATCGGCCGCGGGGGGCTGGGTTCCGAGATCTTCGAATTCTTCGAACTCTTCGGCATCTTCCGACAACCGCGCCGATGTGGCCGGGCCGCCGGCGCGGCGGGCGTCACCCGCCGGGCGCCCCGACCGGCACGTAGAGCACCGGTTCGGAGAAGCCGTCGGTGTCGTCATCGACCGCGAGCCCCTCCGGCGATTGCTGCGGGCGAGATGCGCTGGGGCTGAGCAAGTAGGCGCGCACGTCCGCCGGCGTGGCGGCTGGGTTGGTCTCCAGGTAGAGGGCGACCGCGCCCGTCACGTGCGGCGTGGCCATGCTCGTGCCGGAGAAGACGCCGTAGACGCCGCCCGGCAGCGTGGAGCGGATGCATGTGCCCGGCGCCATGATGTCGACTTCGGGGCCGTAGTTGCTGTAGTTGGCGAACGAGTCGTCGCGGTCGCTGGCGCAGGTCGCGGCGGCGCCGCCCCCGGGCTCGCCGTTGAAGTCGGTCAGGGCGGAGACGGTGATGACTTCGTCGTAGTTGGCCGGGAAGTGGTTGGCCGCGTCGTCGCGCTCGTTGCCGGCGGCGACGATGACGGGGATGCCGGCGAGCACCACGTTGCAGACGGCGCGGTGCAAGGCGTCGTTGGCGCAGGTCGTTTCGGGGGCGTCGCCGCCCAGGCTCATGTTGACCACGTCGATCGTGTCGGCGTTGGCGACCACCCAGTCGAGCCCGCAGATGAGCGAGGCGTACGAGCCGACGCCGTTGTCGTTCAGCACCTTGACCGCGTAGAGCCGGGCGCCGGGCGCCACGCCGACGACGCCGATGTCGTTGTCGCGGGCGCCGATCGTGCCGGCGACGTGGGTGCCGTGGCCATCGGCGTCGCCGGTCCCCTGGCTGGTGCAGGCCTTGCCCCCGGCGACCGTGAGGTCCGGGTGGGGGGCGATGCCGGTGTCGAGCACCGCGACGTCGACGGCGATGGCGCCTCCATCCTGCGCGATGTCGGCCCGCGCATTTTCGTCGACCGCAATGCGAGTGATTCCCGTGGGCAGCACTTGCGCCGGGCCGCTCGCGGCTGGCTGCTGTTGCTGGCGACGGCGGCGCTTCCTGCGGCGCTTTTTGCGCTTCTTCCCTTCGGCCTCAACGCGCTGCGTCGTCTCGACCCGCCGGTTGGGGGAGACGATGGCCCCGGGAATGCGCTCCAGCGCGCGCTTGATGCCGGGCGGGACGTCGGCGGCAAACCCGTTGACGACGCGCCCGAAGCGGTGGCTGGGCCGGATATCGAGGCTGCGCAGCACACCGGCGGCGTCGACGTCCTGCGGAAGGACGACGACGACGTCCTGAGTCTCCTCATTCGCCCGCGCGCTCTGGTCTTGCGCCCGCGCGCTCTCGACATCGAGCAGGGGGGACGCGTCGTCCGCCACCAACGCCACGATCAGGAGCGCCAGCAGCGCCCGCGCCAGGAGCGACGTCAAGCGCGATGCAGTCGCGGCGCTGTCGGAGGAGCGACACTCGAACTTACCCAAGACACCCTCGCTTCTGCCCATTGGGCGCGCGCGATGCCGCGTCGATCACGGCCCAGTCACACGATGCCCAATTCGTTGATGTGGAAACTTCATAAACATTAAATATCGATAGCATAAATGGGGCCAGGGGTCGCCCAAGGACAGGGAAGGGCGCCGGGCCACACCCGGTCCCTGAGGCTCAGGACCGGTTCGATTTTCTCGACACGAGCGCGCCACACGGCCCCGGCCAGTTGGCCGGGGCCGTGTCAAGTTTTCTCAGCTCCGCCCGCCGCAACTTCGAGAGGACGAAGCGTTGTCGTTATTCCTCTTCGACGGGGGTGGCCACGCACGTGCCGGCGCCGTCGCAGAAGCCGGCGACGCCATCCTCAGTCGTGCATTCGGTCTCGGCGGAAGCCGCCTCATACTCGCAGGCGCCCTCGTCGCTGCAACCCGTGACCGCGACGTTGCATTCATCCAGCGTGCAGAGTTCATCCCCGTGCTTGTCGTGGTGCGCCTTCTGCGCAGGCGAAGCGACGGTGATCGGGGTGTACTTCTTGCCGTTGCCGCTGTGGCAGAAGGTCAGCTTGGTCTGGCCTTTGGCCTTGCCCCGGCCCTTGGCCTTGCCCCGCGATTTGCCGTTGCCGCCGCGCTTGGCCTCCAGCGCCGCGGCCCCGCCGAGCAGCGCCGCCGCCCCGCCGAGCACACCGCCGACGATCTGCCGCCGCGACCCAGCGCTGGTGAGTCCGCGCACGATGCGATCGAATCCCTGACCATCCATGACCAAACCTCCCTCACGTGCGCCGCCGCCGTTGCCGGCGATCGACGCGTCCAACTTACCCAATCTTTACAACGCGTAGAGCCATGGGGATGGTTTCGGCGGTCGCGGGGCGGGTCGGACGCGCGGCGCGTTCAGAGCGTCACGCCGTCCCCCGGCTCGGCCAGGCAGTGGAAGCGCACGCCGAGCAGCCCGCCTATGACCGCTGCAAGAACCAGGTCCGGCATGACCGAAGCATCGTGTCCGCGCCGCTCCATTTCCTTCTGAGCAATTATCTGGGCGATGACAAATGCGAGCAGCATTCCGAGTCCGAATCCGGTGAACTGGAGCGGCCCGAAGGAATATGAAAGGGGATGCTGGACGACCGACGCAAAGATGTGTGTCATGTGTGGTTTAGGCGGCGATCAGGCCGGGAAGCGGCCTGGATGCGAATGCGTTCAAATCTAGCTCTCCGAGGTCACCCTTTTCGAGCCTGAAGATACCGGCGCGTGCAATCATTGCCGCATTGTCCGTGGCCAGCCGGGGTGAAGGTGCGAAGACGCTCACGCCGAGCGGCTCCAGCTTCGCGCGTGTTGCAGCCACCAGAGTTCGATTGCAGGCGACTCCGCCCCCCAGTATGACGCGCTCACGCCCAAACTGCCTGGCGGCGCGAAACACCTTTTCGGCAAGCGTCTCGATGATCGAATCCTGAAATCCGCGGGCTATGTGAGGCGCATCCGCAGCGAGGTCTTCCGATGCCTTTACCGCGTTCAGCACAGCGGTCTTGAGTCCGCTGAACGAAAACGCAAAATGATCATCGTCGCCGGCTTCCGAGGTGCGCCGCAGCATTGGCCGCGAGAAACGGAAGCGCGACGGGTCTCCCTGTCGTGCCAGCTCCTCGACCGGACGACCGCCGGGATAGGGAAGCCCAAGCAGTTTTGCAACCTTGTCGAAAGCTTCTCCCGCCGCGTCGTCGCGGGTTGCGCCAAGGAGCCTGTATGAGCCCCATTCCGGAACATCCAGGAGCAGTGTATGCCCGCCGGACACGAGCAGGGCGGTGAAGGGAGGCAGCGCGTCGGGATGCTCCAGTGCGGACGCGAAGATATGCCCTTCCATGTGGTGCACGGGAACGAGCGGTTTCCCAAGACCGAACGCCAGTGCCTTGCCGTAACAAACTCCTACGAGCAGCGCGCCTATGAGCCCCGGGGCATATGTAACGGCCACCGCATCCAGGTCCGAAAGCGTGCAGCCGGCGTCATCCAGCGCGCGATTCACGACGGGAACGACGCTTGTAACGTGCGCGCGTGATGCGAGCTCGGGGACGATTCCTCCGAAAATGCGGTGCACGTCCTGGGAAAGAATCACCAGAGACTTCTGTGAAACATTGTCGCCGCTGCCTTCCAGCACAGAGGCTGAAGTTTCATCGCAGGAGCTCTCGATCCCGAGGATGAGAGGCATCAGTCGCTTTCCTCTGCAAGGAGGTGCTCGATGAGCGCGCGATTTCCCTTTGAGTTCCAGTCCGTCGCGCCGATCAGCTTGCGCCGGATGAGGCCGTCCTTTCCGATGATGAACGTTTCCGGATATCCTGTGGTCTGGTAGCGTTTGCGAATTCCGGCAGTATCCGGATCGTACAGGATCTGGAACGTCAGCTTGTATTCCTGGGCAAAGTCACGGATCTGTTTCTCGAATCCGGGCTCGTCAACACTCACCGCCAGCACCTGTAATCCCTTCGGGCCGAGGGATTTGTGCAGTGCCTCGATGCTCGGCATCTCCACGCGGCATGGCTGACACCATGTTGCCCAGACATTCAGCAGCACGACCTTGCCGCGGTATTCGTCCAGCGACTTGATGCGCGGGACTGAATCGAGTGTAACCGCTTCGAAATTGGGAGCCTTGCTTCCTGGCTCGACGAGTGAGAGCTCACTGGTGAGCAGCCGCGTACCCGCGAACATGAGTGCGATCACCAGAACTACTGCGCCTCCCACAAGGAGGGTTCGTGCGCGCTGCTTCATGCGTAGGACGAGCAGCGTGTGCGAAGCTCGTTGATTTCGGCGCGCGGGTCCTTTGCGGAGAAGATTGCATTGCCCGCCACAAAGGTGTCGGCGCCGGCCTTCCAGACCGAAGTAATCGTCTCCCTGTCGATGCCGCCATCAACTTCGAGCGCGGCCATGGAGCTCGACTCCTTGAGGAGCCGCCGCGCGGCGCGAACTTTCTCTACAGAGCGTGGGATGAATTTCTGTCCGCCGAATCCCGGATTTACCGTCATGATGAGAAGAAGGTCCAGGTCGTTGGTGACATCGGCAGCAGCAACCACTGGAGTTGCAGGATTCAGCGCGAGCCCGGCCTTGCATCCGAGCTCGCGAATGCGCGAGAGCTGCCTCTGCACGTGCGGTTCCGCCTCGACGTGAAAGGTCAGGCCGTTGGCACCCGCGCCCGCAAAACTTTCGAAGTAGCCGGCCGGCTCCACGACCATCAAATGGACGTCGAGAGGAAGCTTGGTCACCGCGCGCACGGTGCGAATCACCTTTTCACCAAAGGTGAGATTCGGAACGAATCGGCCGTCCATGACGTCAATGTGAATCAGGTCCGCGCCGCCCGCTTCACACATGGCCACTTCTTCCGCGAGCTTCCCGAAATCGGCGCTGAGAATCGATGGAGCTATACGTGCCTTCATGGTGTCGGAAGTTTACGCGCTACCGTGAG